>JAFNAG010000487.1 GCA_017860135.1 Acidobacteriota bacterium
CTTCGATCGAGCTTACTGCCAGGCGCCAATGACACCACCGTCGCACGCGTCAATCCTTACCGGGACCTACCCGCCGACTCACGGTGTCCGCGACTTCACGTCATCGGGTCTGCGCGCGGGGTTCCCTACGCTGGCATCGATACTGAAGAGGTCTGGATACAATACTGCGGCTTTTGTCAGCGCCTATGTCCTCGACTCCGTCTGGGGATTCAATCAGGGCTTTGATTATTACTACGACCACTTCGAGCCGAAGGAGTTCCAGGGCGTCAATCCCGGGAACGTTCAGCGCAAGGCCGGTGAAACGATCACGCTGGCGAACGATTGGCTCAGCAAGAAGCCAAGGACGCCCTATTTCCTCTGGGTTCACCTGTTCGACCCGCACCATGACTACAACCCGCCGGAGCCTTTCCATTCCAGATACGCCAGTGACCTTTACGGAGGAGAAGTCGCCTACGCGGACCACGAGTTGGGCCGTCTGTTCGATGCCCTCAGGGCGAACGGTGACTGGGACCGCAGCCTGATCGTCGCCGTCTCCGATCACGGCGAGGGGCGGGGGGAGCACGAGGAGTATGAGCACGGTTTCTTTCTGTACGAGGCGACGCTGCGCATTCCTCTGATCGTGAAGCTTCCGAAAGGAGCCACCAAGCAGGCGCCGCGCATACGGGATGTAGTGGCATCCGTTGACATCGCCCCTACTATAGTCCAGGTTGCACAGGCACAGGCTGACAGGCAAGTCCCGATGCAGGGTAGGGGACTGCTGGCGCAGGTTCTGGGAAAGGGCGGAGCCTCTGCCTCGATCGCCTACGGAGAGACCCTTTACCCCCGCACGACATTCGGGTGGAGTGAACTCGCGGCCTTCGTTGAAGGCAACTTCAAGTACATCGAGGCACCGAGCCCTGAGCTGTACGACCTGGTGGCAGACCCGGAGGAGCAGTCGAACCTCTACGCCACGCGGCGCGCAATGGCAGATGGGCTCCGTCAGAAGCTGAATCTGGCACGCTCGAGGATGGCGAACCAGACTGGCGCCGCGTCATCGACAGACTCCGAGAGGATAGAGGCGTTGAGGGCCCTTGGTTATGTGGCAGTCTCGGTCCCGATAAAGCAGGGCCCCGGCCAGCCGGGCCTCGCCGATCCAAAAGACAAAATAGGCCAGTTCAACAAGGTACTGCTGGCGCTGCAAGCTACGGATGCGGGGGCGCTGAGCAAATCCAGCGCGCTCCTCGGCGAGGTGATCCGGGAGGAGCCCGGACTCTTCATTGCACATTATTCCCTGGGTGTTAACAAGCTAAAGTCAGGCGAATTTCAGGCTGCGCTCGAGGATTTCGAGCGTGCACGGGACTTGAACCCCTCTTTCGAGTTGACCGAGCTGAATCGCGCGACCGCCCTTGCCAGGCTGGGAAGAGGAGATGAGGCCGCAGCGATTCTACAGGCTCTGGTGAAAGAAAATCCTGCGCGGCTCAACCCGCGCCGGCAACTCGCATTGCTCTATACCCGGCAGAAGAAGTACGAGGAGGCAATCAGTATCTACCGGGATATCCTGCGCGAGCGCCCGGGAGATGCGCATGCGGTGAAGTCGCTCGGCATCACCGAGGTGGATGCCGGAAGATACGCAGAAGGGTCGGCATCGCTCGAGAGCGCAATCAACCTGGGGGCAGCTGATGCACTGACTTATAACTCCCTCGGCATCGCCCAGACAAATCTTGGGAATATCGCGGATGCGGTTGCATCCTACCGGAAAGCGCTCTCGATCAAATCGGATTACCACCAGGCACGCCTGAATCTGTCCTTCGCACTGCTCAAAGCCGGCGATACGGTCGAAAATAACGCGCTCCCCCACCATCCCCATTCTGAGTTCTGCATTCTGAATTCCTCCCTAAGACAAAAAGGCGGGCTGCCCCGAAGGGCGCCCGCCTTTTTGCCAGAGTGACCTGTCAGCTCAGAAGATGAACTTCAGGCCGAACTGGATCTGGCGCGCGGCGAAGGTATCCGTCGCACGGCCGAACGAGGTGCTATTGATAGTATTCGTGGGCTGATAGAAGTTCACACGGTTTAACATATTGAAGAACTCGAAGCGAAGCTGCACCATCGACTGCTCATTGATCTGGGGAATCTTGAAGTTCTTGAAAAGCGAGAAATCGAGGTTCGCGAATCCGGGGCCTTCGTACGTGTTGCGGCCCAGATTCCCATCCTGGCCGGGTTCCGGCAGACCGAAGAAGGCCTTCTTCTCCGCTGTGGACGGAATTCCATTCTCGTTGGCCGTAGCAATGTTGAACGGGCCGGCCGCAGGATTGACCCAGGAGGATTTCTCGGAGTCAACTGTGTTTCCGATGCTGGGCGTGTTGGGCCGGTCGGTGTTGGCCCCGTCCGCGTTGAAGTCTCCGCCTGCACTGAAGGATTGGCTGACATACGGTGTGAACGGTTGACCCGACTGCAGGGCCAGGATGCCGTTGACCTGCCACCCGCCGAACAGGTTCTGGATCAGCGTACGACTGCTTGTGAACAGCGGCAGATCCCAGATCCCGTTCAGGACGAAACGGTGACGGGCATCGAAGACAGAGCGCCCTCGATCGAGGGCGATATTGTTGACGTTCGTCGAGTAGCCTTCCTGAGCACCGTTGCTCGTGGTGGCACCGCTGTGCCAGGTGGACCGCAGGTCGATACTGTGCGCCCAGGTGTAGCTGCCGGTCAGCGCCCAGCCGCTCGTAAACCTCTTCGAGATCTGAGTCTGCAGGGCGTTGTACGAAGATGTGACGGAGTTCTCCCAGAACCTCAGACGGCCGTAGCTGGTATTGAGCCGGTTCAGACCGGTGTCTCCTTCGAACGTGCCGGTCGGCGAGATCCAGCCGAGCCGGTCACCGGTGAACCGGTTGAAGTCCTCAGCCCGGATGAGCTTTCTGCCGGCGGTACCTACGTAATTAACCTCCAGGGCCAAGCTGCGCATAAGCTCGCGCTGGATCCCGAAGAACCAGCTCATGACATAGGGGTCGCGCATTCGCGGGTTGGCGATACCGGTCAGATAGGTGGAGTTGTTGTTCGTCGGTTCGTAGGCAATGATGTTGCCTTCGAACAAGCGAGCACCGGTGTTGGGATTTGGCCCCGTGGAGGTTACGGCCTCCCCCGGCGTCTGCGGGCCATAGAGAACGACCGCGTTCTCGTAGCCACAGACGTCGCAGATCAGGTTGAAGCTGTAATACGGCGGATTCCAGCGCGAGTTCGCCAGCGGATTGTATACACCCGCCTGGTAAGCCACACCGTAGCCGCCGCGGACCGACATCTTCCCGTCGTTGAACGGATCCCACGCGAAGCCGATGCGGGGCGCGAAGTTGTTGTGGTCGCCCTCAGACAGCGAATCCGCGGTCGAGAAATCTCCGTTCTGGACACGATACCAGAGGCTGTCCCCGTTGGTCATATCGAACGATGTCGCACGCTTCTGAACTTCAGTCAGGCGCGTGAACAGGTCGTAGCGAACACCGAGATTGATGCTGAGGTTGGGCAGGACTTTCCAGTCGTCGTTGAAGAAGGCTCCGAACTCGGTGTTGCGCCAGCCGCGCCCGTTGCTCGAGAGCTCAGCAAGGCGGCTCCCGTCGGTGATGTGGGGGTCCACACCGGCGATCTGGTAGTAGGGATCATCCAGGGCAAGATACACGAGATTATAGAAGTAATAGCTCGGCCGCCCCACATTGAAGTCGCTGTTCTCCTGGTTGCGGCGGAACTCTACCCCGGCCTTCATGCCATGCTTGCCCTTGGTGATGTTGACAACATCGGTGTAGTTGTACACGTTCTCCGTAAACAGCTGCGGATACCCGCTGTAGGCTCCGAAGGAGTTGGTGCCACTGTTGGCATCCAAATAGTGGGGCACGCCGGGATCCCCGGCATAGATATCGTTCCGGTTACGGTTGAAACCGACTCTGAACTCGTTCACAGTCGTCGGCGTGAAGATGTGGGTTTCGCTGATCGAAGGAGCCCAACCCTCGATTTCCTGCGGGGAGTCGAAGGCGGCTCGTTGCGAAAGAGCGTGAATCACGCCGGTGCTCCCGTACCAATAGAGGCGGCCAAACAGCTTGTCCTTTCCCCCGCGAAACTCCTGATCCAGCCGGATGGAATACTGGTCCGAACTGAAGCTGTCCGGGATGAAGTAGCTCACTTCCCCCTGCAACCCGGCGGCTGCGGAAAGCGCTCCGGCCGGGGAGCCGAACGTGCTGCCGAGGAACGAATCCACTTCAGCCTGCGATGCATCCGCGGTGAAACCCCAACTCGCCAAATAGTCACCCACCGTGTCGGTAACATCGGTGACCGGCCTGCTTGGCGGGTAGTTCTTGTAGAGGAATTGGGCTACCGGCGCTCCGTATTGCTGGACATAATTGGACCACTCCGGGGTTTCGAACGTATGCACTGTCGAGTTGCCGGTCTTCTGGCGCAGGCCTTCGTAAGTTGCGAAGAAGAACGTGGAGTTTTTCTTTATCGGCCCCCCGAAGGATGCCCCGAACTGATTGCGCTTGTATTCCGGTTTGTCCGAATCGAAGAACTCACGGGCATCGGCGTTGTCGTTCCTCAGGAACTCATATGCCGTTCCGTGGAAATCGTTCGTCCCCGACTTCGAAACCACATTGACCACTGATCCGGCGGAGGCTCCGAATTCCGCGGAAAAATTCATGGTTTCCATGCGGAATTCCTGGATCGAGTCCGCAGTCGGAGCGAAGCTTGATCCCCCGCTCAGACCCTTGTTGGTGACGCCGTCGAGCCAGAAGCCGTTGAAATTGATGCGTCCGCCATTGACCGAGGCGGTATCGGTATTGTCAGACCCACCTGCACCGGGCTCTGTCACTGTCGCAGTGGAATTGACTGCTCCCGGCGCGAGCGTCATCAGGGTATAGATGTTCCGGCCGTTCAGCGGCATGTCCAGGATGCGCTTGCTGTCCACCAGCGTGGAAACGCGCCCCTGCTCGGTCTCGATGGGCGAGGCTTCGCCGCTCACAGTGACAGTCTCGGAGATGTTTCCGACCTCCAGCGTGAGATCAACGCGCGCCATCTGCCCTACCGAAACCGTGATTCCCTCGCGGACAGCGGTCTTGAATCCCGTCATCGAGGCTTTCACGGTATAGGGACCCGGCTGCAGCAGATTGATGCGGTAGAGGCCGTTGGTCTCCGTAAGTCCGTTGCGTGAGATCCCGGTGGCCACATTGGTGGCAATCACTTCCACCCCGGGGATTACCGCCTTCGAGGCATCGGTCACCACACCGGTAATTTCGCCGCTGGTGGCCTGACCCCAGGCAAGAGCGCAC
>JAFNAG010000488.1 GCA_017860135.1 Acidobacteriota bacterium
AGCAACGGTGCTTCCGACTACGGCAACAAGTTCGGCGAACCCGTAATCCAGGGATTCACCCGCTCCTTCGGCCTGCGGCTCGCGGACGGGAGCCGCAGAGAGTGGATCAAGCCGATCATGTTCACCGGCGGCGCAGGCCAGCTGGACGCGCGCCATCGCCAAAAGTCCGATCCGCAGCGGGGAATGCTTGTGATTCAGATCGGTGGCCCGGCGTACCGCATCGGCATCGGCGGCGGCGCCGCTTCGAGCATGATCCAGGGCGAAAACAGGGAGGAGCTCGACTTCAGCGCCGTGCAGCGCGGCGATGCCGAAATGGAGCAGAAGATGAACCGGGTGATCCGCGCCTGCATCGAAATGGGCGAGCGGAACCCGATCGTGAGCATCCACGATCAGGGGGCAGGCGGGCCCTGCAACGTGCTCACAGAGCTGGTGGATCCCGCCGGAGGGCGGATCGAGATCCGCAACATCACGCTCGGCGACAAGACCATGTCGGTCATGGAAATCTGGGGCGCCGAATACCAGGAGCGGACCGCGCTGCTGCTCCCCCCGGACCGGCTCGAGGAATTCCAGTCGATCTGCGCGCGCGAGAAGGTGACCTGCGAGGTTCTCGGCGAAGTGACCGGCGACGGGCGGATCGTGGTGCACGACGCTCAAAACGATTCCACCCCGGTCGACCTGGAACTCGCTCCCATCCTGACCGCCATCCCGCAAAAGACTTTCGAATTGCACCGGCTTCCCCATCCTTCCGAGCCGCTCCGCCTGCCCCCGGACCTGACCGTCCGCGAAGCGTTGCGCCGGGTGTTCCGCCTGCCGTCGGTCGGATCCAAGGGCTACCTGGTGCGAAAAGTGGATCGCAGCGTCACCGGGCTCGTCGCGCGCCAGCAGTGCTGCGGTCCGCTGCAGTTGCCGGTGGCCGATGTCGCCGTTGTCGCCCAAAGCCATTTCGGCGTCACAGGCGCCGCCATCGCGATCGGCGAGCAGCCCGTCAAGAGCCTCGTGGATGTGCGCGCCGGCGCGCGCATGGCGGTGGCGGAGGCGGTGACAAACATCCTGTGGGCGCGCATTTCCGACCTCACACACATCAAGTGCTCCGTCAACTGGATGTGGGCGGCCAAGACTCCAGGAGAAGGCGCTGCGCTGTATGATGCGGCCGTGGCGCTGCGGGACCTGATGATCCGTCTCGGGATCGCGGCCGACGGCGGCAAAGACAGCCTCTCGATGGCGGCTCGCGTCGGCGCCGAGATGGTGAAAGCGCCCGGCCAGGTGGTGATATCCGCCTATGCTTCCATGCCCGATATCACGCGCGTCGTCACGCCGGACCTCAAGCGTCCGGGCGAAAGCCTGCTGATATTCCTCGATCTGGCGCCCGGCAAAAATCGGCTCGGAGGGTCGGCGCTCGCCCAGGCTTTCGGACAGGTCGGCGACGAATCCCCGGATGTGGACGATCCGGAACTGCTGAAGCGGGCGTTCGAGGCAGTGCAGGCCCTCATCACGGACGGCCGCATGCTTGCCGGCCACGACCGGAGCGACGGCGGCCTGGCGGCGACGGTGGCCGAGATGATCATGGCAGGCAACTGCGGCGCCAATATCGTGCTCGGGAAAGAAGCCGATGCGATTCCTCAGCTTTTCTGCGAGGAGCTGGGATTGGTTGTCGAGGTGCTGATCCCGGACGAAGAGCTCGTGTGCTCATTGCTGAGAAGCAGGAACGTGCCCTTCCGCGTCCTGGGAGAGACCTGCCGGGAGCGGCGGGTCAAGATCGTTCGGGATGGCGCAACCGTGCTGGATTGCGCGACGCCGGAACTTCTGGCCGAGTGGGAAGCGATCAGCGACCGGATCGAAGAACTGCAGATGGATCCGGCGCGCGCCCGCGAGCAGGCAGGCCGCCACGACCGCCGCGGCCCCGGGTACCGCCTCTCGTTCCAGCCTCAACCGACGGCGGAAGCCATTTTGGGGAAAGAGAACAAGCCGAAGGTGGCGATTCTGCGCGAGGAGGGGAGCAACGGGGATCGCGAGATGACGTCGGCGTTCTTCGCCGCCGGTTTTGAGCCCTGGGATGTCACCATGTCGGACCTGCTGCGCGGCGCGGCGAATCTGGACGCTTTTCGCGGCCTCGTGTTCGTCGGCGGCTTTTCGTATGCCGACGTGCTGGACAGCGCGAAGGGCTGGGCGGGAATCATCCGGTTCCATGACCGGCTGCGGGAGATGTTCGACGCGTTTTACCGCCGCCCCGACACATTCTCTCTCGGAGTGTGCAACGGCTGCCAGCTCATGGCGTTGCTGGGCTGGATCCCCTGGGCCGGAATCCCCGACACGCGGCAGCCCAGGTTCATCCGGAATGCTTCCGGCCGGTTCGAGTCGCGCTGGGTGGCCATGAAGATCGTCGAAAGCCCTGCGATCATGTTCCGGGGAATGGAAAACTCGATCGCGGGAATCTGGGTGGCGCATGGTGAAGGCCGCCTGTATTGCCCTGATCCCGGGATCCTGGATGAGGCGATCGAGAAAAAACTGGTTCCCTGCTACTTCGTAAACGACGACGGGGAACCGACCGAAGACTATCCTTTCAACCCGAACGGCTCGACGCGGGGAGTCACCGCATTCTGCTCTCCCGACGGCCGGCACCTAGCGCTGATGCCGCACCCGGAAAGGACGTTCCTGAAGTGGCAATGGGGCTGGATGCCGGAACCCTGGAAGCATTCGCTGCAGGCCTCGCCCTGGCTCACCATGTTCCAGAACGCCCGCGCCTGGTGCGAATAATACCCCTTTGGAATTCGCCAGTGAGCACGGGCTTTCGCCAGTGAGCACGGGCTTTAGCCCGTGCGCTTTAAAACAAGTGAATATCCCAGAATGGAGAGCTCACCCGATCCGAAGAGCGCGGGCTGAAGCCCGCGCTCACTGTTCTTTCGCCCGTGCGCGTCAAGCCGTGCAAACATGTGAGAATGGAGGTTCGGGGGAGCCATTCAGGGTCGCATGGTCGGAAGTCATGGTTTTGGCATGCAGTTATTTCGATACTCAAGCTTCATCCAAACCCGAATCGCTGCGGATTCCGGCCGATGATCATGGCGGCGATGATCTTGGGAACATATTCCCGGGTTTCCTGCGGAAGGGCCCGCACGCGGTACAGATACCAGAAATTCCTCTCCTTGATCGGGTCGTCCACCTTGCGCACCGCCCGTTTGACGTTTCCGGGACCCAGGTTGTAGGCGGCGAGAGCCAGCATCACCGAGCTCCCTGTCCCGAAGTCGAGGATCAATTCCCGGATATACCGGCCGGCGGCCCCGGTGGATTTGCGGGCGTCCAGGCGGTCATCCACGGTCTCGTCCACCCGCAGGCCGTAGGCGCGCGCGGTCTCCGCCGTGAACTGCCATAGGCCGGCGGCGCCGGCAGGGCTGGCGCTGCCGGCGATGAAGGCGCTTTACACCAGCACCATGTAAGCCAGATCCCGGGGCAGGTTCTGTTAGGCAAAGGACGCGCGCACCGCTTCGAGATCGCCCCGGGCCCGGCCCATGGCGCGTTCCATATTGGGGCGGTCCCGCTCCTGGTACTGGTGGATGAAACGATTGACCTGGACGACAAACTCCGGCGGAATGCTGTAAGCCTCGGCGCCGAATTCCGCCAAGAGCCTCCTGATCTCTTCTTCGACGAAATCGTGTTCCTCGTTGCGCACTCCCAGCTGATAAAACATGCTGGACTGGAGCGCG
>JAFNAG010000489.1 GCA_017860135.1 Acidobacteriota bacterium
ATACTTCACGGCGCGCTGCATTTCTGGCTGCCGGATCAGGAGTTCGTCCTGGTCCCGGGGCAGGTCCTCGTAATCCCGCCGGGCGTTGCACACAAAGCCATGGCACTGGAAGAGACTCTCGCCCTCGACTGCTTCAGCCCAATCCGCCAGGATTGGCTGGACCACACAGACACCTACTTCCATAACGCCGACGCGCCGCCGGCCTAGGAAAAAGCAAACGCATCAGCCACGGATTGCACGAATCAGGGCAAGGCGCGTCCTCAGGCGGGAGCTATTGTGAAATTCGTGAAATTCCCGGCTACAGGTAGCGCTCCATGATCCAGGCATCCTCCAAAGGATTGGTATAATAGTTGGTACGCTCTCCTGCGATCCGGAACTCGTGGCCGAAGTAAAACCGCATCGCGCCTTCGTTCGATTTGCGCACTTCGAGGAAGCAACGCAGGCACCCGCGCCGGAGCCCCTCGACAAACGCCGCCTGCAAGAGGAGAGTCCCGACTCCCCGCCCTTGAAAATCCGGATATACCCCTATTTTCAGCAGTTCCAGGTTCTCAAGAACCGCGCGTGCGAAGAAAAAACCGACCATGCGGTTTCCATCCGACCCGATGCCGGCGATCGCCTTGCGGCCGAAATATTCAGGCTGCTGGAGGAATCTCTTATAGTGCTCCGTTCCCCAATAGCAGAGGTTGGTGAGTCCCTCGATCTCCTCGAGCTCCTCGGTATCCTGGGGATGGAGAGTGTCGATTTGAATCAATCCGGTCTCTCTCACGGTCGACTCGCCTTCCTTCGCATTGCGTCGGGCGGCCTGATGTACAGAGGCTCCGTGTGGAGAAACTCCCCGGAGCGCCAGGACTGCTTGCGCTTAAGGGCGATCCGCCCCAGGGCGGCGGCCAGAAACAAGTCGACTTCCACGAAGTGCAGGCGGCGCTGTCCCGCGCCCCGGTTCCATTCACGAGCATAGCGCTGTGCGCCGTCGCCGATCAGCGTCACGCGTCCTTTTCCGGCGCGCCCCGCAAGATCCCGGGGATAAAGAAGAGCAGGTTTTGCCTGCAGTCGAATCCTGCCATTCTCGCTCCTGTATTCCGCGTAAAATACCTGCCCACGCTGGGCATCCATAGCCGCACCGATGCGGCCGTTATGCCCCGGGAGCTGACGCGCGAGCGCATCGAGTCCGGAAACGCCTGCGAATGGTATTCCGAGCGTTTGCGCCAGCCCCAGCGCGGTTGCAACCCCGATGCGGATCCCGGTGAAAGATCCCGGCCCGATGCAAGCCACGATCAAATTCAGGTCGCCGAGCTTCCACCCCGCACACCCAAGCAGGTATCGAATGTTTTCAAGCAGCCGTGAGGAATGACCCGCGAGCGACAGCAGGCGCAACTCGGCCGCCAGTTCCTCACCATTCAGCAGAGCGATACTCCCTCTGGGAGTCGATGTGTCGAGAGACAGCAGCTTCAAAAACAAATCCCCGAGTGCCATCGGAAGTGAGACTCAATCCTCGCAAAACTTATGTCGCGCAACGATCAACGAAAATAGAACGTATCAATGGTCAATGGTCATTTGTCATCTGGCCGCTGCAAACCCTCGGCCCGTGCGGTCCTGATCGCGTTCGGAGCGGGTGAAGCAGCCGAGCGCAGAGTCAACCTGCCGAGCCCCCAAATGACAATTGACAGGTTCTTTTTTGTTGAGTCTCACTTCCGATTGCACCCCAAAACCCCTGCACAATTGACAACCGTAGTTGCCGATTATATACTGGTGATTCTTTAACTACAAGGATTAGAGATATTTCCCGTCGATTCAGATGTCAGGAAAGGGATGATCCACGCGGCGCGGCTCCGGCGCCGCAGCCGTCCGGGACAGTTCTCTGTTTCCCGAAAGGTCTGCCCGCAGCCTTTCCGCAATGCTGATCTGAATTGCCGCTTGCTTCCATTCACCTCCTGCGATTCCGGGCATCGCCGGTCCCGGCTTGAAGAGTGTGGCCGGGCGCCGGCTCCGGCGGCAGGGAGCCGGGGAATTTGTTGAATTTCGCAACATACAATGACAAGAATTGCACTTGAATCAGGATTCGAGCCGCAGTCGAGCGCGGGCGGGACTCCAGCGCTCCATTCTTGCTCGTCACCGTATTTCGCGAAGCTCGAAAGATCATAATAATGACGGCGCCGCCCATGGAAGACTTGACTCCGATGATGAAGCAGTACCACGACGTCAAGCGGCGCTTTCCCGGAAAGCTGGTCTTCTTCCGTCTGGGCGATTTTTACGAGATGTTTTACGAGGATGCTGTGACCGCATCCCGTGAGCTCGAGATTACGCTGACCGCGCGCAACAAGGACAAGGGCGGTGCTCCCATACCCATGTGCGGCGTTCCCTATCATTCCGTCGACGGCTATATTGTCCGCCTCCTCAAGAGGGGGTATAAGATCGCGATCTGCGAGCAGGTCGAAGATCCGCGCACGGCGAAAAAGCTGGTGCATCGAGAAGTTACACGAGTCATGACGCCCGGGACCGTCGTCGAAGAAATGCTCCTCGAGTCCAAGGAGCACAACTATCTCGCCAGCCTCGCACAAACGGAGCAGGGCCTTGGGCTTGCGTTCATGGATCTGTCAACCGCCGATTTCCTGGCGACCGATTTCCATGGCGAATCCGCGTGGCAGAGAGCCGTCGACGAATTGAGCCGGTTCAGACCACGTGAGGTCGTGCTTTCCGAATCCGGCAGCGAACATCAGCGGCAGCGTCTGGTGCAGGATTGGTCGGGCGACTGGGTTGCCAGCCCCATCGATGATTGGGCCTTCAACCTGGACTATGCCCACCGGCTTCTGCTCGAGCACTTCAGCGTGGCGAGCCTCGACGGGTTTGGGTGCGGATCGCGGCCGCTGGCGGTGGCCGCCGCGGGCGCGCTGATCCACTACCTGCGTTCGACGCAGATCGATTCGCTGGCCAAGATCGCCCGGCTCCGGTTTGTGGACACATCCGGGTATCAGCGCCTGGACGCTTCGACGGTCACCAACCTCGAGTTGGTGGAATCGCTCGAAGGCGGCAGGAAGGGCTCGCTCCTCTGGATTCTGGACCAGACGCGCACCGGCATGGGGGGCCGGATGCTGAAGTCCTGGCTGCTCGCACCCCTGCTCGACCGGGAAACCCTCGAGCACCGCCTCGAGGCCGTCGAAGCCTTGACTCGGGATGTCCCCGCGCAGGATCGCCTGAGCCGCAAGCTGGCTTGCATTCACGACCTCGAGCGTCTCTCCAGCCGCATCACCGCGGGCGTGGCAAACCCCCGCGAACTGCTCGCGCTGCGCGACTCGTTGCTTGTGATCCCCGGCATCCGCGAGATGATCGGGAGCTTCATTGCCATCCGTCTGAGCGGAATCCGGACCGGCCTCGACGACCTGGGGGACGCGGTTGGACTGATTCAGGCTGCCATTGCCGAGGATCCCCCCGTTTCCCTGAGCGAAGGAGGCATCATTCGCCAGGGCTACTCGGCGGATCTCGACGAGCTGCGCGCTCTTCGCTCGAGCGGCAGGGAGTATATCGCTTCGCTCGAAGCCCGGGAGCGCCGCCGCACAGGGATCCAATCACTCAAGGTCAAATTCAATCAGGTGTTCGGCTATTTCATCGAGGTCACCAAGCCGAACCTTCCACAGGTGCCGGCCGACTACATCCGCAGGCAGACGCTGGTCAGCTGCGAGCGTTTCGTGACCGAGGAA
>JAFNAG010000490.1 GCA_017860135.1 Acidobacteriota bacterium
GTCGCGTCGGAAGGAAATACGCCGGAGAGAGTATTTTTAGGCGCTGGAGAGAGTATTTTCTGGGGGGACCGAGTGTATCGACCTCCCTGCATTCATGACCTGATCATAACCTGGTAAGATCTCGCTACCGACAAAGGGGAGTGTAGTATCGACTTAGCCGAGATAGTGCTGGCTCAAGAGATTTGGCGTACGCCAGGATTCGAGGCAGAGGATGTCGACGAGGCGACTTTGCAGCTGTGGCGGGGTGTAGCTGGGATCGTCGCTGTAAGCTGGCTCGCGCCAAACCGGCTAGACCCCTGCCCTCTTGTCGTCTCGGGAGAGAAAACCATCGATCCACTATTCAGGATTCCCATGGAGGGATTCCTCGAAGGCCGGGATTCGATGGTATGGGAATTCGGGCACGCCTGTCAGTAAGGAAAAAACTTGCCATGCTTGCGCGCAACCTGCGACACGGCATCCCGGAACTTTGTGGATTGTCGAAGGGCGTGTCTCATCTCCACGTCACCATCAACACGCAGGGGGCACGGCCGTCAGCGGCGACACGCGCAGAATCCGGCGGCTCGATTCCGTCCCCAAATCCGCACCCAGCGGATCGCTGGTCTCTTGAACCGGCTCACGGCCGGCGGTTCGGGTTTGTCCGTGAACACCACGCCACCCGCCGCGCCGGTCACGGCCAGCCCGTGGAACGAGCTTGCCGTCAATCCATCTCCTGGAAAGAGCTCGACCGCCAGCACTGAAAGCGGCGAGTCTTCCGGCAAAGCCAGACGAGAGAGCGCCTGTCTGACCAACACGTCGGGAAATTCCGCAATCCCGATCACATCACGCGTGCTCGTCCGCACACCCTGGTTGTCCTCCACATCAAAGCGCGGATACGCTAGGCTCCGCGACAAGACCACGTTGCGCGATGTCGTGCCATCCGCCTGCACAACCTGCGCATAGAGCAATACCCAGATACGCGTTCGCGGATCATTCCGGGCACGATTCGTCAGCTTGCGATCCTCGAAAACCGGCGTCGCGTAAGGCGCGGTCACGACGATCTTGGCAATCTGAACCGGTGAAACCGGAACGCGATAGACCGTGCAGGTAAGCGCCGGGGCCGGATGTTGAACTCCGCTCACCCGAAGGCGCCTTCCCCACCGGCCCTGCGCGGTGCTCCACATGTCTTTGTGACCGACACGTATCTCGTAGGTCCAGAATCCGAACAGTTCCGGCGCGTCGGGATTAATGCCCTTGGGCAGCGGCAGCAGGAAATGCCGGTCGCTATCCAATGCCGGCTTCAACTCCTCCATGTCGTCAAGGCCGGCATTGTCCGCAGCCTGGTCCGGAAAGATGGTGCGTATCGGTTCCAGCTCGATCGGAAGCTCCGCAATCTCCTCGGGCAGAGGCAAACCGAGCAATCTCGCGGCTACCTGGGGCTCTCCACCCACGAGCTGCAATGGCAGCGGCAGTAGCGCCTGCGTGATCTGGCCGGACAACAGCGGGTCCGGACCGTAGGCCGTGACCCGCGCAAAATAGCGGTCGCGCTTGTCTTCGATGGGCTCTGCAAATTCGAGCCATAATCCCTTCCTGCGAGGTTCGGTCGATGAATAGCCGGGCTCGTCACGCTTGTAAGGCGACAACGCCACTCCGGCAGAGAGCAACTTTGGAACCTGCCGCGGATTGACGGTCACCGGCAGACGCATGAAGAAGTTCCGCACCTCGATCTCCGCCGCTCCGCGCCTTCGCGCGATCACCCTCCACGATGGCTCGGGCTCCTGCGGGAATTGACCTTCCGGCGGATTGGGATTAACGGCGTCAAAAAACACGAGACGCGTGCGAGAACGGGGATTTTCCGGCGCGTTCTCAATACCGACGAGCGCGCGATCGCCGACAGCGAAGGGGACGTTCAGTTGCCCAACGATCCGATCGCCGCCGTCATCGGTGCGGTGAAACTCGAAGCTGCGATCCTCGAAGCCGTCCCACGTCCAATCGCGCTCGACTTCGAACATGAGCGCCACCACCCAATGGTTCGTCAGCTCCGCTTTCGATGCGAAGGTGATGGATGCGCTGTCGCCCGAAAGCGTGTGGCGCAGCGCCGCCGAGGCGCCGAACACCGTGCGCTGCCCCGGCTTACCCGTCAGCGTCAGACCCGACACGTCAAGCTTCAACTGGTCCGCCAGCCGCGTCGCCATGTCGGGCGCGCTCCGCAGATAAACCGCATTCAGCTCCATCTCCGGCGCGTTCGGCGCCAGAATCGGCGTTCCCTCTGCGGGCTCATCCGAACGGGTTTCGACACTGGATACGAGCCCCTGTTGAACGTCCGGGCCGCCAAAATAGTTCGGTTTGTCTGCGCATAACGGGGTGAGCCGGATCCGAACGTCTCGCGACGATGGAATCGGCAGAGGCTGGTCGGGCTGCGGAGGAGTCGCCGCCATCGCTGCGGCAAACACGTCGATGTCCGCCTGGAATTGATGAACCAGCTCGATCGTCAAGGGCGGTAAGGCCGCAAGCGGGTCGTTCAGGTTCACCGGCGCCGGAAACTCTCGAACGATCGCGTAAAGCTTCCGGTAAACCCCATCGCGTTTCCCCTCGGGACCCGGGTCGTTCGCCGGAGCCCGCACCTGCACCTCGATACGGACGTGCGTCACATCCGGATCGTTCACGCCCACCGCATCCTGCGCCAGGAACGCATTCTCGACCTGCGCCAGGAGACCATTCGGGCCATCCAGCGCGGCAGCGCGGCTCACGCCGGTGAAGAGAAACTCGGGATATCCCAGCAGAGGGCGATTCACCGTTATGGTGTCCACCGTGCGAATCGCAAGAGGCGTCTGGTCGCCCTCTGCCGGAGGCGGGTCGATCCCAAGGCGCAGGCTCTTGGGTGGCACGTGGCGCAGGAAGCGCTTCACGCCAAACGGAGCGGGAGACGGGTAAACAGGATCGCGACTCGCGTCGGGGCCGCCCCCCGTCAGGTCCGCAAGCCGGCTTCGGAACGCGTACTCGTTTCCGTAACGCAGCGCGATGCCGGGATCTTGCGGGACGTATTGGCTCGCTTGTGCGGCCAGGGCAGCGGCATTGGCCAGCTTGCTCCGCGACAAAAGAAAAAGCGTCTTGTCGCCAACCACAAGGGATCCGCCCTGCCAGCGCGCAAAGTATCGCGGGAGCCACGCGACCGTTTCCGTCGTGCTCGTGTTCCGGACAGGTCCGGCTTCGACGGAAAGCTCGCCCTGAAATGGTTTCGTAAACAGAGCCGGATTGGGATCGAACGTCAATTGCGCGGAGACGCTGCACAACGAGTGCCACGGGTCGTTCGGATCCTCCGCGTTCCGGACGTCGATGCGATAACCGGGACCCATCGATCTGCCGATTCTGCCAGATGATGATCTGCTCGTCGTCCCAGCCGACATCTATACCGACGTCTGTGGCCGCCTTCATTTCCGTCGGCCCGTCCGTTGCGGGATCCACCGTCGCCGGCTGAAAACAGTGGACAATTTTCGCAAACCCATCGTCGTAGATCGCGGCTTCCTTCAGCGGTTGATCGAAGCTGACCGGGCTGGCAGAACCTATCGGCAAGAGCGTCGCCGCGAACAGGGCGCGCGGTCCGGTGAGCGCCGGCAGACGCGCGGCGAACCGCTCGACGGCGTCGGGCAGGGGGATGATTCCCTGGAGTTCGACATACAGCGAACCGCCATGGACGAAGGGCGCCGCGTCGGCGATCGGAATCGTCAGGTCGTAAATCAGGCCAAGCTCGCGGGCGAGCAGCGGCTGCCGCAAAGCGAGCGCGATGAGCCTGCCCCACGTAATCTCATTCCTGGGCGGCGGGTCGGTCTTGCTGCCGCCAACGGTCCCCCGCAATGCGCACTGAAATTCGTCGTCCAGCACTGCGTCCAGAGTTCGCGGCCGTTCGAAGGGAAATGCCGAAATGTAGGAATCTGGAAGTGCCTTCTTGACGCGGAGACTCTGGACTTTCGCTTCCCTGGAGGCTTTGGGCGGATTGCCCACCACCGTTGCCGTTCCGGGTAATGCCTGAAGCAAAGCCACGGCGTTTGCCGGGGGCGTCAGCACGTGGTGCGTCGTTACCGTACCGGGCGTCGTGGAAGGATCCGGAAGAAAGAGATTGTCCGGACCTGGTACCGCGTGTGACCGCACCTCCCATGTTGTTCCAGCAAACGGCGGCAGTCCCGAATGCCCCACAAACGGATCTCCCGACGGGATCAGCAGCACCCGCGCCTCAATCGCGTTGCCGGTCCATTCTTGGGGAAAGGTGAGAAGCGAGAGCGTCAGTTTTTGAATATCCATAAGCTCACCTCGTGCATACGCGACGAATCACGGGAGCGGCACCGGGATCGTCGGGGTCTCGAAGGTCTGTTTGAACTGCCAGTAATCGTCCCAATCGATATCGATTACCCATGCCACGGTGATGTGAATGCCGACGGCAACGGAGGCTATGAACGTGATCTCGTAAGGTCCCAGTTGAGCCGGGATCGGTGGGGGTAACGGCGGCAAAATGTTCGGTGGCACCACCGCCAGGCCCGCGGCGAGGGTAAGCGTCACGCTCGCCAGACCGCTCAGCACGTCCACGCTCGCCCGCCCGGAGAGAATCGCGCCCAGCAGGAACGGCTCGACTTGCGTGCTCAGTTCAACGGCAATCGTCACCGCGGCGGAGCCCGAGACGATCCCGAGGTCGATCGCCAAGCCAAGACCAATCCCCGCCTGGACCAAAACGTTCAGGCCTTTCGTATTGACCCCGACCTGGATGCAACCGGTCCCGGCCAAAGGCGAAACCACCCAGCGAAATGGCTTCTGCGAACTTCCGAGACCGGCGACGAAATCGATCGATTGCGGCGAAAGGCCGATGTCGAAGCCCATGTCCACGGCCACATCGGTAATCTGTCCCGTTCCGAGAGGCAGCTTGGGCAGCGCAAACGCATTCCGCACCGTCAGTTTTCCCTGTGAGAACGCGACCCGTAACCCCGCATCCTTGCCGCCGGGCAGAAAACGCGCAACGTATTGAAGGTTGTTGAAGATGCTCTCCAGAACCCGCAGGAAGTTGCCGTATCGGACGTTCAGGTCCTTGACTGTCGCCGCGGTGTGCTCGTCCGCCCGCACGGTGGCGTAAAGGCTGATGAGCGTATTTGCTCCACTCCTCACCGCGATCGCCAGTCGATCCAGCACAATCGACCAGCGCGGATTCGCGTTGGGATCGACGTGGATCTCGGCGCGAGTCTGTGCGCCGGTCTCTCCTTTGTACTGAACGAACAACTGGATGATGCCGAAGTTCATCAGCAACACTTCGTTCTTGTTGATCGTCAGCACTTCGTCGTAGGTGATCCCATCGGGACTCACGGCGAGCGCCTTCGCCGAGCTGAAGTCAAATGCGTCGCCGAGGTTCGGAAAGATGCCCGCCGCATTGAAGAGCGCCGCGACGTCCGCCAGTTTCGGCGCCTGCGCCGTCTGTATCGGCAGCGCGGCGTTGGTTATCTGTGTTTGAGCAAAAAAGATTCTCTGCGTCGCGGTCGACTGCAGCAGCCCGTAGAGCGTGCCTGGCGTCTGGTTCGGGCCCAATAGCGAGATGTCGACGGGATCAGCAAGATGCCAGCGATCCGATCCGCCCACGCCGGCCGCGGGACGCACGATCGGAATCGGGAAATTCGGATCGAGCGCGCTCGGCGCCTGACTACCGGGCAGTTTACGGGCGGTGCTCCATGCGCCGTCGCGCGGCAGTTCCGGAGCACCACGGACGGTACACACCACGTTGGGTGTGGGCGAGTTGTCGCAACTGACATCGACCTGAGAGATACGTTGGCGCAGACCCGGTTGGCCCGCCTGCCCACCGAAACCCAGCGTGCACGAGAGCGGCGCAACTGCCGGGCCCTTGAATCCAAGAAGCGCCCTGATAGTCGCGGCGTCGGCAGGGCGCGGCAAAGGGACGCCGCCGCTCTTATACGTGACGTTGTCGATCAAAATGTAGCCCCGAATTCCGCGGCTCGGAACCAGCTTTCGTCCCCCCACGGTGGAGCCGCCCGCAATGATCTCCACGTCGTCGCGAAGCCAGACGTCGGCATCAAACAGCACTGGCTGATAGATGGCGGCCGTGCCGGGAAGCTTGAACTGTGGCGCATCCAGCTGGATGTTGCGTATGTTCACCACGCCCTGGATTGCACCTTTATGGATGTGCATCGTGTCAAAGGCCGGTGAAATCTGAGGTGCATCGCTCGGAAATTCAAACAAACCGTCGCTCGCCGGCTGCCATCCGCTGTCCTCACGTAATGTCCATCCGCCGGCCTGCCGATCGATCGTAATAGTCCGAACCGCTCTTGGCTCCCAGGGATCGATGACGACCTGCATCTGGATCACTTCGTGGGAGGTGCGGCCGACGAGCACATCAAAGCGCGCCTGGGTGATCATGGGACCAATGGCCTTTGTGAATCGCCAGTCGCTGAACAGGCTCGCCCCGTATCCGGAAAGATCGTAGCGTTCGAGAGGCACGCCGATCGGCGAGGTTTCAAACCTGCTGGTCCACGCGGTGAAAATGTTCGTGCTCAGCATGCCCTGGGCATAGTTGTTGGTCTTCTCGGTTGGCGCGCTCCCGGGAAACACCGGGCTCATTCCCGGGGTGGGCTCCTGCGGCACAGGCTCCATGCGGACCTGCAAACCGCCGTTGAGGTCGTCGGCGAATTGGGGAGTGTTCAACCGGAAAACACCGCCGGCGGCGTGGAACGGTAGATCGGACGTATCGATGTCGGCGTAGATGCCG
Organism: Acidobacteriota bacterium; assembly: GCA_017860135.1. GTDB lineage: Bacteria > Acidobacteriota > UBA6911 > UBA6911 > UBA6911 > JAFNAG01. Next base: position 6,734 of record JAFNAG010000490.1, read on the forward strand.
TACGGTAGAGGCAATCGCGCCCGTAAACGCTTCTGCGCCTTCACCGCGTCGACATAGTCGAGCACGAGCGGTTTCGGGGCGACCGGCACCAGGTGCACACTTTCCACCAGCAGCGCGGCCGGCCCGCCATCGTGCGGTGGCGGGGGCAATGGGATGTCTCCCGCACCGGTGGGCAGGCTCGTCAGCATGGGCTCCCACGAAATAGGCGGCAAGGTAAAGACAGCCACCTCGTTTCCCGGCGAAATCAACGATAGCTTG
>JAFNAG010000491.1 GCA_017860135.1 Acidobacteriota bacterium
GCCCGTTGGCTGCGTTGCTCGCGCCTTGCCAACCGGCCTGGGGGCCGCAGCAGAGTGCACATGTTATTCTGCGGAGGGCCCTAACGTCCGACTCCAGAAATACGGCCTTGGATCACCTGCAACACGTATTACGCCAATGTTCTACCACCTGCAGCCGCTTGCGCTGCAGCTATTCGCGGCCGGGTGATTTGCTTGATTCCCATGCACCAAGCAATAATCCGAAGCTGCAGTAGATGCACCCGGCTTACCGCTTACGATGTTGTGGCTTTAAATTTTGCATAAGGAAGCCATGACGGCTGTCTGCTGGCGCCAAAACCTGATACCGGTTTCACACCAGCTGACGGAGTGGGAGGATATGAATCAAGCAGCATCCGGTGCCGTGGGGATCTTGGTTAGCTCGCTTGCCAGCCGCTGTTCCGCATGCCACAGGTCATAAGCCTGCTGCATTCGAAGCCAGAGGCCGGGTCCGTTGCCGCAAAACTTGCCGAGCCGCACGGCCATGTCGGGGGTCACTCCCGCGTCACCGGCGAGGATGCGGTGCAGCGTCTGCCGCGAGACACGCAGCTGTCGCGCTGCCTCGCTTACAGATATCCGCAGCGCCGGAAGCACATCCTCTCTGAGCAGCTCGCCCGGATGCGTCGGCTTTCTGCGCGGTCGCGTATTTACCGGATATTCACGGGTCATAATGCCTTCTTCCTTAATGATACTGTTCCAGGTCAACGCGATAGGCATCGCCTTCTGCCCATTCGAAAGTGATGCACCATTGGCCGTTGACATGCAGGCTGTAACGTGTCGGCTTCCCCCGAAGCCGATGGAATTGCATCCCGGGCAAATTGAGATCCGCCAGCGCGCTCGCCTGATCCAGGGCGTCCAGGCGTCTCAACGCGCGCGCATGCAGGTCAGGCCGCACCTTCGCGCTTTTGCCGGTTTGAAAAAGCATCTTGAGTCCAGCGTGCCTGAAGCTCTTGATCACCATAGCATTGTAAAGCAATGCTTGACACGTGTAAAGACATGATTTACAGATCCGCGATTCAGATGGCTTCTGTCGCGATGTAACAGGTGTGGGGAAATTTGCAGGCGAATTCTTGCGGAAATCCAGGGAAAGCTTATCGGAAGCGGAGCTCGACCGGGGACCGGAGGAATCGGAATTCGCATGCAGCTTGTACCGCCTATCCCCCAAAAGCAGCCACGGATATCAGGGATCTCACGGATTGATGTATTGCAGGAATGGTATCTATCGAGCGCTTCATTCATCACGCAACGCGGTCAGCGGATCGACTCTCGATGCCCGGCGTGCAGGAAGAAATGCAGCGATCGCGGACACCAGCACCATGATGACTATGGCCAGCAGCATGGTCATCCCATCAGCCGGAGAGAGCTCGAACATGAGGGTGGCGATCAGCCGGCCCGCTGCGGTTGTGATTCCCAGTCCAATGGCGACTCCGAGCGCCACCAGAATCATGGACTCGCGCAGTACCTGACGCAAAACGTCCTGGCGCCGAGCGCCGAGTGCCATACGAATGCCGATATCCTTCGTCCGCCGCGCGACGGAGTAGGACATCAGACCGAACAGCCCGATAGACGCCAGCAGCAGGGCAAGTCCGCCAAACAGCATGGTCGCCTGCGCGAAGATTCTCTCCGCATACCGGAGGTGTACCCAAAACCCTCTATGCTGCGGCATCGTTTTCAGTAAGGATTCGGTCCAGGCCCAGCACGAGAGCCAAGTTGACAGAATTCTTCTTATCGGAAGCTGAACCGAGGGCCGGGCACCCCCGGACGGGATTGAATTTCGGCCGAGCAGGCAGCTTGAACTTCCTGTGCACCGGGCGTAATACATTTCGAGGAACTGATTGCGGATCGAGCACGTATTAGTCTACGAGGTATCGATTGCCTATGGGTTTCATGCGAAGAACAAAACAGAACGAGTTCCCGCCCGGCACGCTCGACATCCGATGCATGGGTACGGCATTGCTCAATTCCTTCGTCGGCGAACGGAGGATGTTCTTCAGGTGGGTGAGGGATCGCTCTACCCCGCGCTGCAGCGCCTCCAGGTTCAGGGCCTCCTGGCTGCCGGGTGGCGGCAGTCCGACACTGGGCGCCGTGCGAAATACTACCGGCTCACCAGCCTGGGCCGGGCTTATCTCGAAGCGGAACGTGAATCTTACGGGCGTGTGAGCGGGGCGATCGCGCGGGTGCTTCAGGAGGTGTAACGTTCATGCGGATCGTGATGCGACTGTGGTCGTTTGTGAATCGCCTGGGCGCAATTGTCGGGCTGCGCCCGGTGGACCGGGACCTGAAGGAGGAGATGGATTTCCACCTTCATGCCAAGGAAGCCGAGTGCCGGGCCGCCGGAATGTCGGAAAACGACGCGCGTCTGGCTGCGCGACGCGCATTCGGAAGCGTGGCTCTGGCAGCAGAGGACAGTCGTGCCGCCTGGCGATACGCGCTGCCGGACTCGATCCTGCAGGATGTCCGCTACAGTACGCGTTCTCTCCTGAAAACCCCGGTTTTCACATCGGCGGTGGTTTTGACGCTGGCGCTGGGAATCGGCGTTAATACGGCGATTTTCACGATCATCGACCGGGTCATGCTTCGCCCCCTGGCGGTTCGCGAACCCGACCGACTCGCGGCATTCGGCGCCCGCCCCTACGCGGGGATCCGCTTGAGCGACGGTCCCCATCAGCGTGGGGCACAGCTGTTCTCGGTCCCGATCTCCAAGGATTTTGCCCGCTACCCAGACGTCTTCTCGGATGTGGCGGCGGTCGGGAGTTTCCCGGTCACTACCTACCTTGGCGGTGCCACCGCCGTCGCGGGCGAGCCCTTGGAACAGGCAAATGCACTCCTGGTATCCGGAAACCTCTTCCGGATGCTGGGAGCGCCGGTCGCGATTGGACGCATGCTGGAGCAGTCGGATGATAGGCCCGGAGCCCAGCCCGTGGTGGTCCTTGGCCATGGCCTCTGGACGCGCCGGTTCGGCAGGGATCCCGCCGTGATCGGCCGCACCATTCGTGCCAACGGCGCAGGCTATACGGTAGTCGGTGTCGCAGCGCCGGCGTTTCGTGGACTCTCCCCCGGGATCAATGCCGATCTCTGGTTTCCGCTGCAAACGCAGCCGACATTGATGAGGGAGGACTCCCTTCTCGAAGAACGGAACGTTCTGTGGGTTCGACTGATCGGCAGACTCGCGCCCGGCGTGACGATCGAGCGGGCTCGGGCGCGCACGAATGAACTGTTTCGCCGGCTGCTGGAGGCCGAAGCCGGCGCCAGCCTTTCTCTTGAAATGAAGAAGGAGATCGACAAGCTCTCGATCGATCTCGTTCCCTTCACCCAGGGTTTTTCCGACGTGCGGAGCCGGTGGGGGGTGCCTCTGATGATCCTGATGACAGTGGTCGGCATGGTGCTGCTGATCGCCTGCGCCAATATCGGCAATCTCCTTCTCGCCCGGGGCTCGGGTCGGCAGCGCGAAATATCCCTTCGCGTTGCTTTGGGCGCCGGTCGCATACGGCTCGTGCGCCAGTTCCTGACCGAAAGCCTGATGCTGTCGGCGCTCGGCGGTACGTCGGGCCTCCTCGTAGCGGATTGGACCGTCCAATTCCTGCTCGGCGTCCTGAGCACCCGGGGCGCCGCGGCGATCGACACCCGCTTCGACGGGCCCGTCCTGATGTTCGCCGTCGGCGCCACGTTGTTTTCCGCGTTCCTGTTCGGGTCGGTTCCCGCATTCCGTGCGACCCGGGTGGACCCTAATACTGCCTTGAGGGGTTCGTCGGCGAATTGTCTGGGGGACCGCCGTGGCTGGAACCTGCGGCGGGGGCTGGTCGTATTCCAGGTAGCGGTATCGCTCTGCCTGTTGGTGGGTGCCGGCCTGCTGCTCCGGAGCCTGGCCAACCTGCAGCAACAGGACCTCGGATTCCGGGCCGAATCCGTGCTGATTGCCGAGATCGATCCCCAGGGGGGCGGGATCGAGCGTGGGGAGATGCCGATGATCGAGCACACCCTCCTCGAGCGGATCGGAGCTCTGCCCGATGTCTCATCGGTGAGCCTGTCGCTGTACGGGCTGTTGTCCGGATCTCAACGCACCGAAATCGTCAGCGTGGACGGGTATGAATCGGGGCGGCAGGAGGATATGGCCGTTCGAGTGCTTTTCGCGACGCCCGCATACTTCAAGACCGTTGGCGCCACGGTCAGCTCCGGCCGGACGTTCGACGACCGCGACCGCGCCGGCGCGCCGCTCGTTGCCGTTGTCAGCGAATCGTTTGCACGCCACTTCCTTGGCAGCCGGCCGGCCATCGGCTCACGGTTCGGTCTTGACGGCCCGGAGTCGAGCAGCCAGATCGAGATCATTGGGACCGTGCGGGACATCAAAATAAGCGATCCGAGGGGGGAAGCTCCCCGCCTGATTTATCGTCCGGCCGCCCAGGTCGCTGAATATCTCAACTCGATTGAAGTCCGCACCATCGGTGATCCCATCCGGCTTGTGCCGGAGTTGCGGCGCACGATCCAGGAGGCCGCACCGGCTCTGCCTGTGGTCGACCTGAGTCCGCTCTCTGCACAGGTCGGCTCTTCCCTGCGGCAGGAGCGCATGCTCGGGGAACTGACCGCGCTCTTCGGCGCGCTCGCTCTCATGCTGGCCGCCGTCGGACTCCATGGTGTCCTCGCCTACGGCGTGGCGCAGCGCACAGGCGAAATCGGCATCCGGCTGGCCCTTGGAGCCAGCCGCCGGCAGGTGCTTTGGATGGTCATGAAGCAGGCGCTGGGGTGGATAGCCGCGGGTGTGGTTGTCGGCCTGGTTGCGGCGCTGGCGCTCGCCCGCCTGCTGCGAACCACGCTGTTCGGCGTCGAACCGGCCGATCCGGCGACGATCCTTGCCGCTGTGGCGATGCTGGTGATCGTGGCCATGGCGTCCGCCTACTGGCCCGCCCGACGTGCGGCCCGGATGAATCCGCTCATGGCCCTCCGCTTCGAGTAACGTCGGTCGCATCCTTGCCAATGGCCGGTTTTCCCGTACATGTGTGGTTGCGCTGGTTCAACCCGGCAAGCTTGCGGTCGGCATGTTGTTTAATCACATCTGGTCGATGGCTGGCCCCGATGACCGCGCCGACATCAGCACGACGTATCCGCAGCCGTTTCTCAATTGCAACCTGGGAGGCGGGCTCGCTGTGGGGGTCTCTTCGGAGGTTTCGACGAATTGGGAAGCGGACCAGAGAGTGACGGCGCCGTTGCTCTTTAGCGTCAGCAAGGTCGCCCTGCTTGGTAAGCGACCGACGAGCTTATCGGTGGCTGCCGGCCCGGTGGTGGCCTGCCCGGACGGCGGCGGCGACTGGCGGTTCCGCTTTGCGGTGACGTTCCTGTACCCACGGTGACCGCGCGCCCGAATCGAACGTTTCAGACGATTATGTGGACAGCGGCAACCTGCCAGCCGATCACGCCTGGCATCTCGGGCTGGCAGATTAATGGGGCGAAGGGCCGCGGCTTCTCCCGATGGCTTCCTTTCATCAATTTCTGCCTGATCGCCC
>JAFNAG010000002.1 GCA_017860135.1 Acidobacteriota bacterium
AACGGCAGTAAGGATTCCGGCGTGACTGCCGCAATATCGCCGGCACTCAGCACCTGATTTGCCGGAGGAAGGCTGGCCGTCGCCTATGTATTATCCGATTCCGTACTTATGATCCCTTTTCACCTTCCGACTCGCCGGAGGTGTCTTCCTTCAGTCCAGATTCTTCCGGGATCGCGGGCGAAGGCTCACCCGGTATCCCCTGCGGGGCTCCCTGGTGGCCGGATTCCGATGGCGCCGCGTCGCGAGCTTCTTCCTGCGCCGCCGGTTTGCCGGCATCCGGTTTCTTCGCATCATCCTGCACCGCCCCTGGAGCCTCGATGGCGGTTGGCAGGTCAATTCCTTCGGGAACTTCGATTTCCACCTCTTCAAACAGATCGCGCGCGGCTTCCATGATCTTCGCCGCCGTTTTCTCGCCGACTCCCGGGATTTCGATCAGTTTTGACTCACCGAGCTCCAGTATCCTCTCGACGTTCTCGATGCCCGCTTCGCGCAGCCGCTCGACGATGCGCTCGCTGATTCCCTCGAGTTCGCCCAGCGACGTGGACGAGGAGGTGAGTGATTCCATCACGCTGAGGACTTCCTGCTTCTTCTGCTCCTCGCTCTTGACGTCGATTTGCCATCCGATGAGCTTCGACGCGAGGCGCACGTTCTGCCCCTTCTTGCCGATCGCAAGGGACTGCTGCTTCTCCTCGACGATCACCTCCATGCGCTTCTCGACCCCGTCGATGATAAGAACCTTCGATATCTTGGCAGGATTCAGCGCGTTTGCGGCGAATTGAGCCGAGTCGTCGGACCACTGCACGATGTCGATCTTTTCGCCGCGCAATTCACGGATGATCGAGTTGATGCGGGATCCCTTCATGCCTACGCAGGCGCCCACCGGGTCGACATCGCGGTCGAGTGACGCGACCGCGATCTTGGCTCTGTCCCCGGGTTCTCGAACCGCGTTCTTGACGACGATGGTGCCGTCGTAGATCTCCGGGATCTCCATTTCGAACAGCCGTATCAGAAGCTCCGGATCGGTGCGCGACAGGATCACCTGGGGGCCCTTGGCGACCGGCAGAACCTTGACGATCACGGCTCGCACTCTCTCCCCCTGCTTGTAAGTTTCGGCACGGGACTGTTCGCGCAAGGGCAGCATCGCCTCCGTCTTGCCGATGTCGACGATCATGTCCGGCCCTTCAAAACGCTTGATCACGCCGTTGACCAGTTCGCCGATTTTTTCGGAATACTCGTTGTAGATGTTCTGCCTCTCGGCTTCGCGCACTTTCTGCAGGATCACCTGTTTCGCGGTTTGCGCTGCGATCCTCCCCAGCACATCCATGGGCTTGGGCATCTCGACCGTGTCGTCCACCGCCAGGCTTTCGTCAATCTGCTTCGCTTCCTCAAGTGAGATCTCCAGGCTGGGGTTTTCCACCTGCTCGACGACGCGCTTTACCGCGAAAATTTCGACCATGCCGGTTTCCCGGTCAAACCGCGCGTTGATCTCCTCATTGGTCTTATAGTATTTCCGGGATGCCGCCACCATGGCATCTTCCAACGCATCGATGATCACCTGCGGATCAATATTCTTTTCCTTGCTTATCTGCTCGATGGTTTGAGTGATGATGTTGGACATAATCCGACCCCCCCGGGCAACCCGCCCTAAATCTCGATGATGAGATTGGCCCTTTCGATCTCTCCCACTGCGATCTCGACCTGCCTTCCCGGAGCCACTTCCAGCTCCAGCATGCCCGCGGTTACCCCGAGAATCCGCCCCTTGAAATTCTTCTGCCCCTCGACGGGAATCCGCGACCGGATCCGGGCCTTCTTGCCGGCAAAACGCTGGAAATCCTCCGTCTTCACGAGGGGGCGATCCAGGCCCGGCGAGGAGACTTCCAGCGCATAGCTGAACGGGATCCAGTCTTCCACGTCCAGCACCACCGAGAGCCGCTTGCTCAACCGCTCGCAATCAGCGAGCGTGATGCCGCCCGGTTGATCGATATAGGCCCGCAAGACCGGACGGCTGCCGGCGCCTTTGATCTCAACCAGAACGACCTCCAGCCCCATGGGAGTCGCAATCCGTTCGACCAGTTCCCGAATCCTGGCTTCCAGATCCTGCTGTCCTTCCGGCGGCATTCGGTGCGTCATTCTCATGACCCCAAAATAAAAAAGTGGGCACAAGCCCACTTCTTTTGAAAGCTAGCCACCGAACATGTTATCGGAATATCCCTGAAATATCAAGCGCACAGAGTTTGAAGGAGTCAGGAGACAGGAGTCAGCGGAAAAGCATCTGGTCGGTTAATTTGCGGGTTCGGCCCGGTTGGCCGGCCCAAGAAAGACGCTTAAAAGACAATAAATCTTTGCGCAGTATTCAGGCAGGGCTCGCAGAGTATCAATGTTCTACTGACTCCTGAATCCTTGGGAGTTTGCGCGTCGCAGCACAAGCAATCCCCGTCTATTTCTTCGGGGTTGCCGGAGTTTCCGGGGGAGCTGGCGGGGGTTCGATATAGTCGGACTCCGCCCTTGCCAGTTTCGACAGGCTCTCTTTGTCGGCGAGCTTGATATAGGGCTCGCCCTGAACCTGGGCGAATACTCCCTCTTTACCCTCGTTGCCGAAGATGCAGTCCACCTTTACCGCCCCCCCCTGCTTGAGGACGGCATGGACGACAGGCTTGTCGAGCCCGTATTTGGAAAGAGCCCCGGGAGCATCCACGAATCCCTTGACCGGTTTTTCCAGGGCATCGAAGATCTCGTTGACCGCATCCCACTTCGCTTTCGTCTTCGCCTCACCGACGACCCAGTCGGAGCCGCCCTGCTCCTTGGCCAGGTTCAGGGTGCCCCTGGCATTCGTGATGGTGATCGAATCGATGTCCCAGCGCGTCAGGAAAGCCAGCGTCTTTTCCCGCAGCTCCGACGGAGGCTTCCGCAGCTTGTCCAGAAAATCTTTGTCCACGTAAAACAGCTCCGGGCGGCTGTCGTCGCGGGCGATATACAGCGTAGATCCTGTCTCTTCCGCCTTTTTCTCGGCGGGTTTTGGTTTCGGCTGCCCTTTCTTCACCAGACGGGATTGTTCCAATCCGACGGTCAGGTGTTTGATGGCCTTGTCCTTGCCGACAGTCAGGCGCACGTCCGCCGCCGGCATGTTGAAGCCGAAGTCGGCATAGTCGTCGGGATTCTCCTCGAAGAACTCCTTGATTCGACCGGTGGACAGGTCCCCCAGGATTGAGCTTACCGCCGAGGAGTCGGCGGCCCATCTTTCCTTCCCGTGGGTCCACCACCGGTCGTTCTCTTTGGCCAGCGCCACGCTGCCCTTTTCACTTGCGATGTCCAGGGACTGCACCTCGGACTGCTGGAAGTTGAGGATCGCGTGGTTGCGCAGGTCATCCAGCTTCTTGTTGAAGTTGCCGGCCACGTAACTGGTGACCAGCAGCACGCGGTTGCTTCCCTTGACAGCAGCGTAGGTGGAGTTTCCCGTGGGATTGTTGGAGCCGAAGCGAATTTCCCTGACCTGGCCGTCCTTGGTCTTGACCGCGACGGTCGTCTGCGGCGGGTCGAGGCCGAACTGGGCGAGATTGGAGGCGTTCTCGTCGATCACCGACTCACGGCTGATGTCGGACGCCGACGTGGCCAGCCGGTTCAGCTCGTCCGAGTCCGCCTCCAGGGAGCGGGGCGCGGTGATTTTCCATTGCCCGTCGCCGGAGCGGCTCGCCGTGACGTGCTGACCGGCCGTGATCAGGTCCAGTTGCTGCACATCTTCGGCGGGCACTTTCCATATTACGTTCTCTTCCTGCTTGGCCTTGGTCCTCTGTTCCCCGCCCTTGACCTCGTAAAAGTAAAGGAAGGCGCCGAAGCCGGCGCAGACGAGCAGCAGAATGAGAGTGCCTTTGAAGCGCATGCTATCTTCTCCGCCGAGTCCATACCGCGATGCCGAGGACCAGCACGGCGCCGGGCAGGAAAACCAGGGAAAACAGCTGCAGCATCCTCGACTGGCTTTCCGAGAGCACGATCTTGCGATCCACAGGATCCTTGGGCCGGATCGAGATCAGATCCTCGTCCTGCGCCAGCCAGCTTACCATGTTCATGAAAAGATTGCCGTTCCCCTGCGACTGGAAATACGGAATGCCGGCGAAATCGGAGTCGCCGACAACGACCAAACGGGCCTTGAGAGCGGGCTTGCCTTCGGATGCGGGCTGAACCTCTTTGCTGACCGCCACCGCCAGCGTGAGCGGCCCTTTCAGGTCGCTCTTTTCATCGAAACTGGCGTTCTGATTCTTGAGGTCGGTCTCGCCCCAGCTGTTCTCGTTGCTCTTGAACAGGGGTTCCACGGTGAAGCCGCTCGCGGTTTCCCCCGCAGTCGAGAACGACCGGGCATACGGGAAGAAGGTCATCTGCCCCTTCATGCGGCTGGTGATCACCTGCGACTCGTACTGGAGCACGAGTGGAATGCTGGGCCCTGCTCCCAGCAGCCGGCCGGCGCCGCTCACGTCGAGGACGATGTCGTTCTCCGGCGTAACCTGCCAATCCTTAAGGAAGGGAGCCAGGGAAGCGGATGGAGATGGATCCACCATCGCCAGCACCCCGCCTCCTTTGTTGAGGAAGTCGTTTATAAACTCGAACTCCTTGGGAAAAGGCTCGGTTTTCGGGCCCGCCAGCACCAGCACCTTGGCGTCCGCGGGCACACTCGCCTGGCTGGCGAGGTTGATGCTCGAGACCTTGAACCCCTCCTTCTCCAGCCCGCTTTTCGCCTCGGCGTACCCGCCTCGCTCGGTGTCGGCGATATCCCACTCGCCATGCCCCTGGACGAAGTAAATGGTCTTGGTCTCGGTCCTCTGCAGCTTGATGATCGCGTTGGTCAGGTCCTCTTCCTTGACCTCCTCGGAGCGCTTCTCCACCTTCTCCTGGCGGCCGCCGTAAGACAGCACGACGGTGCCGGATTTCATGGACGATCCGGTGAACGGGTTGCTGAATGTTCCGTACACCGTAACGCCGTGCTGCTTGGCGATTTCCGGATTCTTGTCCGGATCGACAAATTCGTAGCGCACGTGCCGGCTGTCGCCTTTGAACTCCGTCAGCAGCTCATTGACGGGCCCGTAAGTCCCGCCCGGGAAAAAGGCCTTGATGTCGAGATCCTGATCCAGTTTGCCGAGGATCTGCGTGGTCTGCGGGGCGAGTGTGAAGCGCCCGATCCCCGTCAGGTCGAAGCGCTTCGAATGCCTTTGGCCGACAAAGTTCAAACCGGCGACGAGCGCGATGACCAGAACCACGGAAACCGCATAATTGGTGATGTATTTTGTCGAGCGTTTTCCGAGAGTCGCCATGATCTGCCTGTAGTTGGCAACCAGGCCGGCGACGATCAGGACCGCGCCCGCGACGGCCATCGCATATGTCCAGACGTCCCAGACGTTGCGCACCGTGAACATGATGGCTGCGGCCACCAGCAGCAGGAACCCGACGGTATCCAGTTTTTGCAGATATTTGGTCATTAGCTTTTCCACCGCCACGATTCAAGCGAACGATACGTGAGGAAGAGGCCGACAAACGCGAATGTCAGGTAGAAAATCACATTCGCCGTGTCGATCACCCCTTTGATGAAATCGTCCAGGTGACTGATGACAGACAGGTAACTGAGCACGTCCCGCATCACCCCCTGAGCGCTGTTCGCGTAGGAGTCGATCAGCCAGAGCAGCAGGATGACGCCGAAGGTGATCAGGCCCGCGACAATCTGATTTTCGGTGATGGTCGATAGAAACAACCCGACAGCGAGGAGAGCCGCTCCATAGAGGAGCAGGCCGAGATAAGCTCCGAGGATGGGCTTCCATTCCGGCTGGCCGTACAGGAAGAGGGTGGAGATCGTAAGGCCGCTGGTGGCGAACATGATCGCCAGGAAGGTGAGGGTCGCAAGGTACTTGCCGAGCATGGCCTGCACGTTTCCGACGGGCGTGGTGAGCAGAAGCTCGATGGTGCCGCGCTTCTTCTCTTCCGCGAACAGCCCCATGGTCAGCATCGGGATCATAAAGAGGAGCACCACGCTCATCGTCCCGAAGAAGCTGCGCGTCACGATGCCCGGGACATCCACGGGGGGCGACCCCTGGCCGTACGCCGCCTGCATCATGGTGGACTGGACGACCGCAGTCAGGATGCTGTAAAAGAAAAACCCGGAAAAGAAAACGAACACGGTGAGCACAACGTAGGCTATGGGGGAGACGAAGTAGCTTTTCATCTCGCGCTGCCAGATAGCCAGGATGTTTTGCATAACAGGATCCTCAGCCTGAAGCGGGTCCGGCGGAAATCAAGGCGCGGCCTACTCCTGGGTTACAAGGTTAATGAATACGTCCTCAAGGCTCAGCGAGATGCCGCGCAGCTCGAGAAGTTCCCAGCCGCGGGTAACGATTTCCCTGGCCAGTGTGCCGCGAAGTTCGGTTTGCAGCTTGCATTCCACGGTGTAATTGACCGGACCGCCGTTGGCGGCGTTTTCGGCCTGCACTCCCATCACGCCGCCGATGCTGCGGATGGTTTCGAGGACCTCGCTCTGCGGGCCGATCACCGAGATCGCGATCTTTTCGGCGCCCTTCATCTGGTTGGTCAGTCCGGCGGGAGTGTCCATGGCCACCACCTTGCCGTTATTGATGATGACCACCCGGTTGCAGGTCATGCTCACTTCCGGAAGGATGTGGGTCGAAAGGATGACGGTGTGGTTTCCCGCCAGACCCCTGATCAGGGAGCGGACTTCAAAGATCTGCTTCGGATCCAGCCCGATAGTCGGTTCGTCGAGAATCAGCACTTCTGGATTGTTGAGCAGCGCCTGCGCCAGCCCCACACGCTGCTTGTAGCCCTTGGAGAGCTTCCCGATGATCCGGTTGCGGACGTCGCCGATCGCGCACTTCTGCATGGCTTCGTCCACCGTCGCCTTTCGCCGCGCGGCGGCAGCTCCCTTGATCTTCGCGACGAAATGCAGGTAGGACTCCACGGTCATTTCAGGATAGAGCGGAGGATTTTCGGGCAGATATCCGATCCGTCGCCTGACCTCGATGCTTTCCTCGAACACGTCGTAACCCGCAACCCGCGCGGTCCCGTCCGTCGCGGGCATGTAGCAGGTCAGAATGCGCATGGTCGTGGTCTTGCCCGCGCCGTTCGGCCCGAGGAATCCGAGAATTTCCCCCTTCTGAACCGTGAAGGAGATTTGGTCGACCGCCTTGCGGCCGCTGTACACTTTCGACAGCCGATCCACTTCAATCACGCGTGATCCCTCCCGATGGTTGGACGCGAAAATCGCAATGTTACTGAATCAAAAGAAATTCGTCAACTTCCTATGCAAAGACAAATCTCACCGCCTGGAGCACGGAGGAAACAGAGAAATGAATGTCCGGGTTCGAGGAAATGTCCACCGGCCGGATGATCGATGCCGAGGTTTTCACTGTGCTCTCCGCGCTCTGTGGCGGAAAGCGGATTCGGCCCTATTGGAATCCCGCGATTCCGATGCCAAATTTTTTCACTTATATTTCGTTTTTTTGTTGCAATAAAGTTTTTTCAGTGTTAAAAGGGGTGGTTTTATCATTACGGCTATATTGTGTGAGGCCGAGAAACACCGGACTGGAGCACAATAGGGCCTGCCTGCGGAAGGACGCGAAAAGGGGACATTCCTCTTTTCCAGTTTTTGCACGGATGCTTTTATGCATTGGACTGGAAATGAGGAATGTCCCCTTTTCGCGTCCTCTCTCCAGGGGGCCGAAGCGGGAGCTGGAAGCGGGGCAGAATATGGAACTCTTTCCGGGTTCCGCCGTATTAATTTAGAAGCCGGGAGGATCGGGAGGCGCATGTCAATGAAAAAACAAGGCTTAATCGACAGAAAAAAAACTTCCTGATTCTGAAACTATTTCCTGCCGTCCGATATCTATACATGTGATTGTCTCTCGGGGAAGTTCGGGGGTGGCCGGCCAGTGGCAGCCGGCATCCCGTGGCAAATCCAGAAGGAAGGGAAAGATACAGTGCGTGCAAATTCTGCATCCGGAGCTGTGGTATCGATGACAATGGTTGACCTGGAAGAAGAAGAGGTAATGGATGGGGCGGGGTACTACGGTTCCGACGATCCGGAGGACGGGGAGTTGGAAGTCGGCGGGGAGTTCTCGTCCGTGACCCGCGAAAACTATGTTGATCGCGTGCGGTTCAGCCGCGTGCCGGCGGAAGACCGGCCGGTCGCGAAGGGGGAATCTGCGCCTTCGACCGACCCCTTGTACATTTACTACCGCAGCATGAGCAAGATCCCTCTTCTCACGCGCGAGGAGGAAGTATATCTGGCAAAGAAGATCGAGGCGGCGAAAATCAACACGCTTCGGCTGCTTTCGCTGACTTCGATCTGTTCCGCGAAGCTGATGGAGCTTGGCCCGGAGTTGCAGCCCGCATCCATGAGCCAGGCCGGCGTGGCGCCTGCCTTGTCGGAGGCCGGGGCGGAGGGGGAGAATGAGATCCCTCTCGAGGAACGCAACCGGCTTCGGGAGCAGGCTGTCCGGCGCATCCTGCGCCGCCTGGAGCAGTTGGAGCGGCGGTATCGGGAAATGAAGCTCACGATGAAGGGCAAGGGTACCCGGAACAACGCCCGAACCAAGGATCTGGCCAAGATCAAGCACTGCCGGGATGCCGTGTTCCAGATTATTTCGCGCATCGAGCTGACCGAGAATCAGATCAACCATCTGGTTGGGGGCCTGCAGGATGTGTTGCAGCAGATGGAGTGGAGCGAAAAGGTCAGCAACATGTCCAAGCGGTCGCCGAAAAATCAGGGCACCGTCCGTGCGGCCAAGACCCGGCGCCGGGCCCTGGAGGCGGAGTATCTGACGGACGCCGGCGAGCTGCGCCGGATCGTGAACCTGATCCGGGAAAACAAGGCGGAGATGGCGCGTGCCAAGGACGAGTTCGTCCGGGCCAACCTGAGACTCGTCCTGAGCATTGCCAAGAACTACTCCTATCCCGGGCTGGACTTGCTCGACCTGGTGCAGGAAGGGAACATCGGGCTGATGAAGGCGGTGGACAAGTTCAATTATCGCCTGGGTCACAAGTTTTCGACCTATGCCACCTGGTGGATCCGCCAGAGCATCACGCGCGCGATCGCCGACCAGGGGAGAACGATCCGGATTCCGGTTCACATGGTGGAGGCTATGAACCGGGTGCTGAAAACCTCCAATGAGCTCTCGAAGAGGATGGGAAGGGAGCCCAGCGTTCATGAGCTGGCGAAGGAGCTGAAGACGCCGGTCGCCAAGGTCACTCAGATTCTGAAGGCGGCTCAGGAACCGATTTCCCTGGAAGCAACGATTTCCGACAACAAGGACGCCGTGCTGAACAAGTTCATCGAAGACAAGACGGCGATATCTCCGGACGACGATGTGATGAAGCACAGCCTCCGAGAAGTGACGGACGCGGCTCTCGAGACGCTTTCCCCGCGAGAGCAGGAAATCGTGCGCATGCGTTACGGGCTGAACGAGACCGGGAAAGAGTACACCTTGCAGGAAGTGGGGGAGATGTTCCAGGTAACCAGGGAGCGGATCCGCCAGATTGAAGAGAAGGCGCTCCTGAAGCTCCGCAGCCCGTACCGGTCCAGCAAGCTCAGGGAGTTCGCGGATTTCGTCAGCAAGAACTGAGGGAACCGCAGTGATCCCCCCAAAGCCCCCCGCGCAACGGGGGGCTTTGCATTTCGGGAAACCCTCGGGACTACTTCAACGCGTCCTTGAGTTCCTTTCCAGGTGTGAACTTCGGGACTTTGCGCGCCGCGATCTTGATCTCAGCCCCTGTTTGTGGATTGCGCCCTTTGCGCGCTTTTCTCCTTGCGACGGAGAATGTGCCGAAGCCGACCATCGTAACTTTCTGGTTCTTCTTCATTGCGCTCTTGACCGCTCCGAAGAAGGAAGCGAACGCCAACTCAGCCTGATGCTTGGTGATGGCTGCCTCTTTTGCGATCTTGCCTACCAGGTCTGCCTTGTTCAAGGACTAGCCCTCCTATGCAGCGTGCCATGCCGATGGATCTGTTTGTGCCGCACTATTAGCATTGCGCAATGTGCCAGTCAAGCGAATTCAGGGCGCCGGCGATCCGGCCCGGACTCCGGATTCGGAATCGCCATCGGAATCGCAATCGATCCTTGGCCGGATTCCCAGATTCTCTCAACTCGAGGGCGGGGAGCGATTGTGATCCCTGGGCCGGCCTTATCGGTGGGCTCTGCCGTTGCCGCGCAAGCGAATTCAGCTCCTGCGGCGGTTCCGGATCTCCTCTTGTAATCCTGCATCCTGAGTTGCTATGGTAACTCCCGCCAGGGAGGAGGAATGGCCAGGAAACCGCTGTGCGTTGCAATCCTGTGGCACATGCACCAGCCGGACTACGGCAACGAGGAGAGCGGCGAGATCTACCTGCCGTGGACCCGGTTTCATGCCGTTAAGGACTACTACGATATGGGAGCCCTGATAGAGCAGGTGCCGGGACTGCGCCTGACCATCAACGTAGTGCCTTCGCTGATCGATCAGCTGGAGGCGTATGCCGGCGGCACTGCGCGGGAAACGTATGCCGAGCTGACCCTGCGCGACGCGGGAACGCTGGACGAACGGGAGAAGGCCTTTCTTCTGGCCGGCTTTTTCCAGCTTCCGTGGAGGCAGATGATCCTGCCGTACCCTCGCTACAAGGAACTCCTCGACCGGCGCGGCACGCCCGATGAGAGGGGAATTTACAGCGACGGGCTGAGGCGGTATTCCACCGGGGATTATCGGGATGCGCAGGTGTGGTTCAATCTGAGCTGGTGCGGCAATGAGCTGCGCCGTGATCCGGTGATCGCAGACATGATCCGCAAAGGACGGGATTTTACGGAAGAGGAAAAGAGGCGCCTGCTCGAGCGCCAGACCGCCTTCATCGGCCGCATCCTCGCTCTGTACCGGAGGCTGCAGGAGGACGGGGGCATCGAGGTTTCCGTCTCGCCCTATTACCACCCAATCCTGCCGCTTCTGTGCGACAACCGGGCGGCGCGGGAAGCGACTCCGGAGGTTCCGCTGCCGGGCAACATGTTCTCATTCCCCGGGGACGCGCGGATGCAGATCGCGCGCGCGCAGGACCGTTTCCGTGAGGTGTTCGGCCGGGACCCGCGCGGCATGTGGCCTTCGGAAGGCTCGATCAGCGTCGCGGCCTGCCGGCTGGCGGGAGACGCGGGGCTGCGCTGGCTGGCTTCCGACGAAGGAGTGTTGCGGAACTCGCTCCGGACTCGGGGGCACGGGGATGCGGATCTTTCGCCTGCGCAGAGATACCGTGCCTGGCGGTGGGCTGACGGACCGGCGCTGTTCTTCCGTGATCAGGCGCTGTCGGATCTCATCGGGTTCACCTATTCGCGCTGGAACGAGGAGACGGCGGTCGTCGACTTTACGCAGCGCCTGCGGCGCATTTACGATGCGCTCCCGGACGACGGCCGTGATTATGTGGTGCCGATCATCCTCGATGGCGAGAATGCATGGGAGCACTACCAGAACAACGGGGTGGGCTTCCTCCTGTTGTTGTACCGCAGTCTCGTCCATTCGGGCTTCCTGCAGACCGTGACCTTCTCGGAATACCTCGAGATGAAACCCGGGCTCGAGACCCTGGAGAACATCACTGCCGGCAGCTGGATCTACGGCAGCCTGACGACCTGGATCGGGCATCCGGAGAAGAATGAGGCCTGGGAAGCGCTCTCCGCCACACGGCAGGCATTCGCCCGCAGCGACCCGGGGGCCGTCGACGCGCGGAAGCGGGAGCGGGCGTTCCGGGAACTGATGATCGCGGAAGGCAGCGACTGGTTCTGGTGGTATGGAGATGATCATCAGACGCAGAACGCGGTGGAATTCGACGCTCTTTTCCGCAGCCACCTGAAAAACACCTATAGCTTGCTGGGCCAGGCCTCCCCGATCACGCTGGATATCCCGATCAAGAAGGCGGCCGTCAGAACCCGGCACCGGAATCCGGTTCACACCCTCACTCCCAGTCTGGACGGCAGGGTGACCGATTATTTTGAATGGATCTCCGCCGGCTTTGTGTCGCCCGAGGGCGGCGGCGCCATGCACCAGGCCGTGCGGCGCCTGGAGAAGGTGTTTTTCGGCTATGATGCAAGCCGTTTCTATTTGCGCCTCGACTTTGCCGGACAGGGCCTGCGCGGCCTGCCGGCACAGGTGTCCGTGCAACTGCAGTTCGTTTCGCCCGGACAGAGCTTTTTGGCGATTGATTGCGCCGAAGGGCAGTGGCGCTGCGGCGCATGGGAACCGGCAGCCCCGGCGCCCGCGGCGGCGGGAGATCGGATCCTCGAGGTCGGCATCCCGCTGGAGGCTCTCGGCGTCGGCGCGCCCGACGAAGTCCGGTTTTTCATCACCCTGCTGGACAAGGAACGCGAACTGGAGAGGTTCCCATCGACCGGTTTTCTGGTGGTTCCGGTGGATCCGTGGAGCCTGGATCATGAGGAGTGGATCGTCTGAATGGGCTCCAAGTGTCTGACGCAGGATGAAATCACTTCCATGATTGCCAGGCTGAAGCGCCTGGCAGGCAACCTCTGGTGGACCTGGAACCAGGAGTGCCAGGACATTTTTCACGAGCTGTCCCCGCGAGGCTGGCAGAACCTCTATCACAACGCGGTGGCAGTTTTGCAGGAAGTGTCGGACTATGAGCTCCGGGTGCGGCTGCAGGACAAGAGGTTCGCCTCCCATGTGCGGACGACGCTCAAGACATTCGAGGCGTACCTAAATGAAACCAACACGTGGGGGCGGCGTAACGCGCCCGCCCTGCTGAAACGCCCGATCGCCTACTTCTCCGCCGAGTTCGGGTTTCACGAGACTCTGCCGATCGCCGCCGGCGGACTCGGCATCCTCGCCGGGGACATCGCCCGCTCCGCCAGCGACCTGGGAATCGGCTTCGTGGGCGTCAGCCTGTTCTACAGGGAGGGATATTTCCAGCAGGCCATCAATCAGGACAACTGGCAGACCGAATACTATACGGTGCTGAATCCCAGGTACCTCCCGATCGAGCCGGTCCTCGACGCCGGCGGCAGCCCTCTGACGTGCTGGGTGGAAATCAACCTGAGCCGTGTCTGCTTTCAGGTCTGGCGAGTCAACGTAGGCCGCTGCCCGGTCTTCCTCCTGGATTCGAACCGCCCGGAAAACGAGCAGCGATTCCGCGATTTGACCCTCCACGTCTACGGAGGTGACAGCACCACCCGGATCCTGCAGGAAATGTTGCTGGGCATCGGAGGCGTGCGCCTTCTGCGCGCGCTGGGCATTCAGCCCTCCCTGTACCACATCAACGAAGGGCACGTCGCATTCCTGACTCTCGAGTTGATGCGGGAAAAAGTCTCGCGGGGCGCCACGTTCGAAGACGCGCTTGCCGAGACCAGGTCCGAGTGCCACTTTACCACCCACACCCCGGTGGAGGCCGGTCACGACCGCTTCTCGCCCGACCTGATACATTATGCTTTCCACCAGCTCCTGCCCCAAATTGCCCCTTCGGCGCAGGAGCTGCTTGCACTCGGGAGGGTCCGGCCCGGGGATGCCCTCGAGCCTTTCTGCATGACGGTCCTCGCTCTCAAGGCCTCGCGTTCCGCCAACGCCGTGAGCGAGCTGCACGGCGAGGTCAGCCGGAAGATGTGGCACGCGCTGTATCCCGAGAGGGCCGTGGACGAGGTGCCGATCGGCCACGTCACCAACGGCATTCACATGCTGGGCTGGATGAAAGGCCCGGTGCGGGCTTTCTGGCGCCGCAAGCTCGGCGCGCGCTGGACCCGCGAGATCCATCAGCAGTCATTCTGGGAGCGGATGCTCGATCCCGAGTTCGTCTCCGACGAGGAGCTCTGGGCGCTCCGCTACAAGCTGCGCCGCGCCCTCATCGAGTTCGCGCGCCGCCGCGAACTGTTTCCGGCCGTGCATCGCTCCAACCCGGAATTCATTCGTCTGGACTCGCTGCTGAACCCGAACGCTCTCACCATCGGATTCGCCCGGCGCTTCGCCGCCTACAAGCGGGCCCCGCTGGTGTTTCAGAAATTCGAATCGATCGCCCGCCTGGTCTCCGACCCGGAGCGGCCGATCCAGTTCGTTTTCGCCGGCAAGGCGCACCCGATGGATCACGAGGGCAAGCGCTACATCCAGCACATCATCCACTTGAGCATCCACAGCGAACTGCACAATCACCTCGTGTTCCTGGATAATTACGACGTCCATGTCGCCCGCCAGATGGTATCCGGCTGCGACATCTGGCTCAACACGCCGCGCCGGCCCCTGGAGGCCTCCGGCACCAGCGGGATGAAGATCGGCTGCAACGGAGGCTTGAACCTGAGCATCCTGGACGGCTGGTTCCGCGAAGGCTACGACGGCACGAACGGTTTTGCCATCGGGCCGGATTCCCACGCGGACTCGGTGGAAGAACAGGACCAGGTGGACAGCGAGAACCTCTACGAGGTGCTGGCCAACCAGGTCATCCCCTGTTTCTATGAACGCGATGCCCAGGGGATTCCGCGGCGGTGGATCCGGATGATCCGCCAGGCAATGGCCACGCTCGTGCCCAGGTTCTCCACGTGGCGCATGGTGCAGGAATACACGGAGAAATATTATCTCCGCTGATTCTGGACTTGTGGCCCGAGGACATTCCTCATACCCAATCTAAAATCCTTAATCCTGAATCCAAAGGTGCGGAAGCGAGGCGATTCTGTTGCCGCCCGGTTCCTGAATCATGGCGGGCGGGCATCTTCTGTTGATTTGATCTGCGGATGGTGTTACAAAGCTGGTTTGGTCTCGAGGAGGCCGGCTCCTTTTTCGACGCCAGCCAACAGTGAATCTTCATGGGTTTCAGGAGGGCTTGACTCCAGCCTTCCGGAATCAGGTAATTATGCCCGAATTGCGCCACGATCCGATCCAGAAACGCTGGGTGATCATCGCCACCGAACGGGGCCGCCGGCCCAACGACTATCCCCGCCCGGAGCAGGAGATCCCGAGGGCGTTCTGCCCGTTCTGCGAGGGAAACGAGGGCAAGACCCCGCCGGAAATCCGAGCCATTCGCCGCGACGGCAGTGCGCCGAACTCGCCGGGATGGAAGGTGCGCGTCGTTCCCAACAAATTCCCCGCCTTGCGAATTGAAGGAAATCTGGATCGCAGGGGATTCGGCATCTTCGACCGGATGAACGGGGTTGGCGCGCATGAGGTCATCATCGAGACCCCGCGCCACGACCTCGGCATGGCCGACATGCCGGTCGAGGACCTCGCCGGAGTGATCTGGATGTACCGGGAGCGATTGGCGGACCTGCTGCGCGATTTCCGCTTCAAATACGTCCTGATATTCAAGAACCACGGGGCTGCAGCCGGCGCTTCCCTGGCGCACCCGCACACGCAGCTGATTGCGACTCCGGTCACGCCCCTGACTCTTTCGGAAGAGTTGATCTCCGCGCGGGATCATTACCGCTACAAGGAGCGTTGCATCTTCTGCGACGTGATCGAGCAGGAACTCGAATTGGGCAGCCGGATCGTCCTTGCCAACGAGACCTTCGTCGCCATTGCTCCCTACGCCTCACGCTTCCCGTTCGAGCTCCTGCTGGCGCCCCGGGCCCACCACCACAGCTTCGCCGAGATCGGCGACGGCATGATCCACGACCTGGCCCTGATGCTGAAGGAGCTGTTGTTCCGGATCAAGAAATGCCTGAACGACCCCCCCTACAACTTCCTGATCCACACGATCCCCAACGTGAGAACGCCTCCCAAGCGCGCCGGCTACTGGGACACGATCACCGTGGATTTCCACTGGCACATCGAAATTATGCCCCGGCTCACGAGTGTTGCAGGGTTTGAGTGGGGGACCGGTTTCTACATCAATCCCACCTCCCCCGAAGAAGCGGCGAAATATCTCCGCGAAGTCGAGCTGTAATACCAAAATAGATTTGCCGCCGCATCGGGCCGTGCTATACCCTATGGCGTATGACCGGCCAGCATCGGATTCGCGTTGTGATGTTTTCGGCCGAGGCGGCGCCCTTCGCGAAGGTGGGCGGGCTCGGCGACGTCGCGGGCGCCCTCCCCAGGGCACTGGAACCTATCGGGGCTCAGGTTTCTATCGTGATGCCCGCGTATCGAATGATCTCCCGCGAGAAATTCGGCATCCGCAGCTGCGCCGCGGTTCCCTCCTTTGAAGTCCCTGTCGGATCCGGGAGTGTGCGCGCGGAAATCGCGCAAACCACCGCGGCTGGAACCGGCGTGACCGTGTATTTCCTGGGCGGTAGCGATTATTTCGAGCGCGACGGCTTTTACGACGACCCGGTGACGCGGCAAGGGTATGCCGACAACTCCCGCCGGTTCGCTTTTCTGGCCCGCGCGGGCCTGGAATTGCTTCGCAGGCTGGGGCGGCCGGTGGATGTGATTCATTGCCATGACTCTCAGACCGCCATGGTCCCGGGCCTGCTCCGGACCGTGTATAGGAACGATCCGTTCTTTTCCCATACCGGCTGCCTCTTCACGATTCACAACCTCGCGTACCAGGGCGTGTACGAAAGAGACGCCCTTGCCTCAGCCGGAATCGATCCGGGTTATTTTCATGCTTCCTCCCCCTTCGAATTCTGGGGCAAAGTCAACTTCATGAAGATCGGGATCGAAACGGCCGATCTTATCAACACGGTGAGTGAGGGCTACGCCCGCGAGATCCTCTCCGGCCCGGAATACGGATGCGGTCTCGAAGGCGTCCTCAGGAACAGATCCGGCTCACTCTACGGGATCATGAATGGAATCGACTACGAGGTGTGGAATCCGGAAACCGATCCATTCCTCCCGGCACACTACTCGCCGCGGGACCTTTCCGGCAAGAGCCTTTGCAAGACCGACCTTCTGTGCCGGATGGGATTGCCGCGCCAGAGGGGAAGGGTGCCGCTGATTGGCATCATTTCGCGGCTTGCCGACCAGAAGGGCTTCGACCTGATCGCGAAGGCCAGCCGTGCGATCATGGCGCACGACCTGCAGATGGTGGTTCTGGGGACCGGCCAGAAGGAATACCATGAGCTGTTTCTGAAGCTGTCCTCCCTGTATCCCGAAAAAATCGCAGCCAGACTGGGCTTCGACAACGCGCTCGCCCATCAGATCGAGGCCGGAGCCGATATCTTCCTCATGCCTTCCCGGTACGAACCCTGCGGCCTGAACCAGCTCTACAGCCTGCGGTACGGAACGGTGCCGGTTGTCCGGGCAACCGGCGGGCTCGCGGACACGATTGAGGACTATAAGCTCGAGAGCGACAGCGGGACCGGTTTCGTTTTCCGGGACTACACGGCGGAATACATGATGGACGCTCTGGAACGGGCCCTGGTTCTCTACGCCGATTCCGGGCGCTGGCGCGGGCTCATGGTGCGGGGTATGGGCCAGCGCTGGGCCTGGGAGGGATCGGCGCACAAATACATGGAATTGTACGAAAAAATCGTCGCCTTGCGCCGCGCCGGAGCCGGCCGGGGCTGATCCTGCGCCGTCCGGGATCCTCACACGAATGCATCCAGACCCGTAATGTGTCCGCCCACGATCAAGGTCTGGATATCGTGCGTCCCCTCGTAGGTCTTGACGGATTCCAGGTTGCACATGTGGCGGATGACCGGAAACTCCAGGCTGATGCCATTGGCGCCCAGGATGTCCCGGGCCCGGCGGGCGCACTCCAGTGCCATGGCGACGTTGTTGCGCTTGGCGAGCGAGGTCTGCGCAAAGTGCAGTTTGCCGGCTTCCTTCAGTCGGCCCAGCTGGAGCGCGAGCAACTGCCCCTTGGTGATCTCGGTAAGCATGTAGACAAGCTTTTCCTGCACCAGCTGGAAGCCCGCAATCGGTCGGTCAAACTGTTTCCGGGCGCCGGCATACTCGAGGGCCGCATGATAGCAGGCCATGGCCGCTCCGAGCGCGCCCCAGGCGATCCCGTAGCGCGCCTGGTTCAGACACATCAGCGGCGACTTGAGCCCCTGCGCCCCCGGAAGCAGGTTCTCCTCCGGAATGGAGCATTCTTCGAAGACGAGCTGCGACGTGACAGACGCCCTCAGTGACATCTTGTGCTGTATTTCGGGGGCGCTGAAGCCGGGAGTCCCCCTCTCGACCAGGAATCCGCGCACCACGCCGTCGAGTTTGGCCCAGACCACTGCCACGTCGGCGATCGTCCCGTTGGTGATCCAGGACTTGGTGCCGTTGAGCACCCACCGGCTCCCGTCCTTCACGGCACGCGTCAGCATCCCTCCCGGATTCGATCCGTGATCAGGTTCCGTCAGTCCGAAGCAGCCGATGGCCTCCCCCTTGGCCAGCGCGGGAAGCCAGCGGCGTTTCTGCGCCTCCGAGCCGAATGTGAAAACGGGATACATCACCAGCGCCCCCTGGACCGACGCGAAGCTGCGGAGCGCGCTGTCGCCCCGCTCCAGTTCCTGCATCACCAGGCCGTAGCCTACATCCGCCAGTCCCGGGCAGCCGTATTCTTCGGGAAGGTTGGCGCCCAGCAGCCCCAGAGAGCCCATTTCCGGGACCAGGTCCCGGGGAAATGTCGCGTTCTCAAAGTGGTGATCGATGACCGGAATCACTCTGTCCTCGACAAACGAGCGCACCGTGTCGCGCACCAGCCTCTCTTCCCGGGTCAGAAGATCGTCGACCCGGTAAAAATCCACTCCCGTGAATTCCCCCATAAGCCGCCTCCGTCCCGAAATTGTGCCATACAGGGTCAGGTCTGCACTATTTACTTTTTGCAGAGGAAAAAGTGAATATTGCAGACCTGGCCCCGATTTCATGACTATAATCGCAAGTCCCGACGGAGGCGAAATGAGCGGCCGGAATCTGCTGATATTGCTTTGTGTCGTCAGCCTGGCACCCCAGGCGGCGTCCTTTCTGCACGCCGGCGCAGCGGCGGCGCGATCGGGGCTGCCGCAGGCGTCACCGGAAAGCATCGGATTGCGTTCCGCGCAATTGCGCTTGATCGATGATGCGGTTGCCGAAGCCATCCGCGGGCGCGAAACGCCGGGCGCTGTCGTTCTGGTCGCCCGCCGTGGCAGGATCGGCTACTGCAAGGCGTTCGGGCATCGGTCCCTGCAGCCGCAGAGCGAGCCGATGACCACGGACACCATCTTCGACATGGCTTCCCTTACAAAAGTAGTGGCTACTGCTCCCGCCATCATGCTGCTGGCCCAGAACGGCCGGCTCCGGATCGGAGACCGGGTGAAGCGATACCTGCCGCTTTTTGCCGGCGGAGGGAAGGACGAGATCACGGTCCGGCAGCTTCTGACCCATTTTTCGGGCCTGCCTGCGGACTTCGACCTTTCCAAACCATGGGAAGGGCGCGCTGCCGCCCTCGAGGAGCTCTGGAGCATCCCCACGCAGACGCTGCCGGGGAGGGAGTTCCTTTACAGCGATCTCAATTTCATCGCCCTCGCGGAAATCGTCACCGCCTTGAGCGGAAGGAGCCTGGATGTTTTTGCGAAGCAGGAGATCTTTGAGCCGCTCGGCATGACGGAAACAACCTTTAATCCTCCGGCGGACTGGCGCGGGCGCATTGCGCCGACGGAGTCACGCGACCGGTCTCTGCGCTACCTCAAAGGGAGCGCCTCCGACCAGGCACTGCAGATGCTGCGCGGGGAAGTACACGACCCGACGGCCTGGCGCATGGGCGGAGTTGCCGGGCATGCAGGCTTGTTCTCGAGTGCAAGAGATGTCGCGATGTATGCCCAGATGCTCCTGGACCGGGGCTCGGCGCGGGGCCGGTTCCTGCTTTCCCCCCAAACAGTGGCCGCCATGACCGGCCCGCAGTCCCCTCCGGGCGCATTCCAGTTGCGCGGGTTCGGATGGGACATCCAGACCGGCTATTCCGCACCTGGAGGCGATCTCCTCGCGGGCGGATACGGACACACGGGATTCACAGGCACCTCCCTTTGGATTCACCCTCCCACGGGCACATTTGTGGTGATCCTCACCAACCGGGTCCACCCCGACGGCAAAGGTGACGTAACCCACCTGCGCGGCGCGATCGCGAACATCGTCGCGGCCTCCATTGCGGAATCCCGTTGACAGGTCGTTCAGGAATTTTGCGGCGGTTTCCGACGGAATTCAGCGGCTCAGGGCACGGCGCCGGTTTCGCGTTGCTCCTTGTCATCCCGCTTTTCGAATGAGTAGCATGCGCGCCGGAAGCGGACGAAGGCGTGAGAGTGGTAGGGGCAGGTCCCCCAGTTGCTGTGGGAGCTGATGAAGGATTCCTCGGAGATGAAGAACTTGCAGTCACCGCACTCGAGCTGCTTATCTTCAAGCTTGTAGTCGCAAGCTTCCCGAAATGTAGTAAATTTATTCTGCATGGACCCCCTTGTTCCAGGTGACTACCATAATCCTATGAAGTGCTTATGGTGTCAACTCATCCTTGGGGGGCCCCTGCGATTCAGACTGTGGCGAGCCCCGCTGCTTGACTCGCGGTGGGGATCACTGCCGTCCCGGCAGAAGAAGGCGTCGGATTCACTCGCGGTCTCTGGCCGCGAGGCTCTTCGGGGCCGCGGCAGTCAGGGAGCGGACGGTTCTTACCCGCAGTAATGCCACCCGCCCCCTGATGTTGCGGCTCTGTTTTCCGGCCGAGCGGAATCGCCCCCGCGGAACGAGGAGAGAAACCATGAAAAACCAACGCCAGTTGCGCAACGATGCGCTTCGCTTGTGCGGTGCCGCCCTCCGCGCCGTCGATCCCGCTGCCGCCGTGCGCAGGCACGTTCAAATCGACGGCAGCCGGTGCGGGGTGGACGGGCACACCTTCGACCTGGACAGGGTGCGGCGCGTCTGGGTGCTGGGGGCGGGAAAAGCGGCTGCCCCGATGGCGCGGGCTCTCGAGAAACTGCTGGGCGACCGGCTGCGGGGTGGGCTGGTGGTTACGCGCTATGGATACGGCCTGCCTCTCAGAAGGGTCGAGCTGATCGAAGCCGGGCACCCTTTGCCCGATGCCAACAGTGCCGCGGCCGCGGCGCGCATCGCACACATTGCGGAACGCGAAATCACCTCCCGCGACCTGGTATTCGTGCTCCTGTCCGGGGGCGGTTCGGCGCTCATGGTCGCGCCGGCAGCCGGCATCCGCTGGGAGGACAAGCTTGCCTGCACGCGGCTGCTTCTCAGATGCGGCGCCACGATTCAGGAAACCAACGCGATCCGAAAGCACCTGTCCCATCTGAAAGGCGGCGGGCTGGCCAGACTCCTCTCCTCCGTTCCGGTCGTGTCCCTGATCCTGTCCGATGTGGTCGGCGATGAGCTCGACACCATCGCGTCGGGGCCGCTGGTTCCCGACTCCACGACGTTTCAGGAGTGCGTGGAGATTCTGCGGAGACTTCGGATCAAGGACAAGGTCCCCCCTGCAGTGAGAGAACGGCTGGAAAGCGGAGCGGCCGGGAAAATCCCCGAAACGCCCAAGCCCGGAGACCCGATATTCCGCAGGAAGGTAAATGTCATTGTGGGGAGCAACACGCAGGCTTGCACCGCGGCGGCCAACGCAGCACGGCGCCTGGGGTACCACACGATGGTGCTCACATCCCGCCTCGAAGGGGACACCCGCGGGGCCGCCCGCTTCCATCTGGGGATTCTGCGGGAAATAGTCGCGGAGTCCCGTCCCTTGCGCCGGCCGGCTTGCCTGATCAGCGGCGGGGAGACCACCGTTCAGGTGGCCGGAACCGGAAGCGGCGGCCGCAACCAGGAATTTGCCCTGCACTGTGTGCGCGGGCTGGCCAGCCTCCCGGCCGCGTGCGTGGGCGCCAGCCTGGCCACGGACGGCACCGACGGGCCCACGGATGCGGCCGGCGCCCTGGTGGACGCTTCCTCCCTTTCCCGCTCGCTCAAACTGGGGGCGAACTTCCTCACCGAGTGCCAGAACAACAACGATTCATACGAGTTTTTCCGGCGGTTGGGGGATGCGATCATGACGGGTCCCACTCGCACGAATGTCATGGACCTGCATATTTTCCTGCTGGGATGACACCCATCCGGACGACCTACGGCGGCGGGCCTGACGTTACGGGTCGTTTCGTGTGCAGGATCTCGCGGAATTCGAAGCGATAAAAATTGAGGAAGGAGACGAAGAGCGCGACTATGAGCGGGCCGAGCAGGACACCGAGGAAACCGAACGCCTTCAATCCACCGAGCACGCTGAAGAAAACCAGAAGCGGATGCATGTCGGTCCTGCCCTGGATGATCATCGGCTTGAGCACATTGTCGATCGAGCCCACCACCAAAGTTCCCACTGCCAGCAACACGATGCCGCGCGTCGTATGTCCTGCAAGGATCAGATAGGCCGTCCAGGGCAGCCAGACGATCAACGCTCCCACGATCGGGACGAGAGACATCAGCGAAACCACCGCCCCCCAGAAGAGAGGCGCCGGCAGGCCCAGGGACAGGAAGAGAAGACATGCGGCAATTCCCTGCACCACCGCGGTCAACAGCGAACCGAAGAAGGTCGCATAGGTGACGTCCTCGAATCTCTTGATGATCTCCGCTTCATACACGGCAGGCAGAGGGTTCGAGGACCTGATCGTCTCCAAAAGCTGCGGTCCGTCGCGGAGCAGGAAGAACATGGAAATGAACATCAGAAAGAAGTGGAAGATCATCTCCCCGACGCCCCGGAGGAATGAAGGACCTCTGCCCACCAGAAATCTGCTGACGTTGCTCGCCGCGTCCTGCAGGTACTTCTCGATGTTGAGCTCCCCCGCGCCAAGCCACTTCTGCGCCTGCGCCGCGAGATATTGAATCGTCGGACGGCGCTGCAGCTCCTTCAAATGCGCCGTAACTCCCGCCAGGGAGCCGGACTGCTGCTGCAGGTCCTGATAGAAAGCGATCGATTGCTGCGTGATGATGACGCCGAGGAACGTGACCGGGAGCACGATGAGGAGGAGGACGAGGAGGCAGGTGATGGAAGCCGCGGCCGTACGCCGGCGGCGCACACGGGGAAGAATACGCTTGAACAAAGGGTAAAAAACCACAGCCAGAACAGCAGCCCAGGCCAGCACCGACAGAAACGGGGAGAGGATACGGTACATAAAGTAGGTGACGGCCGCGAAGCAGGCCAGGAAAAACACGATGGCCAGTCGGGACTTGTCGGTGGCGATGGGATCATTCGTCATGGCGGATCACCTCGCGCCGTTTGCCTGGAATCACCGCGGCGGAACGCCGTCGCCGCTGCCGGCATGAATGCTATCTTATACCACATCCTGCCGCAAACCGGCGTCGGGCTGTTTTTCAAGGGAGCGACCGAAGCGCCTGGTCCAGGTCCTCGATGATGTCTGATGCATCCTCTATGCCCACCGACAGGCGCACCAGGCCGTCGTCTATGCCGATCTCCGCCCTCTCGGACGGCGCAAGCGCCCGATGGGACGAAGTGGCCGGATGCAGGACGATAGTGTAGATATCCCCCAGGGTTGTCGCGGGCAGGCAAAGCGCAAGCGCATCCATGAACCGGAAAGCAACGGCCTTGTCCGCACCGGCGATCTGGAAGGAGAGCACCGCGCCGAAGCCTCTCCCCTGCAGCAGCCTGCGCGCCAGTTCATGCTGTGGGTGCGTGGCCAGGCCCGGGTAGTGAATCCTCTCGATCTTCGGGTGCGCAGACAGCCACCCGGCGATCCGGAGGGCGCTCTCGCACTGCTGGCGCATCCGCAGCGGAAGGGTTTTGAGCCCGCGCATCGCCAGCCATGCCTCGAACGGTCCGAGGTTGCTTCCGATCATCTTGTTGAGCTCATACATCCGATGCCGGTTCGCCGCCGATGTGACGATCACGCCGGCCAATACGTCGCAGTGGCCGGCAATGAACTTGGTGACGCTGTGCATCACGAAATCCGCTCCAAACCCGCGGGGATTGCAGAGGTATGGGGTGGCAAATGTGTTGTCGATCAGCACCTGCGTGCCATGTCGATGAGCCAGATCGATGAGCGCAGGCTGGTCTGCCACTTTGAGGAGCGGATTGGAAATCGTCTCCGCGACGAGCAGGACCGGCCGGGTCTCCCCGAGAGCAGCTTCGACCGCGCGCAGATCGGTGCAATCCACCAGGCGGGCACTCACCCCGAGTTCGGCGAACAGGCGCCGCAGCATCGTGTAGGTCGCCCCATATACATCCATGGCAGCGACGACGCTTGATCCCTGGCGCACTCCCGCCGTCAGCAGCGCCAGATGAATCGCCGCCATGCCGGATGCGAAGGCGTAGGCGGCCTCCCCACCCTCGAGATCCGCGATGGCAGCCTCCAGTGCCGCTACCGTCGGACTGCCGTACCGCGGGTATACAAAACCTTCCCGGGTTGTCCCGAGCACCCCGTCCAGCTCTTCCATGCGCTCGTAGACAAAACCGACCGTCGGGTGAATGGGACCGACCACGGGAATGAAATCTTCCGGCGGCAGGTGCTCTCCGGCGTGCACAGCACGGGTGATAAAAGATTTTCTTCTGTTCGTCATGGCGGCTCCTGAGATGTGATCGGGCGCGAACGCATACGACCTCTTTCCGCAAACGCGGCATTATACCCCAAGCCGTAACCCGACAGTAATCTGCATGAGAGCGGGCTCCAGGCCTATTGCGGGAGCGGGCTTAAGCCCCTCGCTTTAAAACCAATAATTATTCGTACCGCAGAAACTCAGGCCCAGTGAATTCGCGGAAGATGACCATGCGTCTTGGAAGAGCGCGGGCTGAAGCCCGCGCTCACAACCGGCAATCACAGCGGGTTGGATTTGGCATTTGACATTTCGGCTTGCCCATGCTAAACATCACGTTTACAACGATTTATTAGAAGTAAGGAGGATGTATGGCCGAAGAGACTGGAGTAGGGGAAAAGGCCCTGTTTTTTGTGCTTGGTGGTTTCGTCGGGGCGGCGATCGCGCTGCTTTTTGCACCTCGGAGCGGGGAGGAGACCCGGAAACTGATTGCAATAAAAACCCGCGAGGGCGCGGAATATATTTCGAACCGGACAAAGGAAGTGAAGGATAAGACCGGCGGACTGATCGACCGGGGCAAGGAAATCCTCCAGCAGCAGCGGGATCAGCTTTCCGCGGCCCTGGAAGCGGGCAAACAGGCGTACAAGGATGAAAAAGACAAAGCGAAGGCCTAAAATTCCTTGGAAACCATAGAGATTATACTGACCATTCTTACCGGAATCGTGGCGTTGGGTGTGATCCTGCAGGGCCTGGCGCTATGGACGCTTGCCCATAAGATTCGGGAACTCGCGGGCCGTCTGGAGGCGGTGAGTTCGAAGCTCACCAAAGACATAGAAGTTCTGGCGGTTCATGCGGATGAATTCCTGACCATGGCGAAAGCCATCGGCGATAAGGTGCAGGCACTGCAGGTGCATGTGACGGCCATCAGCCAGGTGGTTCACGACCGGGTTGTGGACGCCGATGCGTTCCTGACGGAAGCCACGGACACGGCTCGCCTGCAGGTCGCGCGGTTTCAGGATGTCGTCGACACCGCTTCGCACAGGATCGAGGAGACTATTGTGTCTCTGCAGGCGGCCATCCTGGCACCGGTCAGCGAGATCCAGGCGGTCATCCGCGGCGTTCGCGCCGGCCTGGACGTGCTGTTCGGCTGGCGCAGATCCGCTTCACGCCGTTCCCACGAAGACGAGGAAATGTTCATCTGAAGGGGCGGCCCGGACCCTGTTTCGCCGCCTGTTCCTGATGAATGCGCTGCAGGTCTGTTTCCTCCCGTCCCGTTTTTCTCATTCGCCCGGCTGCGTCAGCAGCGCGTCCACCCTGTGGATCGTCTCCCGGCAGCGATGCGCGAGCTCATCCACCTCGCGCCTGCAGGCTTCGGCGAAGGCGTGGTCCTTGACACCGGGAAGGTTGATGAGCACGTTGTACTGGGCTCCCTTCAAGGCGGCAAACGCGAGTTGTGCGCCGGTTGCCGCGTCGCTCCGGGCGTTCCTGTTTCCGATCTCGGCGAGCAGCCCCAGCCGGTCCAGCACCTCGGCGGCGAGGCGTGCGGTGCGCAAGGGCACTTCGGTCGCGGTGCGCGTGGCCTTCTCGATGGCTTCGGAGCGCGCGGCCTTGTCGGCTTCGGTTTCTTTCGGCAGCTTCAATGCGGACATTACGGCGGCGTAGGCATCCGAGTCCTCCTGCACCAGCCGGTGCAGGGCAGCACGCGCTTCGAGGAGCTGCGAGTGAATTCCACGGACGCGTTCTTCGACCGCCTGGTACTTTTTTTTACCCTCGGTCAGGCCGGCCACCATTTCGCCCAGTGCGGCGGAGAGGGAAGCCGCGTGGGCGGCAACGCTGCCGCCGCCCGGCACTGCTTCCGGCGCCGCGACGCTGGAGACGAACTCCGCAAGCGCGGTCTCCCGCGGCAGCGCGTCGGCAAGCCGGTTCTCGAGAATCTGGTTTGCACTGAAGTTTTCGAGGCGCAGGTAGAAATCTGCGCAGGCATCCAGGGCCTGCTGCGGCACCAGCCCGACAATTTCGCTCGAGGCCACGGCAACACCGTAGCGCTCGGCCTCGCGGCGCACCATTTCGAACACCCTGAAAACCGGCGTCGCCTCGAAACGGGTGAGGTTCATGGAAACCTGAACCTGGTTCCTTTCCTGGATTTCAAATCCCAATGCCTTGACGTAGCGAAGGCCGCCGCCGGCAAAACGGATGGCGCGCGCGATCGCCTGGGCGATTTTGACGTCGGGGGTTCTGAGGTAAATGTTGTAGGCAATCAGGGGAAATCGTGCGCCGACCGCGGTGGCGCCTGCAGTCGGATGAACCTCGCACGGTCCGAAGTCCGGCTTGCGCTCCGGGTTGCTTCGAATCTCCTCGCGAATGGCCTCGAATTCGCCCCGGCGTATGTGCGCGAGGTCCTGGCGGGCCGGGACCCGCGCGGATTGCTCGTAGAGATAGACCGGAATCTGGTAGCGTGCGGCGATGTCCTCCCCAACCTGCCTCGAGAGCTGGACGCAATCCTCGATGCTCATGCCCGCAATGGGGACAAAAGGGATCACATCTGTGGCGCCCATGCGCGGGTGCTCGCCCTTGTGCTGCCGCAGGTCGATGAGCTCTGCCGCCTTCCCCACCGCGTCGATCACGCCGCGGGCCAGCGCTTGCGGCTCGCCGGCCACAGTGATGACGCTCCGGTTGTGGGCCGCATCCATCTCCGCATCGAGCAGGGCAAGGCCGGAGTGCCCGGTCAGTGCTGCGACAAGCGCGTCGACGACATTTTTGCGCCTTCCTTCACTGAAATTCGGCACGCATTCGACGATCTTTTTCACGTTCGCTCCAATCGATTGATGACGATATTCCCTTTTTTGACAGTCACGACGCAGTGATTCACACCGAAGAAGTACGGGATCTCCCTGTAATTGGCCACGTTCATCAGGACGATGTCGGCCTGTTTGCCCTCCTCCAGGCTGCCGAGCCTTTCCGACAGGCCCAGGGAGCAGGCGCCGTTTATCGTGGCGGCGGTGATCGCCTCCGCCGGCGTCATTCTCATCTGGCTGCATGCGATCGAGAGGATGATCTGCATGTTCAGAGTAAAGCAGGAACCCGGATTGAAATCGGTCGCCAGCGCCACCGGGACGCCGGCCTCGATCAGGCTGCGTGCCGGCGGGTAACGGTTGAGGCCGAGGTTGAACGTCGAGCCGGGAACCAGTGTCGCCATCGTCCCGGCCTTGCGCAGGCGCGTGATGTCGCGCCGGTCGATGTACTCCAGGTGGTCCGCGCTGAGCGCGCCGAGTTCGGCCGCCAGGCTGGCGCCGCCGCTTCGGGCAAGCTGGTCGGCATGGATGCGCAGCTTCAGGCCCGCCTCTTTGGCGGCCTGCAGAATGGCGCGCGCTTCCCCGACCTGGAAGTAGCCCGTATCGCAAAAGACGTCGCAAAAAGAGGCAAGCCCTTCCCGGGCCACGCGCGGGATCATCTCTTCGATGATGCGGCGAACATATTCCGGCCGCGAGTCGCGGAATTCATCCGGGACATCGTGGGCGCCCAGGAAGGTGGGCACGACTTCGAGCCGGCTCCGGCTGCGGAGCGCCGCCAGCACCTGCAGGCTCTTGAGTTCATCCTCCAGGCTCAGGCCGTAGCCGCTCTTGGCCTCGATCGTCGTGGTGCCGTGTTCCAGGAATTGCCGGAAGTGGCGTTCGACGCGGACGGAAAGCTGCTCCGGGCTTGCAGCCCTCAGTTGGCGCACGCTGGCCCGGATCCCTCCGCCGGCAGCCGCGATTTCCTGGTAGGTCTTGCCTTGGGATCGGAGGTCGTATTCGTCGGATCGCGTGCCGCCGAACACCGGATGCGTATGGCTGTCCACGAAACCGGGGAGGGCAACGAGG
The DNA here is from genome assembly GCA_017860135.1 of Acidobacteriota bacterium. GTDB lineage: Bacteria > Acidobacteriota > UBA6911 > UBA6911 > UBA6911 > JAFNAG01. Next base: position 28,215 of record JAFNAG010000002.1, read on the forward strand.
TCCAGTCCCACGCCGTCGAAAACCTCATAGTGCGAATTCGACTCCCCCGCAGGCAGTTCCCGCGTCGGCCCCACCCAGACGATGCGTTCCGCGCGGATCAGAATCGCGCCGTCCTCGATGATGCCGAGATCCGACATGGCGGCGCCGCAACGGGCCGAGGGACCTCCGCGGAGAGTGAGAACCTGGCTGATATTCTTGATAAGCAGCATGGCGCAGTCCTGTCCTAACTCTTCCGCCTCACTACGAGGATCGTGATGTCATCCTGGATTTCGGCGTTCCGTGCGAAGCCGCAGACGGTCCGATACAGACTCCCCGCGAGTTGCGCGGCGCCGGCGGCGGAGTTGTGCCGGATCGCCTCGATGAAGCGGGCCTCGTCGAACATCTGCCCGTCCGGGTCCGTTGCGTCCGTAGCGCCGTCGCTGGCCATCACGAGCAGGTCCCCCCTGTCCATCTGGAGCGGCGCCTCGTCGTACTCGCTCCCCTCGAACAGACCCAACGGCACTCCGGAGACGGCAAGACGCGTGACATCGGCCCCCCGCAGCAAGTACGGGAAGGGCATGCCGCTGTTCGCGAATCTGCAGGATCCGCTGGCCAGATCGGCTTGCAGGCAGGCGACCGCGATGTAATTGTTGACCTTGTAGTGCGCCACCAGACTCGAGTTGGCGCGGGCGAGGATTTGTCCCGGAGACAGAGCCTGCGCGAAGAGCGCGCGCAGCTGCCCGCTGAAAACCGCGCCATACAGGGCGGCGGGGATGGATTTCCCCGACACATCGCCGATCACCAGGTGCAGGGATCCCTCGGCCTCCTTCCAGTCGAAGTCGTAGAGGTCGCCTCCGACCTCACGCGCCGGATGGTACTCGACTGCAACTTCGTATCCGGAAATCTCGGGGCAGCGCGGCGGCAGGATGTATCCCTGGATCTCCCTGGCGATCTCGAGCTCGCGTGCGAGCCGCTCACGGCGGATCAGCTCCCTTCGGAACCGGGCGTTCTCGATCGCCAGGCGATAGGATTCCAGGCCGCGCTCCACCGTCATCAGCAGGTCGGGCGGGTCCCACGGCTTTACGATATAACGAAACACTTTGCAGCTGTTGATCGCCGCCATCAGCACGTCCACGTCCGTATATCCGGTCAGGATGATCCGTACGGCATCGGGGAGCCGGGTCAGGGACTGACGGAACAGGTCGACCCCCGTCATGTCCGGCATCCTCTGATCCGCGATGATGACGGCGATATCGTCATTCTGCTGGATCAATTCAAGCGCCTGGCGCCCGCTTGACGCCGTCAGCACGCGGTACCGGCCCACAAAGGTTCGCTGGAGCTTCTGCAGGTTGGCGATTTCGTCATCCACAACCAGGATCTTGGCTACTTCCATGGAAGCAGTTCCTTCGGTCCGGACGAGTCGAGCGGTCCCGGGACTAAGATTTGCCGCGCAGTTCCCGCACAATGTCCTGCGCTATGCGTCGTGCTCTGGGGAGGTCTTCGGGAGCAAAAGAAATGGCCCCCACGACGCTGTGTCCCCCGCCTCCGTGCCTCTCGCAGAGTGCGGCCAGGTTGTGTTTGCGGGGCCTCACGCTCCATGGGTTGGAACCGACCGAAATCTTGCTGCGGAAACTGGACTGGCTGACACCGACACAGTACGTGGCTTCGGGAAAAAGGTAGTAGGGGATGAACTTGTTGTACCCTTCCATTTCATCACGGCTGCTGATGTCGAAGTAGACTGTGCCATCCGCGTACTGCGCGCTCCCGCGGATGATGTCGATGGACCGGATGTGACGGTCGTGCAGCGGCCGGAAAACATCCTGGACCCAATCGAGGGACATGATTTCTTCCAGGGACAGCCGCTGGAAGTCCTCGATCAATGTCCGGCCGAGTTCCGGCCTGCGGTTGCCTTCGATCACCATCATCAGCTTCATGGCCGGATCGCGCAGTTCCACCGCTGCGCGGGCATCCTCGAACTGCGCGCCGTCGATTCTGTCGGCCCAGTGGATCAGCTCGTCCAGGCGACGGGCATCGAACGCAAAGTGCTGCCGCACCATATGAGCGATGAATTTGGTGCACGACCGGTAGTCCGGGTCGTGGAATTTCCTCCCACTCCTGTCCGCCCTGAAATGGGCTTCATCCTCAGCGCTCAGGAACGCACTCTGGTGATGATCGAACCACCAGGTCAATCTCGGATCGCTGGAGTATTTAAAATCTACAATCGCGTTTTCATCCCCGTCGAACTGCACGTCCAGAAACAGCTGTCCGGCGCGGTGCGCCAGGCCCTCGTACTCAAAGCGCGCATCATTGCGGAACTGCGTCCGATAAAAATCGCTGAATACGGCCGCAGAAGCCAGGCCGTCGAAGCAGTTGTCGTGAAAGTAAACCTTCATCTTCATAGGCCCATTGACTCCACACAACCCGGCGCCCACGATCTCGCAGCATTACCCCGATACGGTGTGTGCCAACGTCAGGAGCAGGAAAGAATGGTACACACTACCATAGGCCCAGGTGACGCGCAAGGCTGAGCCGACAAAAGAGGACTGTACCTTACCGCGTGAGGATCAGCTTCGCGATTGTCTGAAGCTGCATGTGGGAGGTTCCTTCGTAGATTTTTCCGATCTTGGCGTCTCGATAGAACTTCTCGGCCGGAAACTCCTTTGTGTAGCCGTAGCCGCCGAATACTTCCAGGCTCTCGCTGCACACGGTTTCCGCCATGTGCGATGCGAAATATTTCGCCATGGCAGCTTCCTTGGTGAACGAAAGTCCGGCCATTCGCAGACGTGCCGCGTTGTACACGAGGAGGCGTGCAGCTTCCAGCTCGGTCGCAAGGCGGGCAATCTGGAACTGAACGCCCTGGAAGTTCGAGATGGACTGGCCGAACTGTTTCCGTTCCCTGGAGTAGCCGATCGCCGCTTCGAGGGCGCCCTGGGCGACGCCGATCATCTGCGCCCCGATGCCGATTCGCCCCTCGTTGAGAGTCTCGATCGACACTTTGTATCCTTTGCCTACCTCTCCCAATACCTGATCGCGAGGCACGAAACAATCTTCCAGTACGAGCTCGCATGTGGAGCTCGCGCGGATCCCCAGCTTGTCCTCCTTTTTGCCGACGGTGAAGCCCGGGGTCTCGCGTTCCACCAGGAATGCGGTGATGCCCCTGTAACCGAGCTGCGGATTCGCATTGGCGAAGATGATGAAGAGACCCGCCTCTCCCCCGTTGGTGATCCACAGTTTGCGCCCGTTGAGGACAAACCCGCCCTCACGTTCCGCGGCGCGCGTCGTGAGCGCGAAAGCATCGCTCCCCGAATCCGCCTCCGAAAGAGCGTAAGCGCCGATGGTGTCTGTGCAAAGACGGGGCAGGTATCCCTTCTTCTGCTCCTCCGTTCCCCAGCGCACGATTGCGTTGCTGACCAGCGTGTTCTGAACATCGACGACGATGGCGGCAGACGCGTCCACGCGGGAAAGCTCTTCCACCGCCAGGACGGCCATGAAGAAGCTCCCGGCACCGCCATGAGCCTCCGGGACGCCCACCCCCATCAGACCCAGCTCAAAAAACTGCCGTATCAGAGACGGATCCAACTTGCCTTCCCGGTCCATTCTGGAGACATGCGGGCGGATCTGCTCCTCCGCAAACTCCCTGACACTCGTTCGAAACATCTGTTCTTCCTCGGAAAAAACCGTAAGCGGAAGCGCCCCGCTCCCAGGTTCGATGACATCGTGAGTCATGGGAATCTCCCCGGCACAAAATAGTGATGAGCGTTGGATGCCTGCAGAACCGGCCCACACTTCATGGGCGGCTACGTTTATATCACCAGCAAGCGGACACATCCAGGATAACTTGCCGAGCCATGAGGCCGGCGCCAAACCATAAGTCCTCCGCTCGCAGCCCCTCGCAGGGAGTGGCACGCAAAATATCATTCATCTCCCGGCCTTGCCCCGACGTATAAACAAATATGGGGGGACCCAAACTGGCCCGCGGCGCCCGAGGCCGGCGGTTTGCCTGCAGATCGTTGCAGGCAAATCTCTTGTGGTAGCGCCACTGGACGGCTTGAAACCTGGGGGCATGCCTGAATCAGATGCCTGCACGGTCTGAATTGACACCTGATCGGACAAGCCATATAATCCAGGGGTAGGAGTTTAGTCTGACCTCTCAGGAGCGACTCACGTGCGTACCAAGAGATATTTGACATTTGCCACTCTTTTCTGCCTCCCGGTTTTCGGGATGGTTGTGCCGTCTCAGGCCGGACGGCTGCAAACCCAATCCTCCGCTCAGGATAAGAGCAAGCCTCCCGCACAGGCGCAGAACCAATCCACCGATACGCAAACGGCCAACTCTTCCGGTCAGCAGAAGACCATGCCGCCTGACCGTCAGAAAATGAGGCCCGCAGATCTGCAGAAGGCAAAGCCGGTCAAGGAAAGCGCCCTGAACGATTATTACAAGAAATGGCTCAACGAAGACGTGCTTTATATTATTACCGACGAGGAAAGAAACGTCTTCAAGGCACTGAGCACCGACGAAGAGCGGGAGAATTTTATCGAACAGTTCTGGACGCGCCGCAATCCCGATCCCCGGGAGGGGGGGAATGAATTCAAGGCCGAACACTATCGCCGGATCGCTTACACGAACGAGCGGTTTGCTTCCGGCGTGCCGGGATGGAAGACCGACCGCGGCCGCATCTACATCCTGTACGGCGAACCCGACGGCAAGGAATCCCATCCTTCCGGCGGATCCTACCATCGCGAGTTTTGGGAAGGCGGCGGGAGCACCAGCGTATATCCTTTCGAACGCTGGCGTTATCGCCACATCGACAACGTCGGCGATGACGTGGAACTTGAGTTTGTCGACAAGACCTTCACCAATGAATACCGGCTTGCCATGGATGCGGAGGAAAAGGATGCGCTGTTGACCGTTCCGAACGCGGGATTGACCGAAAACGAGGAAATGGGGATCTCCAAGAAGGAAGACCGCGTCAACTACGGGTACATGGACCAGACCACTTTCCAGCGCTCGAAAGACCAGCCGTTCGAGCGCATGGCACGGTACTTCAATGTCCAGCGGCCTCCGCAACTGAAGTTCGAGGATCTTAAAGGCATCGTCACGACCCGGATTACGTATAATCAGTTGCCTTACAGCCTGCGAACGGATTTCATCAAGCTTTCTTCCGACCGTGTGCTCGTACCGATCACGATCGAGCTGGAAAACAAGAACCTGGATTTCAAGAGGGAGCTTCAGTTCAACCGGGCGACCGTGAACGTCTACGGGCTGGTGAGCAGCCTGCAGAACCGGATCATCTCGGAATTCGAAAACACGATCACGGCCGAGTACACCGACGAATTTTTCGAGCAGGGCAAGAACAAACGCTCCATTTTCCAGAAGATCGTAATGGTGCAGCCGGGGCAGCGGTACAAGCTGGACCTGATTCTCAAGGATCTGACCAGCGGCTATGTTGGCTCCATGAGTTATGGGATCTCGGTGCCGAGGTTTGAGGGCGAGGAGCTGCAGACCAGCAGCATCATTCTGGCCAACCAGGTCTCCGCCATTCCCCCGAACTATGAGCAGCTCGAGCAGTTCGTCATCGGCGACATGAAAGTGCAGCCGAATGTGAAGGGGGAATATGCCAACGGGCAGTTCCTGATCCCCTACTTCCAGGTTTACAACGTGGCATATGACCCGACCACGCTGGAGCCCTCCGTGGAGATATCCTATCTCGTCAAGTCGGGGGACCGGCTGGTGCAGGACATCGAAGACGCCAAGGGAAGATCCGTCCAGTTCACTTCGGGGCAGCGCGTGGTTGTAGTGCGGGCGATCCCGATCGCGGACATGCCGCCGGGGAAATATACGCTGGAGATCAAGGTCCACGACAAGATCACCGACAAACACCTGACGACGAGCGCGGAATTCCAGGTCATCAAATAGATGCCGGGCCGAGGCCCGGCATGGTCAACGCGAAAGCCACGCCTTTCACGAGTTTCACGAACGGAGACGGACGTTCTCATTCGTGAAACTCGTGGAATTCGTGGCTGCTTTTTTTGGTGCGCCATGGACCTCTCGGTCGTGATCCCGACATGGAAGGGAAGAGAGCTGCTCGAGGCTTACCTCCCTTCCGTCGATGCCGCCGTGCGCGAATACCGGCAGCCGGGGGGGAGAGCGACCGAAATCATAGTGGTGGAGGATGCCGGCGGCGACGGCACCCCGCGCTGGCTGCGAGACAATCACCCCGGCATCCGGCTGATCGAGCATGACCGGAACCGCGGCTTCTGTGCCGCCTGCCAGAGCGGCTTTGAGGCCGCACGATTCCCGCTGGTGCTGCTCCTCAACAACGATGTGCGCCTGAAACCCGGTTGCATCGCCCCCATGGCCGGGCATTTCACGGACGCGAGCGTGTTTGCCGTCACGGGAAAGCTGTTGAATCAGGCGGAGGATCAGTTCTGCAACGGGGGGAAGGTGGCCTGTTTCCGGCGCGGCATGTGGAGCACGTATCAGAACTACGATGTCATGCCCGGCGCCGACGCGGCGCAGCCTCTGCTGTCATTCACGGCGATCGGCGCGTTCTCGCTGTACGACCGGGCGAAGTTCCTGGACCTCAGCGGTTTCGATCCGCTCACTGCCATGGTGGAAGACGTGGAATTGTCTTACCGCGCCTGGAAGCGCGGCTGGCTGGTGCGTTACGAGCCTCGCGGCGTGGCTTGTCATGATGCCAGCCAGACCATGGGCCGTCGATACGGGCGGCGCTCACTCGATAAGGTTTCGCGCCGCAGCCGCATCCTGATGCACTGGATGCTCCTGCATGACCCCCGAATGTTCCGGAAGCACCAGCTGTTGATCGCGGCGCGCCTGCTTACGGGCTGGCTGGCACTCGATTACCGGTTTTACTGGGCGGTCGCCACCGGGTTGGCAAACCTCCCGGCTATCCTGGAGAAGAGGCGCGCCGCGCGAAAGACGATGCGGCGTACGGACCGGGAATTACTGGACATGCTGCAGCACTTTTACCGCACCGCTCCCATTGTCTTCCATTAGCCGGGATTTCGGGAGCGTTTTTCTGACCCGATAACCCGCGGGGCCGAACCGGATTCAGGCCGGACCAGGCAAAAGTAAGGCGGTTCCGCGCGCGTCCGCCGGCGGGTAGTTTGCATTCCGAACGCAGCCACCCGCTCCCCGACCGCGGCGGCTCGGTCTTACCCTGCTGGCCTCGCGTCACCAAAAAGCGCGAACTGTCGTTTGCTGTACTGACGGGCTGCATTATACTGGCGACGGATCCCGGTCGGATCCCGCAGGGGGCAGGACTACATGGAACCCGTCACCGCCACGCTGATCACGTTCAATGAGGAACGGAACATCGAGGAGGCGCTCCAGTCCCTTGCCTGGGCGGATGAGATCGTGGTGGTGGACAGCGGCAGTACGGATGCCACAATCGAGATCTGCCGCCGCTACACCGGTCGGGTCTGTCAGCGCGCCTGGACCGGCTATGTGGACCAGAAAAACCACGCCGTGGCACAGGCCAGTCACGACTGGATTTTTTCCCTGGACGCGGACGAAAGGGTCAGCCCCTCATTGGCCGGGGAGCTGTATCAACTTCGCAGGGCCGGCTGCGAGCGGGCCGGGTACTGCATCCCGCGGGTTGCGTTCTTCCTGGGCCGCTGGATCCGGCACGGCGACTGGTATCCCGACTATCAGTTGCGTTTCTTCGACCGCAGGCGCGGCCGCTGGCAAGGCGGGAACGTGCACGAGTCCGTGCGGATCGACGGCGCTCCCGGCCAGCTTCGCGGCGAGATCCTGCACTTCACCTATCGCAGCGTTTCCGACTACCTGCGGCGCCTGGAGGTTTACTCCACGCTGGCCGCTCGCGACTACCGGCAGATCGGGAAGACGTCTTCCGCCATTCAGGTCCTGGGAAATCCGCTGGCCACGTTCCTGAAATGCTACCTGTTGAAAAGAGGCTTCCTGGACGGCTTCCCGGGGGTGATGGTGGCCGTCATGGGAGCCATATCGGTGTACTTCAAGTATGCCAAGCTTTACGAGCTCAACAGGAAACCCGCATCCGAACGATGAAGTTCCCTGTTCCGATGCGTCGCTTTTTTGATTATAGTAATGTGCCTGCGCGGCTACTTCCCGGTAACACGCGCAGAGACAAGAAGGATTGGGAAGGACGATCTCATGAAAGGAATCGTGCTGGCCGGCGGGCTCGGCTCCCGGCTCCATCCGCTGACGAAAGTCACCAACAAGCACCTGCTGCCGATCTATCACAAGCCGATGATCTACTACCCGATCGAGACCCTCGTCGGCGCCGGCATTCGCGAGATCCTGGTCGTAACCGGCGGCAAAAACGCCGGCGAATTCCTGCGTCTGCTCGGCAACGGGAAGGAGTTCGGGCTCAGGCACATCAATTACACCTATCAGGAAGGGGAAGGCGGCATCGCCGCGGCGCTGGCCCTCGCCGAGTTTTTTGCGGAGGGCGAGCCGGTGTGCGTGATTCTGGGCGACAACATCCTCGAAAGCTCGATTGCGCCGTACGTCGACAACTTCAGGAAGCAGAAATCGGGAAGCCGCATCCTGCTCAAAGAGGTCAACGATCCCGAGCGGTTCGGCGTCGCCGACATCCGCGGCGGCAAGATCGTACGCATCGATGAAAAACCGCGGATTCCCGCGTCGCGCTATGCGGTCACGGGAGTGTACATGTACGATGCGGAAGTGTTCGATATTGTGAAGGGGCTGACACCGTCGGCCCGCGGAGAGCTCGAGATTACGGATGTCAACAACTACTACATAGACAAAGGCATCCTCGAGTACGACATCCTCGAGGGCTGGTGGACAGATGCCGGCACCTTTGAATCCCTCTTGCGCGCGTCCAACCTGGTCGCGCAAAAAATGCGGCTCGACTCGAGTGCAGGCGCGGAGGTCTGACAGCCGCGGGCAGGAATGTCCGTGACGGGCGTCGCATCCATGGTGCCGTCACGATCCCGCCTGTCCGGGATCGGAACAGGAGTCGAATCATGCGATTGCTGGTGACCGGAGGCGCGGGTTTTATCGGCTCGAATTTTGTGCGCGCCGTCGTGTCGCTCCACCCTGACTATCACATCTGCGTCCTCGACAAGCTGACCTACGCAGGGAACCTCGAGAATCTTGCCGGACTCGAAACCAGTCCGAGGTTCCGGTTCATTCAGGGCGACATCTGCGACCCGGAAACCGTCGGAGAAATACTGAAGAGAGGCGTGGACGCGGTGGTGAATTTCGCCGCCGAGTCGCATGTGGACCGCAGCATTCTGGATGCGTCGGAGTTCGCGCGAACGAATATCACGGGCACCCTGAACCTGCTGCAGGGCTCGCGCAGAGCCGGCGTGGGGCGGTTCCTGCAGATCTCGACGGACGAGGTGTACGGCAGCCTGGGCCCCACCGGCGCTTTTACGGAGGCAACCCCGCTCGCCCCCAACAGCCCATACGCGGCCAGCAAGGCGGCCGCCGACCTGCTGGTTCGCAGCTATCATCAGACCTACGGTTTCCCCTGCCTGATCACCCGCTGCTCGAACAACTACGGCCCGTACCAGTTCCCGGAAAAACTGCTCCCGCTGCTCATCACCAACGCCACGGCCGGAGTGGCTCTGCCGATTTACGGGGATGGGCTCTACACCCGCGACTGGATTCATGTCGCGGACCACTGCGCTGCGCTGGACCGGGCACTGCACCTTGGGCGGCCGGGCGAAATTTACAACATCGGCGCGCGCCAGGAAAAGACCAACCTCGAGATCGCACGCCTGGTGTTGAGGATCCTCGGGAAGGACGAGAACCTGATCACATTCGTCGCCGACCGGCCCGGCCACGACCGCCGCTATGCCATCGATCCCGCCAAGATGGAAACCAAACTGGATTGGAAGCCGCAAATCCCCTTTGAAACCGGATTGCGCGGCACCGTCGAATGGTATCTCCGGAATCCCGCCTGGGTGGAGAATGTGCGCAGCGGCGCCTACCAGACATACTACGAGCGCATGTATCAGAACCGGAGTCGTACCCTGGCCGAGCTGTGAGGCGATACTCCCATGAGAGTCCTGGTAGTAGGGTCACGCGGCATGCTCGGGACGGACCTGATGGAAGCGTTCTCCCATCACGCACTCCTGGGTCTGGACCTTCCTGACCTGGATATCACCGACGCACAACAATGCCGCAAACAGGTGTCCGGCTTCCGTCCCGATGTGATTCTCCTGGCCGCTGCCATGACCGATGTCGATGATTGCCAGTTGCACGCAGAGGAGGCGGAGCGCGTCAACGGCCAGGGCACAGGAAACATGGCAGAGGCCGCCCGCAGCGCCGGAGCGCTGCTCGTGCATTACAGCACCGACTACGTTTTTGAAGGGACGCAAAAAGCCGGCTATGAGGAGGATGACCCGCCGAACCCGATAAGCGCATACGGGAGGTCGAAACTGCACGGCGAGGAACGGGTGCGGGAAACCTGCCCGGAACATCTCATTCTCCGTACATCCTGGCTCTTTGGCTGTCACGGCAAGAACTTCATTCGGACTATCGTGACGACCGCCGGGCAGGGCCGGCCCCTGCAAGTTGTCGACGACCAGGTGGGAAGCCCCACCTACGCTCGAGACCTGGCGGAGAGGACCGTCCTGCTGCTGGAATCGTGCTGCCGGGGCACATATCACGTCACGAACAGCGGTTCGTGCTCCTGGTACGAACTCGCACTCCGATCGCTGGCCTGGGCGGGAATGGGAGGAACGAAAGTCAAGCCGGTCAAGACCCTCGAGTATCCCCGGCCTGCCCCCCGACCCCCCTGTTCCATCCTCCGGCATGCGCGCATGCAGCGCGAGGGGTTCCCTCCGATGCGCCCGTGGCAGGAAGCGGTGCGCGATTACATCGGCAGGTGTTTGACTGGTCGCTGACCTGTGATACCTTGTCTCGGGTAAACGCAGTCGCGGCTGCCGGCGGGAGCTCATGAGGCGGCGCGCAGCCGTGCGGGACCGGCGGACCTGGATCGGGACAGATGGAAAACAAGAACTCCGGACAAAAGCTCGTCGCTTCGAACCGGAAAGCATTTCACGATTACTTCATCCTGGACAAGATCGAGGCCGGCATTGTGCTCCTCGGCACGGAGGTGAAGTCGATCCGGGAGGGCCGGATCAACTTGAAGGACAGCTACGGCATCGTGAAGGATGCCGAACCGTATCTCGTCGGCTGCCACATCAGCCCGTATTCGCACGGCAACCGGGAGAACCACGATCCTACCCGCACGCGCAAGCTGCTGCTGCATCGCAAGGAGATCCGCAAGCTGATCGGGAAGACGCAGGAAAAAGGCCTGACGCTCGTCCCGCTTCGGGTGTACCTGGCTCGCGGGCGGGTCAAGGTGGAACTCGGCGTGGCTCGCGGCAAGAAGGACTACGACAAACGGGAAACCGAGCGCCGCAAGGAAGTGGAACGGGAAACCAGGGCCGCCATGAAAACACGCCGCTAGCGGAAAGAAACTTGCGGATCACGAATTTCAGCCGCCCGGCAGACTTCCGCCGACTGCCGCGCCGGCAGTGCCGCTTCGCACCTGAACCAGACCGGGAGAATGCATGCGTATCAAGTTCCAGAACCGCCCTTTCGCCGCAATCGATTGCGATCTGCTTGCCTACCCGATGTTCGAAGAGGAGACATCGGGCAAGCCTGCCTTCAAAACTCTGGAGGGAGCAACCGATGGGATTGTTTCCGCGGTCCTGTCCGGAGGGGAGTTCAAGCCGGAGCTTCACCGGACCTGTCTCATCCACCGCCCGAAACGGCTGAAGGCACGGCGGCTGCTACTGATCGGAGCGGGGAAGGAGAGCGAGTTCACCCTTGCCCGGTTGAGGGAAGTTGCAGGCGTGGCGGCGCGGCGCGCACGGGCAGCGCATGCCGTGAAGACCGCATTCCTCATGCGCGGGGATTTCTCCGGATCGGAATCAGCACACGCCGCAGCCGACGGGACGTTATACGGGAATTACGAATCCGAGATGTACAAAACCCGCGACATCGAAACGCAGGACCTCGAGGAAGTCGTATTGCTGGCGGAAAACAAAGTCCGGACTCACGAGGCGGAAGAAGGCGCCCGGCAGGGCATAATCATCGGCACCGCGGTGAATTTCGCCCGCACCCTCGCCAACGAGCCGGCGAATGTGCTGACGCCGGGACAGCTTGCGGAGCGTGCGGCCACTGCCGGAGAGAGGGCCGGGCTGGAGGTCCGGATCCTGGAGCGAGAGGACATGGAGAAGCTCGGCATGAACGCTCTCCTGGCAGTCAGCAGTGGAAGCGAACAGCCGCCTAAGCTCATCGTCCTGCGCATTCCGGGCCGGCAACCAGTGAAAGGGGCTCCCGTCTTCGCGCTCGTCGGCAAAGGAGTCACTTTCGACAGCGGCGGGATCTCGATCAAACCTTCGGAAAAGATGGAGGAAATGAAAGCCGACATGGCCGGGGGAGCGGCCGTGATCGCCGCCATGACCGCGCTTGCCCAAATCCGGCCCAGGCACGCGGTCATCGGCCTTGTCCCCTCAGTGGAGAACCTTCCCAGCGGCAAGGCGGCCAAACCGGGCGACATCGTAAAGTCCTACCTGGGAAAGACGATTGAAATCATCAACACCGATGCCGAAGGACGCCTGATCCTGGCGGACGCCCTGGCGTATGCACGCACCCTCGGCGCCACCCGCCTCGTCGACATCGCCACCCTCACCGGAGCCTGCGTCATCGCGTTGGGTCATGTCAATGCCGGCATGATGGGAACGGATCAGGAAATCCTGGAGCACCTCCGCAACAGCGCGCGCTTCACCGGAGAAAAACTCTGGCAGCTGCCGCTGGACGAAGAGTACCGCAAGGCGATCCGGAGTCCGATCGCCGACGTCAAAAATGTCGGGGATCGCTCCGCAGGCGCTATTACCGCAGCCAAGTTCCTGCAGGAATTCGTGGAGGAGACCCCCTGGGTGCACATAGATATCGCCGGCGTAGACCTCTGCCACGACGAGCAGCCTTTCTCGGCCAAAGGCGCCACGGGATTCGGCGTGCGCTCCCTGGTGCATCTGCTGACCCGGTGCGGGCTGAGTGGAACCGGCGGGAAATGACGTTTGCTGCGGCGCGAGGGGCTCGCTTTCATCCTCAACGAGGGCAGGAAACCATATCGGTTATCCGGCCCTCGAAGCGGGGAGCCCCTGGAATCAACACCTACTCCAGATCCACATCGTCTGGTTCCTGGTCGCTGTCCTGATCCTCATTCTGTTTGTACATGTATTTGATGACATGCTTGAGAATCAGCAGGTTAGGACCATCCTGCCTGTGCACTTTGATGCAGCTGCGGTCGTACCACTCGATGACCCCCCGTATCTCCTCGCCGTCGATCAGCTTGACAACCATCGGAGTCTTGGCTGCCATCTGCTTGATGTAGTAATAGTTCTCCGCATTGGTTACATCCGGAGGCACTCGTTTTCGTGGCGCGGCATTGTATCGGGGCATCTGATCCTTGATCTCAGAGAGGCTGGGGCGGATCAGTTTTCGATTTACCATGAATGCTTTCTCCCCTGGAAACAATGGTGAAACCCGACTCAGTTTTTATTTATCGCAAAAGCAATACGCATCACCAAAATGAATCCATCAACGATTGGGTTTTTTCGGAAAAGCCGAATTGCTAGAATATTATCGGAAGGATGATTCTTTGACAAGAAAATTAAGCATTCTTATTTGATCTTAATACATCCCTGTCGTCCTGATTTTTCGGGGCGCACAGCACAGGAGTTATGATGCGGCGCAGATTGATCATCCCTTGTTTCTGGATTCCGGCTTTTCTCGCCTTTGCCGGCACCGTATCCTCTCAGGACCCACCGCGGAAGCCGCCGAAACTCATCCGCGACACCGGAGTTGCAGAAGGGAAGACCGATGCAGAAACGGCGAAGAAGAAAGAATTCAATCCCATGCTTGCCGAGGAAAATCTCCAAATCGGCAACTTCTACTATAAGCGTGGGAATTATCCGGCCGCCCTTGAGCGCTACCGAGACGCCGTGGAGTATCAGCCGAACCTGATCGCTGCCCGGGACGCAATGGGCCGCGCCGTCGAGAGACTCGGGCGCGATCACGAAAAAAAGAGGGAAACAGACAAGGCCCTGGCCTTGTACAAGGAGTTCCTGGCCTTGTTCCCCGATGCCCCGAAATCCGCCGAATTCAAATCCAAGATCGCATCGCTGGAAAAGAAGTAATCGAATTCGGAATGGGGAATCCCCATTCGAAATTCGAAGACTTCCGCATTCCGCATTCGAAAGATCCCGCATTCAGGAGCGGAGCGCGGCCAGAAACAGGGCTTCCAGGGCGAGCTGGCGGTTGATGTTCAGCTGGAGGACACCTCTGAGGTTTTTCACTGCGTCGATGGCGGCAAGGACGGCAGCGCGGGGCGCTGTTTCTGCCAGGCCCGCCAGGGCGGGAATGATATCGCGCTGGCACATGCGCCGGGGTGCGGTCTGGGCATAGTAGACATCCTGAAGCAACGTTGCCGTCATGTCGAGCCAAGCCTGGAAAAGCTCCTTGTCCTTCACGACCGCTGCAGCCAACGTGCTGGCCTGTGAAAACTCTTCGCGCCGCAGCAGGAGGGAGACGAATCGAAGGGACTGATCGCGCACCTCGCGATTCTGTGCCACGTCGAATGTGAGGGCAGCTCCCAGGCTGCCGTTGCTGAAGGCTGCAGCCATCCGCGCGTCTTCGGGCGAGCGGCCCGCATTGCCTGCCAGGTAATTGCTGATCTCTTCCTCCGGAACCGGACCGAACTGCAGCAGGCGCGCTCGCGATCGGATCGTGGTCAGCAGAGCATAGGGTTTCTGGGTCACCAGGATGAGAATGGTACGGCTTGGGGGTTCCTCAAGGGTTTTCAGCAGGCAATTTGCCGCCTCGGCCCGCATCCTGTCGGCGCCGTCAAAGATCACCACGCGATAACGCGCTTCAAACGGCTGGTAGGCGATCTCCGCGATCAGATCGCGCACCTGGTCGATCTTGATGAATGCGCCATCGGGCTGAACCAGGCGAACATCGGGATGTGTGCCCAGCATGATCTTGCGGCAGCTCATACAATCGTCGCACGCGTCCCCCTTGGCGGTCTGGAGGCAATTCAGCTGCTGTGCCAGCAGCAATCCGAGTGTCCGCTTCCCCACCCCTTCCGGGCCTGCGAAGATCAGAGCGTGCGGCAGGCGGTCCTGCGCCACAGCCCGGAGCAGTATTTTCACGACCGGGCGGTTGCCGATGAAGGAGTGAAAACTCAAAGGGGCTTTCATGGCCCAGCCTCGCAGGCGCCGGCGAACCACGATGCGAGCAGCAGTTCGATCCGTGCAAAGACCTCCCGGGGTGTTCCTCCTCCGTCGATGATCCGAAACCGTTCCGGAGCCGCCCTGGCAAGAGTCAGGTAGGCTTCGCGCACGTCGCGGTGAAAGGCAACATCTTCGGCTTCGAATCTCCCCTCCGATCCGGCAGCTCCCCCGGCATGATTTCGTGCGCGGGCGCGGGCGAGCCCGATTTCGGGTGCCAAGTCGAGCAGAATGGTCCTGTCGGGTTCTCGGATCCCCAGCAGGGTTACCATCGCTTCGATTGTCTCCGCCGGCACACGCCTGGCTGCACCCTGATATGCACGGGTTGCATCGAGGTAACGGTCCGACAGCACCGTAATGCCGAGTTTCAGCGAAGGTTCGATCACCTCGTGCAGGTGCTGATAGCGGTCTGCGAGATAGAGCAGCAGTTCGCTCACGGGTTCGCGAGGCGGCCCTCCCGCATGGAGCAGTACCTGTCTCAGGGCGGCCCCGAACGGAGTGCCGCCCGGCTCCCGGGTTCGCAGGCAAGGCACGCCTTTCGCCTTGAGAAAGGCCTCGGCGTACCCGATCTGCAGGCTCTTGCCGGATCCTTCGATGCCTTCAAATGTGACGAACATGACCCGTTCTTGTGTGAAATGGGAATTACTTCTACAATGGTCCCGGAAAAACGGGGCCGCAGGCAGATTAACAAACGGCAGGGTGCGTGGCAACCGGGATGTCTTGAGATGATCACGATCGAGAGCAACCTGCAGGAAATTCGAGATCGGTTGTCGGCCGCAGCCAGGCGCTGCGGGCGGCAGCCCGAGGAAATCACACTGGTGGCAGTCGGCAAGAATTTTCCCGCGGATTTCCTCTCGGCCGCCATCAAGGCCGGGCAATGCCATTTCGGCGAGAACCGCGTTCAGGAAGCCGAATCCAAAATCCCGCAATTCCGCTCCACGCCAAACCTCACCTGGCACATGATCGGCCACCTGCAGTCGAACAAGGCCCACCGGGCTGCCGAGCTGTTTGACGTCATCCAAACCGTCGACAGTGTCAAACTCGCCCGCAAACTCGGCGAGGCATGCGCCGACCTCGGGAAAAACCTGTCGGTGCTGATCCAGGTAGATCTCGGGCAGGAGGAAACCAAGTTCGGCGCCGATCGCAGCCAGG
>JAFNAG010000492.1 GCA_017860135.1 Acidobacteriota bacterium
ATGTACGAGATGGACAGCTACCACGCCATCAAGGACGGCACCCGCTATCCGCCGGTGCTCGTCATCTCCGGATTCAATGACCCGCGCGTGGCAACCTTCCACGCGGCGAAGTTCGTCGCCCGCTTGCAGGAAGCCACGAAAGACAAGTCAGCCGTTCTTCTTCGCATGGACTTCGATGCCGGACACGGCATGGGCAGCACGCGGAACCAAAGAGATGCGCTGGTGGCGGACATCTACAGCTTCACGCTGTGGTGCGCTGGCGCGACGAGTTCACGGACACCCAAGCTATCGGCTGCCGACAGGACCCGATGACAGTGATGTTTGGCTCTGTCCGGCCAGAAGCTGCCGCTGGCCATAGTGGTGGTGGTTGCCCATTAACGGGCATGGCGGATCTGAACCAGTTCCGCCGGTGAAGCCTGAAGGCGAACGCATGCATGCAGTGATCTCTGCCCGCCGAGAAGTGTTCCACTGGGAAGACTCATGCATCCGCGGCGACTTGATGCGTGTTCCACTGGGAAGACTCATGCATCCGCGGCGACTTGATGCGTCGTCGGTCCGGCTGACCCCGTTCAGCCGGCGACTTACGGATGCTGCGCGCGAAAGGTTATAGGGACACCGACACTCAATCCGTCATCTGGAAGGGAATTGCGGCAATCCAATGTTCAGCCTAGGCTTACGCAGCTTCGCCCGGTCCGAGTTGACATATAGAACTAGCGATGACGCCGCTGTCCGTGTGGCAGAGAATCGAAAGGGCGTATTGCAATGGAATCGTGGAGGAAAAGGGGTTGAGCCAAGTTCAGAGCGACCGCGGTGGAGTGCCCGACGCTTCTGCGGTCCGTTGGGCGAGGGCCACACTGCTTTTGGCGATCGTGCTTTTCGCAGCCTCGTGCGGAAAGCGGGAGCAAGAACCGAGGGGCCTAAGCCATAACCAAAGCGCGACTCCGATTGCGGGTTCCGACTTGGTGACGCTTCTCGGGCAATCTCAGGTCCAGGAGCCCGCCAGCACGGTTGATGCGCCCTTGCCGCAGTCGGTCACAGTGTCGCGCCTTGACCCTCAATGGCCAACGCTGACGTTTCTCGTCGGGGAAATTAGTCTTCGGCGAAATGAAATCGAGAGTGCGCGGGCCGCATTTCGAGACCTCACCACTTGGGGTGTATCAGAGCGCGGCGTCGGCCCCTACCAGGACGGCATGGGCGGCAGCGGTTTGGCGACCGTCGCACTTTGGCGTTGGTTGCAGATCTTGGATCATCACGGTGGCACGGACACGGAAGTGCAAGAGGCAATCCGCCTCGGGGCGGCAACTCAGAAGACCAGACTCTTTGCCGGAATGACGGGGAGTGGATTACTCCCTGCGCTCGTTACGATCGAGGAAGACATAGCGCGCCTGCTCGCACATGTTGCTTTCCGTGCGAAACGACCAGAGACGGAGTCGCTGTTCCTTGACTTCCTGAGCGTTGATTCGACCGGAGATCTTGACGCGACGGACCAGCAGCTGCGGGCGCAACTGCTCGACGGCGGCTATGCAACGCCGGAGCGGCTGGAACTCTTCCAGTATCGAAGGCAGCTCAGTCGCGTCCGCTTGGAGAAGCACAAGATCGCAGCTGCTGAAAGGCTTCGCCAGCTTTGGAAGAATCAATATGCACCCGCCCATGTACGCGCTGACGCTGCTTATGAGTGGAGTAACTATTATCGACTATCCGCTAAACACAAACGAGACGTCATTGCCGGCTTGACGTCGGCGATCGAACTCGCAGCCGGCGGTGGAGAGGTCGCAGAGAAGGCCCTGTATCTGCGCGGCATGGTCCAGAACAGTGTTTCGCCGCGGAATCCGCAGCGCTTCTTTGCTGACCTGAACGAGCTTCTAATTCGTTTCCCCAATGGGCGCCTGGCTGACAATGCCCTATACCAGCTGGCGGCAGAGTACTTGTTCGGTGTGAGCCCGGACCCGAAACGAGCCCTCGACTTTTTCGCGAAGCTTCGCGAGCGGACGGATTCCAATGACTTTCTAGATTCCGCCTACGCGATTCCCGCGATGGCGCTAATCGAGCGCGGATCGGCCGTGGATCTAAAAGAGGCCGATCGTTTGCTGCAACAGTACATTGAAAACTTCCCCCAGGGACCGTTTCGTTTGCGCAGTCTGTTTTGGCGCGGCAGAGCCGCTGAACGCAGCGGCAACGCGGCAGCGGCACAAACAAGCTTCGAGCAAGTCATCCTGGAGGCGCCCTACAGCTACTACGGAATTCGCGCGAGGCTCCACCGCGAGTACGGAGATCGTGCCAAGTCGATGGTGCTGCCGCCCACCGATTCCGCGACTTACGCCACGCTGAGCGAGGCGTACCGGGCAAGCGCCCCAGACAGGACGTTGAGCGGCCGCAGCCCCTATCACGAGCGCCTGAGAGTGGCCGCAGAAAGTGGTTTATATCAGCGTGCCTACGTCGAATTCGCCGGCATCGGCAAACGGTTCCGCAACAGGCTCGATAACGTACCACTCAAGACCTTAAACGACGGGGGCTTGGTCGCACCGGTCGCTTTGCTACTGTCGTTGCGACAGGACGCCCGTGCGGCACGTGATTCGGATCCGAGTGCTGACAATCGGTTGCAGTTAGCGGCCCTCCTGGGGCCGGTTATCGGGGATTGGCCGGTCGCGTTGAGCATGATCGCGCTCTCCAACGATGGTCCGTATAGACGGATCGGGGAGCTTCAGAACGACAAGCGGTTTCTCGCAACTGCGTATCCACCCAGCAACTTGCTTGAATGGCTGCGTGAGCCGATCACCGCCGCGGCTTGGCCTATAGACGGATCTTTGTCGACAATGGAAAACGCGATGTACGCGATTGTCCGCAATGAAAGCGCCTATTTCGCGGGCGCCATCTCTGCCGTAGGCGCGCTTGGCCTGTTTCAGATCACACCGGCGACCTTTAACGGACGAAAGGACTGCTGGGCGGACTACACGCCTGGTGACCAGTCGAGTCCGCAGGCCTACCTGTTTGATCCTGGTCGTAATACTCGGTTTTGGTCTTGCTGGGTGAAAAAGGAATTCATGCCGACCACTAGAGGCGAAATTGCTTCAATGCTTATCCAGCACCAAGCAGGAACTGGCAGGCATGAAGACTGGCGACGTAATTGGAGAGATCGGGGGATCGAAAGCGACGTGGAGTTGCAAATTGACACGCTGCGATTCCCTGCGACGCAACTTTTCGTTAGACAAACGCTTGCCGACATCGCTATAGCGGAGTCCGGCGGGGTTTTCTAAATTGAAATCGCGACCAGCGCGCAAGGGCCTGCAAAATGTCTGACTCGGTTAGCACCAGCACTCCAACGACACCGCCAACTCTCGAGCGATGGACCGGCTACATAAAGGCGATTGGAACAATCCTCGTGGCGATTGCAGGACTCCTTGCCGCAATGAAGGCGGTGAACACGAACTGGTCTGAACTATGGAAGGAGTGGAGGCCCGAAGTGTCGAAACCTGTAGTGCCGCCGCCAAGCCCCGTTGCGGCGCGATGCCTAAGGGTATCCGGCGGGGAGTTTCCAAGCGAAGTTAGATTTGGCGATTGGACCAAAGAGAATCTAAGGCTGAAGGGTCGGAGTACCTGCGCCGAACAATCAGGGTTATATGTAGTCTTCTTGGCAGGGGGTGCCACCAATCCGACGCTCCGACTCAAGGTGCCCTTTGACGACATTCCGGGCTGCCAGGGCAAGTATCCGGCTTCGGAGGCACGTTGCTGGACGAACAAAATACCGATCAACCCCGGTGATTTCGATTTTACCGTGGCGCCACCTAACTTCGATTTATCTTTCGTGAATCCTGGGCCGATCGAGAAGTTTCGTTTGGCCTGGGAGGTTCGTGAAATAGATAGCCCTGCGAAGCCGGCACTTGCCGCCGACGAGGTTGTCGTGAGCCTTCGGAACGATCCTTAAGGCGAAGCGCTGTGTGTTCAAGTTAACTGCGCTACTGGCGGCTCTGAAGCATTTTGAGTGGCGCGTTTTCGGACATCGCGTCCGGCCAGTTCACCGTCGTAATGCGCAGCAAGGCCCTCTCGGGGCCTTTAGAGGCCTTCGGGTGTGCTTGCGGCCGCCGTTGTCGGTGTGAGACAGTCAAATGCATTACCCGGCTTCTGCGGAAGCCTTTG
>JAFNAG010000493.1 GCA_017860135.1 Acidobacteriota bacterium
GGACCCTTGCCGGGCTCGTACGTCTCCCCGAGGCGCATTCCGTTGGTCAGGTAAATGTCCAGCCAGCCGTCGTTGTCGTAGTCGAAAAACGCGAGGCCGCTCCCCTTGGTTTCGAGGATGTACTTCTTGCTGTCAACGCCACCCCAGACGTTCGGGGCCGTTACTCCTGCTTCCTTCGCCACGTCTACAAACGTGACGGCGGGTTGGTTGGCTTGAGGTGCAGGGGTGGCAGCGTTCAAGAGTAACGGGCCAGTCCACTTCGAGAGTGGAGTCGTGAGAGCTTCCAACAGCTTTGAGCTCAGCAGGAGGGATGAGGAGCCCAGGAAACTACGCCGGTTGAATTTCATAGGAAAAAAACAGGCGGCGCAGGCAATAGGAGCCTGCGCCGCCGGGATAGATCTGAGGGAAACAATTCTCAGAACGTAATCTTCAGAGCCAACTGCCCAATGCGGGGATCCCGCGCATCACTCACTCGCCCGAAAGAACTGGAGCTCACGTTTCCGCTCGGACCGGCGAATTGCGTGTGGTTGAAGGCATTGAACAGCTCTGCCCGGAACATCACGGAGACTCCTTCCGTGATGCGCGTCATCTTCTGCAGACCGAGATCCCAGTTATTTAAGCCCGGGCCATGGAAGAAACGGCGGTTCGCGTTGCCGGCAACCCCCAGGTCTTCACGGGAGAATGGGTCTTTTACGAAGAACTGGTGATTGTCAGAATCCCGCGGGTCCAGATACTCGATTGGTTGCCCGTCATAGTTTGGCCTGTCTACCCCCGAGCAGCCGCACAGTGATCTATCCCCGCTTGCACTCATGCCGACCGGGAATCCGGTGGTGAACCGGGTGATGCCCGAGAAGCTCCAGCCATCCAGGAACTTGTGCAGCGCCCCACTGGAGGTGTTGGCCATGCGTGCGAACGGCAGATCGTACATATAACTGATTACAAAATTGTGCTTCATGTCGAAGGTCGAGAGGGACCGGCTGATCTTGTGGTTAAACGGGTTGATCTGGTCACTGAAACCAGAGGAGTTATCGAGGGACTTGCCGAATGTGTAAGCACCCATCAACTGCAAATCACCCGCGCGCTTCTCCACGCTTACCTGCAAAGCATGGTAAGCGGAATTGGCGATAGTCGACTCCCAGGTGTTATTCATGAAGTCCAGCAGCCCGTCGGCCGCATAGCGTCCCGACGTGATTGAGTACGGGCGGGTCCCGAACGCGTCCACCCCGAGGGTGTAGAGACCATCCCCATTCAGATCATAGATTGTATCTTCGCCGCTGGGACCGCAACCGATGTCTGTCCCGAGTTGCGCCCGAAGCTCGAGACAACGGGCCGCGCTCCCGGGGTTGGAGGAAAGTTGGGCAATGAGGTGATGTCCAACAGTGCCGACGTAGCCCAGGCGCATGATGATCGACTTCTGGAACTCGCGCTCAATGCTGAAGTTGAAGTGCTGGGCATACGGCAATACGTTGTCCGTCGTAAAGCCAGGCGAACTCGCGATGGGCTGATACGTGGGCCAGATGCCGGTGGCTCCGGGTGGAGGAATTGTAAACGGGAAGCGTTGCCCGGGGTCGTTGCCGCGTCGACGATCCTTGTATGGTTCCTCCATATAGACTTCGGTAGGGCTGACGTAGAAGAGCCCGAACGGGGCATCTCCCACCTCAACGAACAGGGTCATGTCTTCGATCGCGGTGTAGTAGATCCCGTATGCAGCACGGATGCTTGTTTTCCCGGGGCCGCCGAAGATCTTGGCCAGAGCGCCGTCAGTAAATCCCGGGGACCATGCAAGACCGATGCGGGGAGCAAAGTTGTTATAGTCGGTGGGCGCGAGAGTCTTGGGTATGCCCGAGTCTCCCGGGAAGACCCATCCCGTGGGGGCATCCGGATAAACCGTGGATTGCTGACCAGGCACGAAAGCCTGAATCTTCCCCTGCGTGTCGTAGAAGGGCTGGCTGAATTCCCACCGCAACCCATAATTGAGGGTCAGGTTAGGCTTGATCTTGAAGGTGTCCTGGGCATAAAGGCCCACATGGTTGGTGCGCGAATCCAGGTACTGGCGGCTGGATTGGTTGAAAAGATCCGGGGCACCGATCAGGTAGTCCGCGAAGTCGTTCCCTGTTTCGTTGCCATAAAACTCGAAGTAGCCGTTCGAGGTATAGGTGTTCCGCTCGTTGATCTGGAAATGGCGGTAGTCAGCCCCGAATTTGAAGGTGTGCCTCCCGGAGGCCTTGGTGAAGTTGTCACTCCCCTGGAAGGTATTATTGAATTGTCCCGTGGTCCCATCGGGAAGGCCGATGCTCGTGCCATAGGATCCGGCAAGCGAAATGAGAGCCAGGCCTTCCGCATTCGGATCAACCGGGATGACTCCCAGCCCGCCTTCCACAAAACCAAACTCGGAGACTGGACCAAGACCTCCCGCGGGTTGGTTGATGGTCGTACCCATGCGAGTAAAGTTAAAGCGCGCCTCATTGACTGCAGTAGCACCTAACGTGAGTGTGTGAGAAACATTGGCTTGTTGCGCGCGGGTCGGTGTGACGGCCGAGAATCCCGGCACATTGGCGGACGGATAGGGGCGCAGCACGTCCGAATCGTCAAAATGGTAGTAGAATGAGAAGTTGCCTGCCCTCTGAGTCATCAAGTCAATACGCTGGGCAAACTTGTCGTCACGAACTGTCTGCTTCTCTGCGGCAGTTGAAAAGTAGGGCTGTCCCCCCAGGTCTCCAATCGGTTCAGGAATGTATTTCAGGGTAGCCTGGGAGACCGGACCCCACGCCGCCTGGGGAATAACCTGCCCCGGGAAGACACACCTACCTGCCTGGGCGTCCGCCAGGGTATTACAGCCCTCGGCCCAGTAAGGCTCGCCGGACCTTACCGTGTAACCCAATCGCTGGCTCAGCGCTTCGTCGAATGTCCCGTTGCCGGGGACATCGTCGCCTCGCACGATGCCGCTGAGGGTGGGAAATCCCGTTGTGTCCGCGTCAGAAAAATCTCCGGCCCGGTTCAGGACCGACGGCACGGTGACAGTACCGATGGAGACCCCCCGCGTTTCGCGGGTTCCCTGGTAGTCGCTGAAGAAGAAAAGCCGGTTCTTCAGGATGGGACCACCGAAGACACCACCAAACTGATTGCGCCTGAACACGCCTTTTTCAGGGTCGAAAAAGTTGCGAGCGTCGAGATTTTCGTTGCGCAGGAACTCGAAACCCGATCCATGAAATTCGTTGTTTCCGGACTTCGTGAGGGCATTGACAATCGCCCCTGAAAACCGCCCGTATTCAGCGTCGAACGAGTTGGTGATGAGCCGGAATTCCTGAATTGCGTCCAGGGTGGGCACGACGGAAGCTCCGTTGTTCCGGCCCTCCTGAACGTCACCGCCGTTGACCAGGAAGGCATTGGCTGCTTCCCGCTGCCCGTTGACCGAAAGGTTGCCCGCATTGCCCAAGCCTCCGACCGGCCGGTCACTGTACGCCTGGCTCGAGCCGACCGGGACCACCCCCGCCTGCAAACCCAGCAGGTCGATATAGCTCCTGCCGTTCAAAGGCAGGCTGGTCATCTTGCGGTCTTCGATCACGTCACCAAGCTGGTTGCTGGTGCTTTCGACCTGGACTGCATTCGATGAGACCGTCACCGTCTGGTTGATTTCGCCTACCTGGAGCTGAAGGTCAGCCCGATACTTCTGGTTGACGAG
>JAFNAG010000494.1 GCA_017860135.1 Acidobacteriota bacterium
CAGGCAACCAAAGCAACTCAATAACTTTTGACGCCACCATCTGGTACTGCCAGAACTTCCAGACTTTTCCAGTTCCCGATGGAAGCGGAAACCTGCTGTTTCCCGCCTTGCCTCCGGAACGCCGGCGAACGCGACAAGGCATTGCCTGACGCCGACGGTTCGGAGATAATCCCGCGGGCTGTAAGATCCCGACAACCCGCGGGACAATGTATATCGGGGAGCGATTCTCTGGACCGCTCCCGCATGGGCTTGGCATGCAGTGATTGTATCGTCGGCAACCACAGCATCAAGTTTGTGATTATTGGGGCAATCGCCTGTGGCGTTCACATTTCGCGTAACTGTTTAGCCGGCTCGGAACAGTCAACTGTCTGCAGATAAAGCCACGAATTTCACGAATTCTCACGAAGAATCATCTCCTTTGATGCGAGCCATACGATGCGGCTTTCGTGATAATGCGTGGAATTCGCGGCCGTTTTCTTCGGGCTGGCTAAATAATTACCATTTCGCTGATGATGGAGGGCAGGGAGGTACGTTCCGGTTTGATGGACTGCACTTTGGTTAACAGGTCATTCATGGCGTCGAGGTAGTTCCGCTTCCAGCTGTCGGCAAGTTCCATTCCCCTTATCAGGCCGATCATCCGCAGGATCAGCTCTGCGGAGGTGTCACGGTAGTCGACAAACTTCATTTCCATTCTGGTCCGGAGCGCCAGCTTCTCGCCCGGATCGAGGTCCAGGCCGGCGACGGCCCGGATATTCTCCTGATAGCTGCGCAGTCCTCTTTCCAGGCAGGCAGTGCAGGTCAGAAACTGGGACACTGTCGTCGGCCCGCCCTGCTTCATTTCGATCATGCCGAGGTAGTGATATGCGTAGCAGTTTCTCCCCAGCTTGAGGGCGATCTGGAAATCTGTCTTCGCCGCCTTCAGGTCGTCCGCCCGGTAATACAGCAATCCCGACAGGTAATGGATTTCCTCCGCCCCGGGGAGGACCTTCTTTGCGGCATCGATCAGCTCGCGCGCTCGCACGCGGTCTCCCATCTGATCGAAATTGTAAGCCTTGTAGTAGTATGCCTCGCCCCGATAGTAGTTGACGCTATCGCTGCCGACACGCCCGCGGCGGCCGAGATCGCTCTCCAGCATCCTGTCCAACGCAGCGTTGGACTCCTCAAACCTGTCCAGATGGTGCAGGCATGCTCCCTTGCCGAAGAGCGCGGCGGTGTTGCCCGGATCCGACCGCAGCGTGATCTCGTAGGCAGCAAGAGCGTTTTCGTAGTCTTCCAGGGTGAAAAAGTAGATATTCGCCAGACCATTTCGCGCCCGGGAATAGTCCGGGATCAGGTCGAGAGCCTTCGAAAACGCCGTTCGTGCAGCCTGGATCGACTTCTTCTGGAAACTCGTCTCCGCTGCAAATTCCCAGGCTTCCGCAAAATCCGGAAAAAGCTGCGTCGCCTGGAGCGCAGCGGCAGCTCTGTTGCCCAGATTCAGGTAGATGAAAAGCGGAGATTCCCTGTACTTTGCGGTCAGTTCTTTCAGGAGGTTGTCATTCTTCTCCTCCACCCCGAACGTCCTGGCGTGGAGGAGGATCAGATAAGCGTCCAGGGGCGAGTTGCCGGCCTGGAAGCCAGCCGGGTCGATCCGTTTCAGTGCCCGCGCCGCCGCCGCCGGTCCCGCGGAATATCCCTGCGCCAGATCGCAGAGAGCCTGCCCGCGAGGCCCCGCCGGGTCCTTGCAGATGAAGCCGACATCCTCCTCGATGCTCGGGCAGAATATGTCTTCATCGATCTCCCGGGTCATGCGCAGCAGCCTGGCGAACGAGAGCTTTTCCCGGATGTCCCTTCGCGGAGTCAGATAATACGCCGTCGCATAGGCCTCTTCGGCGCGGCGCCAGGCATGAAGGTGCATTCCAAGAAAAAGCTGGTCGCCGCGGCTCACCTGCTCGCGGATCAGTTCCTCGGGTATGGCGGGAGGCCCGACCGGAGCGCCGACGGGCTGCGGCCGCGTGCGACAGCCGAGTAACATCGTGGCGCACAAGACACATGCGCTCGGGATGGTGAGCAATCTCGAGAGTCGAATCATTCCGTCTCCGCCGTTACATATCTTGCATGAATGCTAAATATTTAGTACTCGAAGGCGGCGCCGGTCAAGAGCGAATCCTGACCGCCGCAAGTCTGCAATGTATGATTGCAAGAGTTAACGCCAATAATTAGGATAGGCGCATGACGATCTTGCCGGAAACAACGCCAGCCATATCGATCCGGAAGCTTACCAAACGATATGGGAGTCTGGCTGCGGTGAAGGATCTCGACCTCGAGGTGCGGCAGGGCGAGATCTTCGGTTTTCTCGGCCTCAACGGTGCGGGCAAAACCACGACGATCCGTACGCTTCTTGACCTGTTGCGGCCGGACCAGGGCAGCGCTTTTGTTCTGGGCCGCGACTGCCAGCGGCAAGGACTTCTGGTGCGGGCACTGGTCGGTTACCTGCCGGGAGAAGCGGGTTTTTACGGGGACATGACCGGGCACGAGATGCTCCAGCTGCTCGGGCGCCTGCAACGCCGCCCAATTCTCAGGGAGTACCGCAGCGAGATTCAGGAGCGGCTCAATCTGCCTGATGCCGATCTCTGCCGCAGGCTGCGGGAATACAGCTCTGGGATGAAGCGGAAACTGTGCCTGCTCCAGGCATTTCAAGCGGATCCGCCTCTTTTGATTCTGGATGAACCGACGGAGGGACTGGATCCGCTCATGCAGGAATCTTTCTACGAGCTTCTGCTGGATGTGCGGCGCAAAGGACGGACGGTCTTCATGTCGTCTCATGTCCTGTCGGAGGTGGAGCGGGTGTGCGAGCGCATTGCGCTGATCCGCAAGGGGGAACTGGCTCTGCTGGCGTCAGTGGAGCAGCTCCACAGGATGGCACAGCGCAGCGTGCGCGTCACATTCCTTGCGGATGTGCCCTCCGGCCCCAGGGAATTGCCTGCCCAGTATGAGATTCTGGAAATCCTCCCCCGAAGCTGGTCGCTGAAGGTCCGGGGGTCGCTGGGACCTTTGATGACTGCGCTGGCCGGGCTGCCTGTGGCGGATCTGGACGTCGCGGAAGCCCGCCTGGAGGAAGTGCTGATGCGATATTACCGGGAGGACAGCGCATGATCGCCGGACTCGCCCTGCTGACGCACTCCCTAAGGCGCACCCGCGTTTTCATGTTCGCCATGGTAGGGCTGGTTGCGGGAGTGCAGGTCCTCTTCGTGCTCGCCGCGGAATCTCTCCAGCAATTCAGCGCCTTCGAACGCATCGCTTTGCTGTTTCCCGATTTTGTGCGTCAACTCCTGGGATCGTCCCTGATCACCGTCATGTCGTTCCGCGGCGTCGCCTGTCTCGGCTATTTCCATGTCGCCATTGTGGCCGTTCTTGTTGGAATGGCTATTGCCATTGCCACCGAGCCCGCCGTCGAAGTGGAGACGCGGTTTCTGGATTTCGTTCTCGCCCACCCGGTGTCGAGGCAGTGGATCGTGTTCCGCAGCATGCTGTTGCTGATGGGTTGTGTCGCCGTGGTCGTGACGGCGATGTTGCTGTCGACGCGGGCGGCACTCCATTGGCTTGCGGCGCCGGAGCACTCCCGAGCCGTTTTTGACGTAGTTCCTCTCCTGTCTCTGAACCTGGCCGCGATTCTGATTTGCTGGGG
>JAFNAG010000495.1 GCA_017860135.1 Acidobacteriota bacterium
GATTATCATCCTGCGCCACGCCCTCGAACTCGATCCCGCTTTCGGCCTGGCGAGCTGGTTCCTGGCTCAGTCCTACCTGCACGCCGGGGAGGCGCACAACGCTGTCGAGGAACTCGAGAGAAGCATTCGCCTGTCCGGGATTCACCCCGCTGTCCTCGCCTTGCAGAGCGCCGCCTACCGTACTCTCGACCGCCAGGCAGAGGCCACGGCAGTACTCGAGCGCCTGCGGAACCTGTCCTCCACGCGCCGTGTCGAGCCCTATTTCATGGCCTACGCAGTTGCGCCCTGCCGAAACAACGACGCGACCTTCGCCTGGCTCGAGCGCGCCTATGACGACAGGTCCGGGTGGCTGCTATTCCTTCCCATCGACCCCGGCTTCGACGGGCTGCGCACCGACCCCCGCTTGATCGACCTGATGCAGCGCGTCAACCCCTTCCGAGTGAAGGCCTAGGGAGATGCCAACCCTCGGGCTTCGGTTCTTGCCACGGCTTTCTCGCAATAAACCTGGCACCTTGTACAGGGACGTCTGACGTGCGACCATCTTCCCGAAGGGTTGTGGTCGGCATGGAGATTTCGGGAATCGCTGATGACGGTGAGCTGCCGCTCGGTCTGAGTCGATGTGACTCGATGGCTGGACGCACCCGAGCACCTGGGCCGTTGCCGCGGGCAGGCACAAAATGCTGTCGGCGAAGCTCGCCGAGACGATGCCAGCTTGCCGTGCGGCTGGCAGGGGTCCTTGCGGCAGCCATGGCCGGGTCGGCTGCAAAGATGGCCGCTCAATCGCCAAACGAACCATCCGCAGGCCTGCTCGCCGCACACACGGGCATAATCAGCATTGACTATCCGCTCGACGGCTCAATCTTCCCACCCGAAATCAAGCCGCCGACTTTCATTTGGCATGACTCTGCGGAGCAGGCCACTCGCTGGCAGATCGAGGTCGCCTTCGCCGACGGCTCAGCCGCAATCGAGGCCCTGTCCGACGGCGAAGGCCTTCGAATCGGTGAGATCGACGAGCGCTGCATCTCGACCACCAATGAATTGCCCAAACTCACACCTGAGCAGGCCTCCGCACACACCTGGGTCCCCGAAGCGGCAGCCTGGGAGGCAATCAAGCGACATTCTGTGAAGGGGCCCGCCGTAGTCACTATTGCCAGCTTCGCCGGGAAGAACGGCAGACAGGTCCTATCCCGTGGCCACGTGATAATCCGGACCTCCAAGGACCGGGTCGCCGCACCTATTTTCTATCGCGACGTGCCGCTGATGCCGTCGGAAACGGAGAGGGGCATTATCAAGCCCCTGCCCACGACAGCAATCAAGCTCATTTACTGGCGGATGCTCAGTATCGGCGACGCGCAGAGCCGGATCGTCCTTAAGGACATGCCGACCTGCGCGAACTGCCACTCGTTTTCGCTCGATGGCAAGACGATGGGTATGGACCTGGACGGGCCACAAAACGATAAGGGGCTATACGCCATAGTGCCCGTCCGGCCGCGCGTAACCATTGATACCCGTGATATGGTGTCCTGGAACCCTACCCAGGAGGTGCAGGTGGGACTCAACCGCGTCGGCTTCATGTCGCAGCTGTCGCCGGACGGGAAATATGTGATCACTACCGTCAACACGACGGACAGAGCCCCGCAGAACAATTACTACGTGGTCAACTTCAAGGACTATCGCTTCCTCCAGGTGTTCTATCCGACCCGTGGGCTGCTGGCCTGGTATGACCGTGAGACAGGACAGCGGCACCCGTTGCCGGGCGCAGATGACCCGCGTTACGTGCACACCGACGGAACCTGGAGCCCCGATGGAAAGTATCTTGTGTTCGCCAGGGCGGAAGCGAAAGAGCCCTACCCGCCCGACGGGAGGATGGCCGATTACGCCAACGATCCGAAGGAGGTCCAGATTCAATACGACCTCTACCGCATTCCCTTTAATGATGGCCAGGGGGGCAGGGCCGAGCCCGTTGCCGGCGCTTCCCAAAACGGCATGAGCAATACCTTCCCCAGAATCTCTCCGGACGGCCGCTGGATCGTCTTTGTCCGGTGCCGTAACGGGCAGCTGATGCGCCCAGACAGCCAGCTCTACATCGTCCCGGCAAACGGGGGGCAGGCACGACGAATGCGGTGCAACACGCCCCTCATGAACTCCTGGCACAGTTTCTCGCCCAACGGACGATGGCTGGTTTTCGCTTCGAAGAACAGGTCGCCTTACACACAGATGTACCTCACTCACATCGATGAGGAGGGCAACGACAGCCCGGCAATTCTCGTTGAGAACGCCACCGCGGCGAATCGCGCGGTCAACCTTCCCGAATTCGTAAACATACCGCCGGATGGTTTGACCGAGATCAAGGCTCCCGCAGTGGACGTGTACGTAAAGTTCGATCATGCGTCGGACCTTAGCGACAAAGGACAGTACGAAGCGGCGCTCGCCGAATGGAGACAACTCGCTGAAACAAATCCGGACGACGCCAGGATTCGCAACAATCTGGGCGCTACCCTGGTCCGGACCGGCCGCTACCGGGAAGCAATTCCTCAGTACGAGAAGGCGCTGGAGCTGAACCCTCAATACCATGCCATCCAGAATAATCTGGGACTTGCCCTGATGGCGGTGGGGCGAACGGATGAGGCGATAGAGCGCTTCCGGAAGGGCCTGGAGTTTCATCCCGAGTCGGCGGAACTCCATGACAACCTGGGAGTTGCGTTCGCAAGCAAAAGGCGCATCGAAGATGCGTGTTCGGAGTTCTTGAAAGCCTTGGAGATCAACCCCGGATTTGCAGAGTGCCACTATCATCTGGGCGTTGCTCTCGCGACCAGCGGACAGGTGGACAGGGCCCTGCTGCACCTCGAGAAAGCTGTCACAATCAATCCTCGACTTGCTGAGGCTCAGAAAAATTACGGACGCGCGCTGGCAATCATGGGGGATGAGGAACAAGCCATCACGCACTTCGAAAAAGCGCTCGAGGTCAATTCTGCACTGGTTGAAGCCCATCTGTACCTGGGTGTGGCTTTGTGCCACGTGCAGGGGCGCACGCAGGAAGCGCTGGCGCATTGGCGCGAGGCGCTGCGAGTCGATCCGAACTACGCGCCGGCCATGAACGAGGCAGCATATGTGATGGCGACGAGCACCGACCCTGCCGACCGCAATGGCGCGGAGGCTGTGAAACTCGCCGAGCGGGCTGTGCAGTTGTCCGGCTACCGTAATGTTGAATATCTCGACACCTTGGGTGCCGCTTATGCCGAATCCGGGAGATTTCCCGAGGCGATTGAGACTGTTCGGCGGGCTATTAAAATGGCCAACGCGCTGAACCAGGCGGACTACATCGACGAACTGCAGGCCCGGATCAGACTGTACGAGACGAGGACGCCTTACCGTGATGCCAGGGCGGGGAATCGATAGCTGATCCCGGCAGAGAACAAGGCAGTAATAGGCGGCTTGTTTCTCCTACAGGCCTGTGATAGACGTTACGATAACTAAAGCATGTCAAAGAGTCGGCGGATCATTCGGAGGCTCAGAGCGCTGTCTGCAGAAGGCAAAGAGCCAACGCTATTCCAGACAGCAATCCTGAGCCGTCCCTACTTCCCGGCTCGAGGGGTGCCCTATTCCCTTCTTATTCATGCTGCTGTTTTTACAGTCCTGATCTTTCTCCGTGTCTCTCACGGCTCC
>JAFNAG010000039.1 GCA_017860135.1 Acidobacteriota bacterium
CTGGCTCTCGCGACCGCGATTGGCGCCCAGACGAAACCGCCGGCGACCTTCGCCGACTACGGGCAGTGGGAATCGGTGGCACAGGCGGGCGCCAACGGGGGATTCTCGCCGGACGGCCGCTGGCTTGCCTACGCGATCAACCGCTCCAACCGCAACAACGAGCTGCGGATCACTAATCTCGCCGGTGGCACGGTGAAAATCGCCGCGTTCGGCGCGCAGCCGGCCTATTCGGCGGACTCGAAGTGGTTTGCCTACAGCATCGGCCAGTCGGAGGAGGAGCAGGAAAAGCTCCGCAGTGAACAGCGGCCGGTACAGAACAAACTCGGGCTGCTCAACCTGACCACCGGGGAAACGACGACGCTGGACGGTATCATGTCGTTTTCCTTCAGCGCAGACGGCTCCTGCCTCGCCGTGCGCCGCTATGCGGCCGAGCGCGCTTCCGGCGCGCAGGCTTCCCCCGCACCTGCGGGTCGCGGAGGCCGCGGAGCGGGAGGCGGTCCCGAAGCGGCCGAGGAGGCGCCCGGCGGTACTTTGATCGTCCGCCGGCTCGCCGACGGCCAGGACATTACGTTCGGGAATGTATCGCAATTCGCCTGGCAGGACGCCCCGAAAAGCCATCTGCTCGCGATGATCATCAGTGCGGAGGGGAAGGCGGGCAACGGGGTGCACCTGTTCGACCCTGCGTCCGGGGTGTTGCGGGTCCTCGATTCTTCGCCGGCTGTGTACACGGACCTGGCCTGGCGAAAAGATGCGCCGGACCTCGCGGTCCTTCGGGCCAAAGCGGATGAGAAGAAGGACGGATCCACATATGCCGTGCTGGCCTGGAGCGGTTTGGGAATGAATGAACGGCCGCGCATTTACGACCCCGCTGCCGACGCTGCGTTTCCCGCCGGCATGCGAACGGTGTCCTTCCGCCGGCTCTCCTGGTCAGAAGACGGCAGAACCCTGTTCCTGGGAGTGGCGAAGTGGGATGACAGGCAGGCGCAGACCGGGAGGGGAGGCAGAGGAACCGGCGCGGCTGCGGGCAGCGATGCGGCGACGGTGGAAGTGTGGCACTGGAAGGATACCGTCGTCATGCCCAAACAGAAGATCGACGCCCCGTCGGATCGGCGGCGCAACCTGCTCGCGGCCTGGCACCTCGAGAGCGGCAAGCTGGTGCTGCTCGGCAAGGATCCCGTCAACGAAGAGGTGCGCCCCATCCGCGGCACCAGCCTCGCCTGGGTGGCTGAATGGTCCAGGTACGCGATGGAACGGACGATTGGGCGGCCTGCCGCCGATCTCTACCTTCAGGACATCAACACGGGGGCCAGAACCAAACTGAAGGATGCCGTCCTCGACCGGTACGTGCAGGCGAGCCCCGGCGGGAAATACCTCCTTTTCGTCGAGAACGACCACTACTGGACCATCAACCTCGCCACCCGCGCCATAACCCCGATCACGAAGGCCGTGCGCGCTTCGTTTATCGATAGCGAATCGGATGTAACTGTCAAGCAGAAGCCTCCGTTTGGGGTGGCAGGCTGGACGAAGGACGACGCGGCCGTGATTCTCAACGACAGATTCGACGTCTGGCAGGTGTCGGCCGACGGCTCCGGGGCGCAGCGGCTCACCGACGGTGCCGGAGAACAGGTCCGCCACCGGATCGTCCGGCTGGACGGGGCAGGGGGCGGCAGGGGCGGCGGCATTGGCGACTTCAGTCAGTCCACAGATGCGTGGATCGACCTCGGCAAGCCGGCCTATATCAGCCTGTCTGGGGAGTGGTCGAAGAAGTCGGGTTATGGACAGCTCAGGCCCGGCGGAGGTGTCGTGCGGTCTGTCTGGCTTGACAAAAACGTCGCGTCGCTCGCGAAAGCGAAGGAGGCGGAGGTCTACGGGACCATCGTGCAGGCCTACGATGATTCTCCCGACATTTTCGTCTCCGGCGCCGGATTGACGGACGCGAAGCAGGTCACCACGACCAACGCCTTCCAGAGCAATTTCGCATGGGGGCGCAGCGAACTCGTCGAGTACAAGACCGACAAGGGCCGCTTGCTGCAGGGTGCGCTCTACTACCCGGCAGGCTACGATCCGACCGTAAAATACCCGATGATCGTCTACATGTATGAAAAGCTCTCGCAAAACGTGCACCGCTACGTCGCGCCTTCGGACCGCGATTACTACAACACCTCCGTCTTCACCAGCCACGGGTACTTCGTATTTCAGCCCGACATCGTCTTCAGGCCGCGGCAGCCGGGAGTGTCCGTGGTCGAGTGCGTGGTCGCGGGAGTGAAGAAAGTGCTGCAGACAGGCATGATCGACCCGAAGCGCGTCGGCTGCATCGGACACTCCTGGGGCGGCTTCGACGCCGCCTACCTCGCGACCTATACGCACGGGGTTTTCGCCGCCGCGGTCGCAGGCGCGCCGATCACGGATCAGGTCAGCTATTACGGCGACCATCACTGGAGCTCGGGCATCGCGGAAACCGATCACATCGAGACGGGCCAGGAACGCATGGAAGTCCCGCTTTATGAGGCTCTGCAGGACTATATTTCGAATTCCGCTGTCTTCAACGTGCACAACATGACTGTCCCGCTCCTGTTGGAAGCCGGCGACAACGACGGCACGGTAGCCTGGCACCAGAGCATCGAGCTGTACAACATCGCGCGTCGCGCCAAAAAGAATGTCGTGATGGTCGCCTACATCGGGGAAGACCACGGACTTCGCCAGAAGAGGAATCAAATGGACTACCAGCAGCGCATCCTGGCCTGGTTCGGGCATTACCTGAAAGGCGAAGCGGCGCAGAGCTGGATCACGGACGGACAGAGCTTTCTCGATCGTGAGGCCGAAATCAGGAGGCAGGCAACGAAAAAGTGAGTCTGAAAACCACGGAAGGCTCCCGGACTTTCTTCACCAGAGGCACGTAATGTGCGGATAGGCATGAAGTGCGCGATCCTTTGTGACCAGTCTGCCCCCGTGGTGACGGACAGTTGCCACGATCAGCTGATCGGCAGGATCGCCATGGAACGGCTGGGGCAGCTCGCAGCTTTCCAGGAGAATGTCATTAGTAAGTTCGGCTATAAACAACCCTTCGGCGCCCAGGGCCAGTTCGAGCCATTTGCGCAAGGGCCTGTCAAGCACAAGTTGTTTTTTTTCCACCTTCTTGGCGATTTCCCAGAGCGAGATGGCAGAGAGCCATGTTCCGCTGCCAGCTGCAGAGCAATGGATGGCTGCCAGGGCGCCTGGGGAGAGCCTGCGGTCGCCGCTTACCCACCAGATCCAGGCATGAGTGTCAAGAAATGTCTGCATCCCATTTCTCCCGCGTGCGAAACGGACTGCCGCGCTCTTCCACGATGCTTCCCCTGAGGCTGTCGCCGGTGCCTTCGATGGGACCGTAAGGCACTACCTTGACCAGCGGGCGCTTCCGTTTGGTGACCACTACGGGGGTTCTGGTGCGGGCCACCGTATCCATGATCCGGAGACACTGATCCTTGAATTTGCCGGCATTGATGGTTTTCATGGATATAATATAGCCATGGCTATGTGGCCATGTCAAGAAAACCGGAATCTGTTGCAGGCGTCCTCGCCTGCAAAGGCGCTGGAATCGGATTGGCCTGCGGGCGGGAAGCCCACGCTCCCTGAAAAAAGTCCTCTATCGCTTTACCACCGTGAGGGTGATCTGCGACGGGTACTGTTTCGAGTGATGCACCTGGTTGTGCGCCACGACTCCGCGGACTTCGTCGTAGTTGTCGCCTCCCGTGTTCATGTTCCGGTCGAAGCGCGGGAAATTGCTGCTCGAAATCTCGATGCGGATGCGATGGCCGGTTGCGAAGTAGTTGCTCGTCGTCATCGGCTGCAGCGTCACCTTGTATGTTTTCCCGGGCTCCATCCAGACTGGCGGCTTGTTGTATCCCTCCCGATACCGGACGCGTTGGATGGTCTCGTCCAGGTTGTATGCCGGTCCGTCGGGATAGGTGTCGATGAGCTTCACGGTGAAGTCGGTGTCCCTCGCGTCCGAGGACACATACAGGGTGACTTCGATCGGGCCGCTGATCTCCAGCCCCTCCTTCAGGGGCCCGGTAGAGTACACGAGGATGTCCGGCCGCTCCTCGAGTTTGCGCTGGTCGAAAGCGCCTCCTGCCACGGCGTTGCCCGTGCAACAGACGTTGCCCCCGTGCGAGGGAACCGGGTCCATGGGATCGTAGGCGAACTGGTCGGGATTGTCGGTTTCCGGCGCGACCGGGACCAGCGTCCCGTCGCCGCGGACGGAATTCGCCCGGCCACTGCTTGACAGGTAGAGGGTCATCGGCTTCGCTCCTTGCGGAGGCCACGTATCCGATGACTGCCACTTGTTGATTCCCATGGTGTAGTAGCGGACCCGGGGCATGGTCTCGACGATGCGGTTCTGCTCGCCTTTCAGGAAGCGGTCGAACCAGCTGAAGGTAAGCTGGTCGTAGTCCAGGCGGGCGTCGCCGACATTCCGTTCGCCGACGATGGTGTTTTCACCGGCCCGCTTGTACCCGCAGTGGAGCGTCGGGGCGATCACCGCGTATTGCTGCGCAGCAATTTCCGGCTTCGCCGTTTTCCGCACGTGGTTATAGGCCGCGAGGTTGGGCCCGACCGAGACGTCGTACCAGGACATAAACCAGAATCCAGGCACGTTGATGGTCATGGTATCGTGCCAGAGCCCTCCCCGGTACCATGCCGGGTCGTTGGGAGTGCGCCGGATCATCGCTCCGCCCGTGCCGACCGGCATCGGATCGGCGAAAATTCCCGCCGGGCCCTCGACTGCTTTGATGATATCCATCACGGGCAGGTGACGGAGTGCCTGGGACCAGTCGACCGGCGGCATCTGCGGAGCCAGATCAAAAAGCCTGGACGCGCGGATTAGGTCCTGCTGCGGTGTTTCCGGGGGGAACATGGGCCGCACCTGGTTCTGCTGCCCGTAAAGCCAGGTGATGAACAGCATCTGCACCGCGCCGCCACGGAACCAGTTTCCCTGCTCGTAATAGGGAGAAACCCTGCCCACGCCGGCGCCGAAGCCCTGGGGAATCATCGCTGCGAATGCCGGATTGCCGAGCGCCGCGACTCCCAACTGCCATTCTGCGGTGGAGGAGCATCCGATCGTCCCTACCTTTCCGTTGGACCAGGGCTGTCTGGCGATCCATGTGATCGCGTCGTCCCCGTCGGTGAGGGGAGGCCCCAGGATGTCGTAGTTGCCCTCGGAGAAGAAATGGCCGCGCTCGTTCATCTGGACGTAGGCGTAACCGCGCCGCACCGCATCCAGTTCGGCCCGCAAGTCGCGCGGCGTGCCGCCCCGCACGTCCCAATAGTTGAAGTTATAGGGTGTGCGCACAAAGATCGTGCCGTAGGTTCTGGACGTGTCTTTCGGCCTGTAGACATCCGTTGCCATGCGTTTGCCGTCGCGCATCGGCACCATGAGCTTGCGCTCGACGATCGCGATCGACTCCATCTCCTTCTGGGTCGCGATTCTCTGGGTGGCGACGTCGGGGCTCAGGCCGCCGCGTCCCTGACCGGGGATGCCCCGGCTCGAGGCGCAGATGGTTATCGCGGCAAGTGCAACAGAACAAGGGATTCTGAGTCGCATCTTTTTTCTCCTGATCGGCGGGGACAAGCGCGTGCGACGTGGCACGGCGCAGTCCGCTTCCTGCCTGGATTCCTGATGAAACTACCATTGTTTCTATCGCTGAAAGCCGCGAGTGGCAAGAGAATTCAAGATCGGCGGGCTGTTTCACGCACGGGATTGTCGGGAGAGAAGGCCCGGATCCCCTCACCCTTGTATCCGGGCCTTCTTCTTCCGCACGCTTGCTTGCGCATCCATGCGGAATCTAACCGACGGCAGCATTATGGGACGAAAGCGGAAGCGAGTTTGTCAAATGAAGGTAAACAATTGTAAAAACCTCAAAAAACGCGGGCCGATGCCCGCGCGCCATCGATTTCATTGACGTCACGGACTTCAGATGCCAGACTTCAGACTTCATACAAAGGGCAAGGAGGGGACGCATCGTCGTCTTATTTCTCGCACGCAGCACATGGCCGCATGAGGGGCCGTCTGATACACCGACGACATTGTGACAGCCATCGATCGGATTATCAGCCAGGAACTGCCAACACGAAAGACATGAAACACACGAGAGTTTTTCGTGCCTTGCTGCTGTTGCAGTTTTTGTCACCCTGGAAATCGCAATTCAAGAGGTGTCGGCAATTTCCTCCCTTGATGCCGATCCCCGAATTCGCTTAGAATTGCGCCTGTGCCATCCCCCTTGGCCGGGATCAGCAATGGCTGAAGCCGAAAAGGCCGGAGGGGAAAGCCTGCCTCAAATGCCGAATTGCGTGGAGCGGTGTCAGCGCTCGAGTGGATCAGTGCCGGAAACGTTCCTGAGGAGACTGATGTTGAAGCGGACAAGTAATCAGTGGCCAACTCGCTGCAGGCCATTTCTATGTGGTGTCCTGGCTCTGTCTGCCTTTTTCCTCCCGGCAGTATCCCGGGCGAGTGACAGCCAGGGTATGGCCGAGCCACAGCCACAAGAGGAACCCGGCGTCCAGTGGAAATCACTGGTCGTCCAATCACTTACATTCCTCACCGTCAGTCATGGCTTCCGATGGGTCAAGGAGGACTACACCCGCGAAGCGACCGCGAGGGGTCCTTATTTCCGGGGCGTGGGCTCGGCCCTGGGAAGCTTGCACGGGTGGTCGGACGGGGACGAATTCCTCACAAACTATATAGGTCATCCCATGGGAGGGGCCGTTGCGGGGTACATCTTTTCACACAACGATCCCATGTATCGTGAGCGGGAGTTCGGCCGGGACCGCGCCTACTGGCAGGGAAAAACACGGGCTTTTATTTTCTCCGCGCTCTACAGCATGCAATTTGAAATCGGACCTTACAGCGAAGTGACCGTGGGCAAGGTGCAGGCATACTGGCCCCAGAGCGGACTCGTCGACTGGGCGGTCACGCCCGCGCTCGGCCTCGCCTGGACGCTTGCCGAAGATTCGCTGGACAAATACGTCGGCAAGCCCCTCGAGGGGAAGATCCGGAATGCCCCGCTCCGGGCGCTCATCCGCGGCTGGCTGAATCCTGCCCGGAGCTTTGCCAACATGATGGCGCTGAAGTATCCGTGGCACAGGGATACGCGCCCGGGTATCCGTGATTACAATCCCGATATCAACGGTGATCCCCCCAGGTACCAGAACATAATCGATCTGCCGCTGGACCCCTCTGACCGCTACGGAAGGAAGCACGCTTCGTTCGCATTTAACGTTCCGATCCAGACGACGAAATTCGGGCCCCTCAACTGCGTCGGAGGAGGAGCCACAGCTCAAATCCCGTTGAGCAATTCCTGGGATGCCGTGATCGACATCAACGGCTGTAAATTGCTGGGGCTTCCTGAGAACTCGAGCGGCGACTCCCTGACCTACATGGCGGGTGCGAGATGGTCGCCTAAAACAGCAGACCGGCTCACGCCGCATGTTCGTGTAATGGTGGGGGGACAC
Organism: Acidobacteriota bacterium; assembly: GCA_017860135.1. Taxonomy (GTDB): domain Bacteria; phylum Acidobacteriota; class UBA6911; order UBA6911; family UBA6911; genus JAFNAG01. The sequence continues at coordinate 7,489 of JAFNAG010000039.1, forward strand.
AAAGTCTACGAGGAACAACAGGACCCCGACCGCAAAGCAGCTCTTCTGGCAGCGGGCGAGAAAGGGACCTATTACCGCAACGTATATCTCGACTACACCAGGATGTCGCATACAAACGGACTGGCGCTTTCTGTCGGCGGAGGAGTGGACCTCGGATTCAATCGCGCCATTGGCTTGCGCCTCGCGAGTGTCGAGTACCTCCGCTCCTGGACTGATCCGCTGAACGGCCGCATTTACAACAATGGCCTGCGCTTCTCCACCGGCCTGACCGTAAACGTCGGTGGCTGGTGAAATGTCGTCACGCGTCGAGCGTCGCAGGAAATGATTCAGGCTGCACGTCAACTTCTTTTGCCGCAGACTGCTGTGACGCTCGATTCAGGCAATATGGGGGAAAGGTGGGGCCCGCCAGGGCCGTTTTGAAACGGTTGCTGTGCTCCTGTCCGGCGACAACAACCGCGTGATCCTCACGCCCCTGCTGCGCCAGGTCACGGAGACGGATATCTTCGCTTCGCTGGGAAGCAAGCTCGACGATGTCGACATTATCGCGTGGAAATCGACGGTTCACTTCCGAAGGGGCTTCGTTGAAAACGGGTTTGCGAAATCCGTTGCCTGGGTCGATGCGCCCGGCTCCGGTCCCGCCGATCTCGCGGGCATCCCTCGCAAAAACATCCCTGAGGGCATCTATCCCCTGACAGGCGGATAGTAGACTGCAACGCCCGGCATCGGGATCGCCATCGGCGTTGCATCCGGGGTCGACATCGACAGCAGATTCCATCCGAGGTGAGGCGGCGGCCTCAGGACCTACATCGATCCCGATTCCGATGCCAACCCCGGGGGCGGTTCGGCTGTGCGGAGCGCATCTTGCCGCATTGACAAAACGCCGGAACGGAGGCATTCATGGCACGAAGTCTTAAGTTCCTCGTCTGGTTTTTCATATTCGCGGTCCGGGCCTGGGGTCAGGTGGAAGATGAGACCTTCAACGGGCCGCACATCGACAAGCTGATTGGCGAGGGAAAGTATGAAGAAGCATTCAAATTCATCCAGGCCGGGCTTGAAAAGAACGGCATTCTACAGACGTATTCCGCCACATTCTTCGCAGGTGCCGGCAAATTCTACCTGGAAACGGGAAGACTGAAGGAAGCAGGTGAGGCCCTGAAGGCGGCAGACACGCTCGCCGCCCGGACAGGCATCGGTATCGCCTTTGCGGCGCGAGAGCTGGCGGAGTTTCATTTGCTGCAGGCAGACTTCAGCGCCGCGGCCACCTGGGCGGCCAGGGCGCTCCGCGAGTCCAGCAGCAGAAAGGCCCACAGCATTGTTCTGGCCTACTGCCGCTGCCTGGAGGCGCTGGCGCGCCTCCGCTCCGGCGACCTGCGGCGCGCGGATAAACTCATCCTCGAGGCGCTCCGAAGCGTGCCGGAAGGGAGTGAAGCCGAGCCGTTCTTCGCCTCGCGGGTGCTCTTTGCCGGATGCGTGATCCAGAGCCACGGCGCCAATTACAGGGAGGCGCGGGAACTCTGCCGCCGTGGTCTGGGGGTCATTGAAAAAAGGAAAATCGAGAGTCGGGACGTGTCCCTGGCACACCTGGCAATGGCGGAATCTCATTTTCTGAGCGGGGAAATGGCGCTCAGCCGCGAACAGGCCGAGAAGTGTATCGAAGTCACAACCAGGATGTTCCAACGCGAACACCAGGACTCCGTCGATGCGCTGGTGCTTCTGGCCCGCATCGACCGGAAGGAATCAAAAGCGGCTGATGCGCTCGCCCACGCCCGGGCTGCTCTCGACATGGCTGTTGCGGTCTTCGGGGAAGACGCCGGCGGCACGAAGGGCCCGAAGCGGGTCCTGGAGGAAATGGAGAAGAGGATTGCCGGGGACTTGAAAACGAAGTGACCGGAGATGACTGAGTGTGCGCCGCACATTTCCCCCTCCGGTAGAGCTGACTCCGCCCGAGTGTGCGGCGCAACACCCACTCTGCTGGGGGCAACCGGTCGAGGATGCTCCCCAGGCTCAACTCACAGCCTCCAGAATTCGCGCGATGCTCCCATTCGGCGAAGGCCGGCGGATCCGTTTGCCGTTTTCCCTCCGCACCGGAAGCACCTGGATCTCGCTGCGGACCGTGTGAAATCGACCCCATACCACACGGCACTCCCCCGGCACCCCCTGCCCTCTATCTCGTAATGCGAAAATCAGCCCCGAAAGCTGTAAGAGAAAATTCGTGAATTTCGGGGACAGGCGTGGATGCTGGTTCGAGGCCGAACTGTTCCCGGAAGGCCGGGCAGATGCCGCGACCGGAGGGGGAATCTGAAACGGATACAAGGCCGGCGCCCGGCAAGCGGAATCCGGACATTCTTGCCCCGGCCGGAATGCTGAACCGTGAAAGCCTCAGAGACCCGAAAGGGATCTTACATGGCACTCGGGAACAGGATTGCCGCGAGCAGCAGGCGGTCGAGACCTCTCCAGTAGGCGCGCCAGGTAGGATCGTTCGCGAACAGCACGACGTGTCCGGCTCCGAGCGGAACATCCACCATGTACGCCGCTTGCCTGAGGGCCTCTTCGGTGTCATCCCAGACGTGGCCCATGATCCACGACTTTTCCGGGAACGTGACTACGTTGGCACCGGCGCGCGACAAGGAAAGGAACGAATCCCCGCGCATCTGCACGGCAATCTCCGGAGCCTGGGCAATGCCGAGATAGTAGTCGGTATTGACCGTACCCCTGAAAATCGCCCCGGGAAGGCTCGTGATCGGCTTCCTTGCGTCGGGTTTTCCCGCGGTTCTGTCGGGCACCTCGGTGACCAGCTGCACGTCGGTCAGGTCGACCCCCTTCCGCGCCGTGAATGCCGCGCCGCCCTGAATCCCGATGAAAGTGCCGCCGTCGCGGATCCACTGCCGGAGTCTGGAAACCCCGGTTTCCCCGAGGGTTTCCTGGTAGCGAGAGGGGGAAGCGTCCGGGAAGAGGATTACATTGTAACGGCTCAGGTCCGCGGATGTGAAGCGATCACCGCGCAGCGCGGTAAACTCGAGATCGAAGCGCTGATCGAGCAGCGCATACACGGAACCAAACGAAGTAGGGCGGGTAGGTTCCTCCGTGAGGACCATGATTCGTGGCTTTTTCAAATTGTGCACGTAGGAAGACCCGAATGAGATGCCCTGCTCGGCCCAGCCGGAATTCACCGACACCACCTCAACCCCATACTCGCCCGCGAGCTGGGCGATCCGGGCGTGAACGCTCTCAGGGTTGCGGCCGGTCCGCAGCAGCATGGTTCCGGGCTGAAACTCCCGGCCGCCGTTGACGAAGCCCCTGAGCATCAGAGCAACGTTGTATCCCTCCTGCAGAAGCCTGCCGGCCAGCTTCGCCCCTGCGTCCGTGGCGAAGGAGAAAAGATAGGCCTGTCCAGCCCTGCCTCCGATGATGCCGCCGGACGGCCTGAGCGCCTCCTTTACGAGGGTCCCCGCCGGCAGGATGCTCACGTCTTCGGAGAAAGCCGCCTCGACGAGGCCATACGTCACAGGAAGTGACCAGGCAGTAATGTCATAGAACCAGAGCGGCTCTTTCGTCACGCTTGTGCCCAGCTTCCTGTTCCGTTCCATGGTCGCACGGACTTCCTGAAGAAACTTGTCTTCGAGTCTGGGATCCGGCTCAAACAGCGCCTTGAGGAGTCGCTTCTGCGGCTGCCTGAGGGGGATGACAAACGTTCCGGCGGGGAATGTCCGGGGCTTCGGGCTGCGATCGAAATAGGTCTGGGCCCGCTGGACCGAAACCGGACCTGTGCTCTTGTAAACCTCGATGTTATGACGGACGCAGAGTTCCACGAGGCTCTGCGTGCGTCCCGGATCCGTTCCCGGGGGGAGGATGTACTGCCTGACCGCTTCCTTGTCCGCCTCCTCCATGCCGGTTCTGCGGAAGTCGTAAAAGTACTTGAGGAACCCTTCCCGGTTGTCGGCGAGCACTTCGAGCGAGGACATGTCGGCGATGAAGTGGGCGTGGATCGACTCCCGCAGCGTCGCGATCGATCCGTCGGAGCGCTCATATGCAAAACCCTTCCCCCCGCCGCCGTTGGTTTCGTATGTCATCCCGATGGCGCCGCTGAAGGAGGGGTAGGCGTCCCAATACCCGGGATAGTAGATGTCGTACCTCTCATCCTTGACGTACGTCCACCCGTACTGGTCGAAGTACCGGGCGTTGCTCTTGCCAATTTCGGTGGCCCACTTCAGCATTTCCTGCGGGAAGTTGAGGTTGACGGGGGAACAGAAAGGTGCGAAGAAATATTCTTCCGGCTCCCCGTGGTTATCGACCCAGATCTGGGGATTCCAATGATAGAGGGCTTTCGAAGCCGCCTGGGTCTCCAGCTGCGTCAGGGCGAAAGCATCCCGGTTGACATCGATCAGGTAATGGTTGCCGTCCGTCGCGATGAACCATTCATTTTCGTGTTCGGCGGCCTGCGGATCCGGATTGCCCTCTTTCCGTGTCGTGACTGCTTTTGCCCACGTCGCGAACCACTGATGGCTGTCCGGGCTCAGGCACGGGTTGATGATGACGACTACGTTCTCTGTGATCTTCCGGGTCAGGGGATCGGTTCCCGCAACCAGCTGGTAGGCGAGCTGCATGGAACATTCGAAGGCACTGGTCTCGTTGCCGTCGGTGCCGAAGTTGATCCAGCCGATCGGGGGTGTCTCTTTGGCGATCCGGGCGGCCTCGGCGGGCGAGGTCTTGCGGGGATCGCGCAGCTGCGCGATCGTCTGGCGGATCTGCTCCAGTTTCGCCATATTCTGCGGCGAGCTGATCGCCAGCAGGTACATCCTGCGCCCTTCGTAGGTCACTCCGTATTCAAACATCTGCACCCGGTCGCTCGATTGGTCCAGCCTGCGCATGTACTCCACCATCTGGGCGTGGTCAGTCAGGTACGCGCCGATCTCGTACCCCAGAACCGATTCGGGAGCGGGGACGGCCGCATCATAAACGCCTTTCTTGAGCCATTCGTATTTCTGTGCCCACAGCTGCGGCATGCCAAAAAGCAACAATCCGGAAACCAGCACGATCTTCTTCATGTCCGTCGATTTCTCCTCTGGAGGTCCATGCAATGTCAATAGTGGCGCGGGCCTCAGACACCGTGAGCGCGGGATTTAGAGGGTGTCCAACGGTTGCACCACGGCAAGCTGAGGCGCGGAGTGCCGGAAGTGAATCGACCCACGCGTCAGCGCGGGGTTAGGGCGCGGCCACAAATGAGGCCCGAAGGGCCGGCACATCCTCTATATTTTCAGTAATTGAGTGCCGCACCTACTGCGCTCAACCACGCTCCATCTCTATCCCGGCCTGACGGCTGGGCCGATTTATTGCCGGCCCTTCGGGCCTGGTCGCGCCGTGAACCAACCGTTGGACACCCTCTTTAGCCCGCGCGCTTCAAAACCCGGTCTGACCGAATCCCCTCCGCGCTCCAAATCCTGCCCATCTTAGTAGAAAACATCGACGCACGGCAACATTTCCAGGTTTCGCCCCAGTCGCCGAAACTGCTTGCGCCCGGAGGTGGCGCTCGGATAGTAATACCTCGTGGCACTTCAATTGAACATCCTCTTCTTCTGTTGCATGGCGGTGCTGGCGTGGGTTCTGCCGCTCCCTTATGACCGGAGGATCCGGTCCTGGGCGATAGGCGCCGCAGGGTCTGCCGCCTGTGTGCTCGCGGCGCTTTCGGGTAATGTCCTTCCGAACCAGGCGAGCATTGCGCTCCGGGATTGGCTGCCCGTGCCGCTCCTACTGGTCGCCTACCATCAGGCTGGGCAGCTCTTCACAAAGCCGTGGCACAGGTTCCAGTCCATGTTGTGGAGACTGGATCAGAGGATGCTTGGCCGGCTCGCGGCAGGGCCGGGCAAGGTGAAATGGAATCCGTTCCTGTCCGGATACTTTGAAGTTGCCTACGCTGTATGCTACCCGCTGATACCTGCGGCGCTGGGCGCATTGTATCTTCTCCATCTCGGGGCCCACGCGGGTGAGTTCTGGACGGTTGTGTTGCCCCCGACCTACCTGTGCTACGCCCTGGTTCCGATTCTGCCCGCTCTCCCTCCACGACTGCTGCATGCGGAGCCCAACCTCCCAGTCCGGGGATGCGGGGCACGAAACCTCAATCTGTGGGTCCTGCGTCATTGGAGCATTCAGGCCAACACCTTCCCGAGTGCGCACGTCGCTGCCTGTGTCGCCGCCTCGCTTGTGCTGTTGCGCTGGAACCTTCCGGCGGGAATCTGCTTCCTGTGGATCGCACTGAGCATTGCCGCAGCGGTGGTAGTGCTGCGGTATCACTACCTGCTGGATTCTCTTCTGGGGACCATCCTGTCGCTGGTGCTTTTCCTCCTCCTGACCGGATGATCCGGCAGGAGAACATCAGCGGGGCTTGAACAGGCCCGACTCCTTGGAACCGAGGAAGCAGGCGCGCACCACTTCCGGATCCGCCGGGCTCAGCCGCCTGCGATCCGCCCTGCCGAGGACGGGAGTGTGCAGGATCGTTCCCAGGTAATCTCCGATGTAGTCGAGATCATCTTCGGATGTCATCCATGCGCGGCAATCAAACCGGGCCAGATTGACCGGCCGTGAATAGCTGAGGAGCGACTTGGTGCCGCGGGTATTGAAGTACATTTCGAAGTAGGACATCACCAGTTCGCGCAAGGACCGGTACACCGGTTCGCGGAACCTGAGCAGGGTGGTGTTGGATTTCGCGACGGCTCCCCAGAGCCGGTTCCGGCGGAACACCGCTATCACGTGATCATCGTCATTGCGCGCGAGCATGTCGACGATCAGTGGAGGGTATCCGAGCCGGCGCAAGGCGGCTGCGGCAAACAAGGCGCCTTCAAAGCAGTGGGCAGTGTGCTCCCGCAGGACGCGCCGGGGCGACAGGGCGGTCGGCCTGTCGTTGTATGGCAGTTCGTTGAGAAATCGCTGAATCTGCACCGGAGTCCGGAACCGCCCGAGCAGTCGGGCCTCCTCCCGATTCCACACTCCCGCTGCAGCGTCACGCAAATGCGCGCCCTCCCGCCGAGGAAGAACCTGTGTGCGCATCCTCGCCTTCCGTCGGATGCAATTCGAAACTGGGTGCGACCCTGCAGTTCCCAGAACAAAAGCCTGCCACAGATTTCACAAATTTCACAGATGGAAGTGTCTGATTTTGCCTGAATTTCCTTTGCCGAGCGGGGCCTGATGGGATACAAACACATCGTGTCGGTCACTTTGTTTATCTTGCGATCCTCGGCAGGAGGCGATCATGAAGGAGAGAGCTGTAGGAGGAGTATTGCTGTTTTTTGCCCTGGTGCTCAGTCTGGCGGCTTCTGGACGTCCCGGCCTGCCGGCAGACCAAGCCGGGCCTCAGGTACCGGCGGCGAATGCGCCGGAGCATGCGAAACAATACAAGCGGCTGCTCATCCGCAACGCCATGGTCATTTACGGCAACGCGGAACCCCCGTTCGGCCCGACAAACATCTGCATCGAGGACGGGCTGATCGCGCGCGTCGGCGCTATGCCGCGCGGCTGGACCCCGGACGCCGCGATTGACGCCACCGGCAAATATGTGATGCCGGGGATCGTAAACGGCCACATACACCTCCAGGATGAGCGCGGCGGCATTCCACAGCCGTTTCAGTATGAAATGAACCTCTATCTCGCAGCGGGGGCGACCACTGTCCGCGACGTCGGCGCAGACTGGAACAAGGCAAAAGAGTGGCGGGCCAGGAGCGCGGACCACTCCCTGGTCGCGCCGCGGATCCTGCTCTACGAGCGCATCTGGAGCGCCAAAGGATCGCACACGCCAGAACTCGTCCGCGAAGGCGTGCGCTACGCGAAAGAGGAGGGTGTCGACGGCCTGAAGCTCTCCGGCATGGACCGCGACCTGGCGGAGGCGCTCATGGACGAAGCCAAAAAGCAGGGCCTGCGCAGCGCAGTTCACAATGCTGTCGACGAAACCACGGTCAAAGACTGGGCTGAACTCGGGATCACCTCCATCGAGCACTTCTACGGCGTCGCGGACGCCGCCCTCGACGGAATTCAGAATTTTCCCCCCGAGCACAACAGCAACAATGAAATCCACCGCTTCGGCCGCGCGGGCGAGTTGTACATCCAGCCCAACCTCAACAGGGAAAAACTCTCCGGCGTCCTCGACCTGATGGTCAAAAACCATGTGTTCTGGTGCCCGACGCTGTCCATCTACATCGCCAGCCGAGACGTCATCCGTGCGCAGAACCAGCCCTGGTTCAAGGAATACCTGCACCCGACGCTGGAGCAGTATTTCATGCCGGACATGAGAAACCACGGCTCCTATCTTCTCGGTTGGACCAACACCCAGGAAGTCCGCTGGAGGAAGAGCTACCAGGTGTGGATGGATGCGCTGGTGGAGTTCGCACGGAAAGAGGGTGTCATCACCGTGGGTGACGACGCCGGGTTCATTTACTCGGTCTATGGATTCGGCCAGGCCCACGAGATGGAACTACTCGAGGAAGCCGGGTTCCATCCGCTCGAAGTCATCAAAATGGCGACGGTGAACGGGGCCAAAATGATCGGCATGGAAAATCGTCTCGGCCGCGTCCGGCAGAATTTTATTGCCGACCTGCTGGTTGTCGACGGGAATCCGGTCGAGAACCTGAGATTGCTGAATCCTTACGGAACCGACGTCGTGACCTACGACGGGAAGGTGATTAACAATTACAGTGCCATCGCGCCCGGGGATCCAAAGGTGAAAGTCGCGCACGGCGGCGGCATCGAGTGGACCATCAAGGACGGGATTCCCTACCACGTGCCCACCCTCATGAAGGAAGTGAAGCAAATGGTGGAGCAGGGACGCGCGGAAAGGGCGAGAAAGAAATAGCCCTGGGGATCTGCGATCAGGTGCATGAAATCCTGTACATAGTCTGATCCCGTAGTATCATTAGCCTGAAAACATTTCAGCATGGAATTGCCGGGTTCATCGGGTTGTGGGTTCCAAACCGGAGTGTATCGGCTGGCTCTGAAGTGACGTCAATGGAGGAAGAATGAAATCCAGGATAGTTTTTTTCTATGCAGGGATTGTGCTGTCGGCGCTTGCCCTGGCCGGGTATGCCTACCAGGATGCCGGCGGAAGGCTGAACGTTAAAGTCGACGAGGAGTACAAAGTCTGCAATTGTGAAACCTGCGACTGCCTTACCGTTTCGTCGGTAGCGGGGAAATGCGGCTGTGGCAACGACCTGGTAACCGCAAAGGTGACCAAGGTGGAGAAGAACACAGCGTATTTCAAGGCTGCGGCATGGAGCAAAGACCGGCCTTTCAATATGGTCGGCAAGTATGTCTGCGCCTGCGGCCCGACCTGCTCGTGCAAGACCATCAGCCAGAAACCCGGCAAATGCGGATGCGGCAGCGATCTCAAAATGGTCGGCAAGGAATCGCAGTAGTCAGGAGTCGGGGCGTCACGGTTTGGGGTTGTACGCCGGGCGAAGTTTTGGCACGTAGGCCTTCTATATTTGCTCCCGGTATCGGGACCGCGGTCGCAATCGCAATCGAAAACACCAAAGAACTGAAATCCGCCGCATTGATGTAGGCCTGCGGCATGAATTCGATATCGATCCCGACAGCGATTGCGACGCCGATACCGATTCCCAGACCGACTGGTTTGGTGTATTTGTGAATACCGCGGTTACCCTATAGTATCCCCTGATTTTAGCTGCTCAAAACGTCACCACGACGCGGCGGCCGCTGTAGGTCACGGTTTTTATGGTGCCCGCGGGCAGAAGGTGGGCCTGGAACGTTCGCTGGGCAGCCGTGCCGCCCCCCTTCACTCCTGCCGGTGTACCCGGCTCGATCGTGAGTCTCCTGGCAGTGTCGTCCCACATCATGCGTGTCCAGACAGCCTTGCCCTGCAGGTAATCGAGGCTGTACCCGTCGTCCTCGTACAGGGTGAATTGTCCGTTCGCCCCGCCGTAAATCCTGATGGTTGTCGGTCCGTCGACGGGCTGGCTCGTGTATTGCCTGACCGGATCCACCGGAATGATAGCTCCGGCTCGGACATAAATCGGCATGGTGGCGAGGTCGACCTGGCGGCTGACGCTGCGGCCGCCGGCTTCCTTATGGTTCGTCCACCAGTCAAACCAGTCGCCCCGGGGCAGGTAGACCTCACGGGACTTCGCGCCCTTTTCGTAAACCGGGGCGATCAGCAGGTCGCGACCCCAGAGGTACTCCCGGCCGTTTTCGACGGCGTGCGGGTCGTCGGGGTAATGGAGCCATAGAGCCCGCATCAGGGGCATGCCGGTGCCGGTTGCTTCCGACGCAAGCGAATAGGTGTAGGGCAGCAGCTGATACCGCAACTCGGCATACTTGCGGCACACCGGTTCGATGGCCGGATTGTTCAATTCGGAGGGAAGGGGGTTGTTGCGGCCGTTTTCGAGGGGGCCCATCTCGCTCAGGCCCCAGCCCCACGGCAATCGCGTCCACCAGGTGCGGCCGTGCGACCGGAACGAGGGTGTGAACGAAGAAAACTGGAACCAGCGGGCATACAGTTCGCCTGTCAGCTCGGCGTTGGGGTAGAAGCCGCCGGTATCGGAGCCCCAGTATGGGGAGAGGCTCAGCGAGTGATTCAGGCCGACCATGATCTGTCCCTCGAGTGTGCGCCAGGCGGAATCCGTATCGCCCGACCAGACCCAGCCTCCCCAGCGGGCGACGCCGATATAGCCGTTTCTGTGGAGGCTCCACGGGCGCACATTCGGAGTCGTCGAGATCGGGCCCTGGTAATAGAGCTGATGGCGCTTGATCCGCTCGAACAGGTTGAACCAGTCCCCTTCATCGGGCCAGAAGGCGTCGATGCCGGCTCCGATCAGCGGCAGGTGCTGCTTCCAGTAATTCAGGATGTGCGATTCGTTCAGAGGTTCCCCCGCGGCGGGCGGGATCGTTCCCTGAAGCGTGGGCAGCCCCTCGTCCCGCCCCCATGGGACGATGTGGACGATGACTTTGACGTTCCTCTGGTGCAGGTCCGCAATGGTCTGCCCGGGATCGCGCTTGAAGACTTCGGGATTGAAGGTGAACGAAGGCTGCTTTGTGTTCCAGCCGCGCGGGCAAAAGCCGGTGCCCAGGTAGACCACCGAGTCCAGCGGCATCTTCTTCTCACGGAAGGTGTCAACGATTCGGATCAGCTGGTTTTCATCTTCGAGCGTGCGGTGCGACTGCATGAATCCCAGCGACCATTTCGGCGGCATCGCGGCGGATCCGGTGAGAAGGCTGACTTCCTTCATGAAGACGGCGGGATCGCGCGCGTCGAAGACGAACATGTCCAACACCCCGGAGACGATGCCGTCGACCGGCGGACGTCCCTGGACCTGCGCCGTATAGGTGCGCTGATCCTGGCCCGCATCGGGAGGTTTCCAGGGCAGGAACACACCTCGCTCACCCGGCGTCAAATCCACCTGCACCCATGGAGTGGCTACATAAAGCCCCCAGCCTTCTGTTCCCACCAGCAGCGGCACCGGATTGCGCGACCCATACGCTTGCGCCTGCCAGCGTGGAACCATCTCGTGAAACCGCCCTCGCCGGTCGAACTCAAGCTGCTGCTCGCGCCAGGTTTTTGGATCCATCCGCGGCCCGCCTTCTCCCATGCCGAGAATCGGGCGATTCCCCTGCGTGAATGACACATTGCCCGTATCGGGGTCAAATGTCAGGTCGGTGATCCGTGTCCCGTCCACCCTCCAAACGGCGACTGCCAGCGGATTGGGGCGGACGGTCACCTGCAGACCGCCCACTCGCCGGCTCAGCGGGGCGTCGATCTCACGCAGGCTGATGGCCGGCGCGGGCCACCGGCGTTCCACGAGCGACGGGGAAAAAGGGAACTCCTGCCCGTAGCTGAGCGGCCGGAGCGTGATGCGAATGCTGTGATCGCCGGCGAGGCGAATGTCGAGCCGGGCCGGCTGGCCCGCACTCCTGATTTCCGCGGCATGGCTGCCCGCGGACGGTGCGAGCAGCGCCAGGGCGACTGCAAATCCGTGGTTAAGCCTCAGTCTCATCCATGACTCCTTTTAAATTCCGGGTGGTGGTGTGACAGAAAATGAGAATGCCGCAAGGCGCACGAAGCTTTCTCGCGTGTTTTGTGTATTTCGCGGTTGTCATTCCGGGCTGACAATCTGACCGATTGTCGTCACAATCCCGTCGGTCTCTCGATGCCGGCCGTAAAGCAGCCATCCCCGCCTGTTCAATCGCCGGGGGATCCCGGGAGCAGAGGCTCGAGAGGCTGCATTTCTGCGCCGTTCTCAGTGCAGACGGCGAAAGCGGTCTCTCCAGACGCGTACATGCTCAGCCCGGCATACTGTCCTCTGGCGTTTAAGACGAAGAAACGGATGTTAAACGCCGGTTCCCCCCGGCTGTTGAGCAGCCGCGATTCAACCGTGTTGGCCTTGATGCGCCGCAATCCCTCCAGACCGGCGTCCTTGGGATGCATCCCCCTGCGCATGCACTCGACGATGAAAAAGGAAGTCAAAGCGTAGAGATTGGCTTCGCCGCGACCGGTCGAGCCGGCGGACCCGACGCCGTTGTCGACATACACTCCCGCGCCAATGACCGGAGAATCCCCCGCGCGGCCCGGAATCTTCCAGGCAGTCCCGCTGGTTGATGTCATGCCTGCCATGGCGCCGTTCGGCCCGATTCCGTGACAACTGATGGTGCCCCAAAAACTCCCTTCCGGGATGAGGCCCTCCCACATCATCTGCAACGCTATCTCATATCCGGCCCGGTCCTTTCGCGCAGGATCGAGATAATGTTGCGCATCCACGCGCCGCTTCCACTCGAGCCACAGCCCGCGGGATTTCGCCGTGTTCAGGTCGACCTCGATTGGAAAACCGAGGTTTCTGGCAAAGTCCTGTGCTCCCTTGCCGCACAGCAGGTGGTGATCGGTCTGCTCCAGAACCGCCTTGGCAACCAGCGAGGGGGTGCGAATCCCTTCGATCGCCGCCACCGCGCCTGCGCGCCTGGTCGGCCCATGCATGCAACATGAGTCGAGTTGCACCACGCCGTCCGCGTTCGGCAAGCCGCCGTACCCGATGCCGGTCTCTTCCGGATCGAGTTCAGGGATGTTCACGCCTGCGACAAGTGCGTCGAGGACGTCTGCCCCGGAGACGATCAGCGAAAAGGCCTTTTCGACACAGCACACCGGCCCCCCGTTCTTGAACCTGTAGCCGCTGAGGTCGGAAATGACCACCGGCTTGACCGTCTGAGGCACGAAAACCCTCCGTCACTCAAAGGGTGAGGGTATCAGGAGTTAATCCAGAATTCACGTGGAAACGCATCCAGATGTCCGCGTACTCGGGCATTGCCACTGCCGCGCATGTTTATCCTCTTTTCCGGGTTCGCCAAGGAGTGTTACAGTATCGCACCATGACGGAAAAGGATCTCGCGGAGCAGGTGAGCGGCCTGCAGGGGGCAGGCCGGGAATCCCCCAGCTTCCACACTGCGATGGCACATCTCTATCGTGGAGAGATCCATCGCATGACGGTGTGGCGTCAGCGGCTGGACATCACAAGCAACTGGGGAATCCTGCTGACAGTGGCCCTGGCTACGTTCACGCTGGGGTCCGCGCAGGTGCCCCACTATACGCTCCTCCTCGGGATCTCAATCCTCGGGATCTCCGTTCTCATCGAGGCCCGCCGCTACCGGCACCTGCACCACAGCCAGTGGCGGCTGTACCTGATGGAAGTCGGATATTTCCGGGATCAACTGGTCCCGCTGCATCCTGAAGACCAGCAGCGCTGGCGCAGCCTGCTGGCGGAGGACCTCCGTCAACCTCGCCTGTGCATCAGCTGGTTTTTGGCGGTGCGCTCCCGGCTGCGGCGAAACTATCTGCTCGTGCTCTACTTCGTGGAGATGGTCTGGCTCACCAAGCTGTTCATTCACCCCGACAGCCCTGAATCGGGCCCCCAGTTTCTGGCCAGGTTTGCTGTAGGGGAGTTGATTCCCCACTGGCTTGTTGCTGCCAGTGCCTTGGCTTTCCTTGCTGCTGCCACTGTCATGGCGCTTACGTGCCCCTGCCAGGAAGAGTTGGAAAACTGGACCTCCCTGATGCAAACCTATTCCTCATCCGTGGAGAAGGGGAAACTGCGTGGAAGCGGCCGGTGAGAAGAAGCGCCTGCGATGGGATGACGTAAAACCGCCGGACGCCTCCGCGTGAATCTTGGAAAAGGTGGTTTCTCATGTTGTTATATGGCGCAGCGATGTTTTTGAGCGCCTTCCTGCTCTTCCTGGTTCAGCCTTTGATCGGCAAATTCGTGCTTCCCTGGTTTGGCGG
>JAFNAG010000496.1 GCA_017860135.1 Acidobacteriota bacterium
GTCAGCGGGCACATCGACGAATATCTGGAGGAAACCTTCGTTGCGGAAAAAGCAGCTTCGAGTTACCGGAAGCGGCGCAGGCAGAGATAGGGTCTATGTGGACACCAGCGCCTGGATTGCCTTTTTCAGCGCGCGCGACCAAAACCATGCCGAGGCCGAACGGTTGTTTCGGGAGGCTGTTTCACGCAAGGTGCTCCTCACCACGACGAATCTTGTGCTGGCCGAGGTTCACCGCCTTATCCTGCACCGAGCGGGCGTTGCCGCCGCGGCGTTGGCGCTTCACCGGATCCGAACCAGCACCCTCGCCTCGATTCTGTTCGCCTCAGAAGCACATCATTCAGCGGCCATCGCCTGGCTTGCCCGGCTGACAAGCCATCGAGTCACCTATACCGATGCCGTTGGCTTTGCCGTGATTGAGGATGCCGGGTGCGTCGGGTTCCTGAGTTTCGATTCCGACTTTCTCCTGGCCGGTTTCAATGCCTGGGTTCCTGAGTAAATCCAAACGTAGAAGGGGAACAGTCCAGCGCCCCAAAGGACACAAGTCCGATCGACGCGTCGGCAAGATGGGGACACCGGTGACTGTCTCCCTCACCCCGTCGCGGACTCCAGGTAATGCAGGAATTCGTCGGCTGAGCGCGGACGCTCTGCGCGGTTGGATGCAAAACAACTGGTGAAGAAAGACTGCACTTGCGCCGGAGGATCTTTGAGATACTCGGTGAGCGGGGTGAACCTGCCGGACAGAACCGCCAGTTTCCAGGCCTCCACGGGTGCAGGCCTGAAAGGAAGCGCGCCCGTCAGCGTCTCGTAAACCACAACGGCCAGTGCCCACAGGTCCCAGGAAACAGCCGGGCTTTCGCCCATCAGCTGTTCAGGAGACATATAGGCAATTGTCCCCACCAGAACCCCGGCATGGGTGTCAAAATCGGTTCTTGTGACCGCCGCTTCGTCGGACGACGAGAGAAACTTGGCAATGCCAAAATCAAGCACCTTTACAGTTTCCCCCGCCCTTTCGGCCCCTTCCGATCGGGCGAGGAAGATGTTCTCCGGCTTCAGGTCGCGGTGGATCAACTGCCTGCGATGTGCCGCTTCCACTGCGGCGCAGACACCCCTCATGATTCCAACGGTCCGAGAGGAATCGAGCCGCGTTCGCAGCTTGAGCTCATCACGCAGCGTAGCACCTCTGAGCAGTTCCATGACCAGAAATGCGCGTCTTCCGGCTTCGACACCGTAGTCGTGAATGGTGACGACATTCGGGTGCGCGAAGCCGGCTGCCGTGCGGGCCTCCCTCTGGAATCGCTGGGCAGCTTCGTCGCTGCCCACCCAATCCTCTCGTATCAGCTTCACGGCAACATGCCTCTGAAGCGAACTGTCGGATGCCTCGTACACGGTCCCCATGCCTCCGCGCCCGAGGCGCCGCTCCAGGCGGTACCGGCCGGCCAAAGTGCGCGGGAGGCGCACGCTGACCAGGCCAGCACCTTCCACGGCGCACCTTCCAAGGCCTGAGTCATAACAGATGCCGCACTCGGGGCACTCCTCGAGCACCCCGGACTGGCGATCCTCGGCAGTGGCAGGTTGCTCGAGAAGAAGGGCGAGACTGTCCGCGATGGCTTCGAGCAACTCCTGGTCCTCTCGCGTATAAGGCTCCTCGGACCGCTTGATGCCGAGCGCCAGGACCGCTTCCTTTTGCCCCGCGCTGCAGGCAATCGGAACCAGGAGGTCGATGCGAGCCTGCCGCGCGAAGTCGACCTCTTCCCGTGGCAGGCGCTGGCTGAGCCAGCCCGAATCGGCAAGCAGAACCTCCAGCGGCTTTCCCAGGACGCGCGCGAGCGCGACGAGTTTGCTGTCGGCGGCAAGTGGCGGGACGATCCGGTCTGTGGGGGCTGAAGCGAGGGGGCGATAGTCGTGCTGTCCTGCCTCACGCAACATCAGCGACACGAACTCAGGATGTATCGCCGATTCGATCCTCGTTACTACTCTCGGAGCGACACGCTCGAAGCTTCTCGCTTCACGAATCTCGCCCACAACTTCGCGAAGAATTCGCTGCGCATCATATCGCTCCCGGAAGAAACGAAGGTCGAGGCTCTCCAGCCATGGCTTCCGCCGCCAATAGACCAAAAGAGCAAGACCGCTGAGACCCGCGTAGATCCAGCCGCGAGCTTTGAGTATGTCCGCCAGCGGCTGGCGGCTGTTGATTGCCAGGTCCAGCAGGAGGATGGCGCCCAGAGCCGGCACCACGCCGAGCACTGCTCCGCGAGCCAGCGCGTACTGCAGGCCCTGGCGGATGATCACCTGTATGTCGAAGACGCGGTGGCGAAGTATGGCATATGCGAAGGCCAGCGGGCAGGCCAGTGTGAATGGAAAGAAAAGGGAGATGATCACCGTGTACAAGGGGCTTAGTTCGTATCCCGAGAAGGCGAAGTACCAGACAACAGGGATGGTGGCTAACAGGCTGACGGCAGTTCCTGACATCAGGACACGAACCCGGCGCTTTTCGTTCAGGTCGGCCAGTCGGCGATACGTAACGGCCAGGAGCACTACCCCTGCCCCCAGGTAGAGCATCGTGCGCACGTTCGTCGCCTGAAAGAACCAGCGCGGCACGTTTGCCGGGTGCCCGGATATCATCGACGAGAACGCAGAGATTCTCCAGGGGAGTGTCGAAAGCACGGGAACCCACACAACAAGCCAGGGCCAGCGGGCGCGAAACAGACGGCGGGGGAATACCGCGAATAAAGACACGAAGATGCCTTCAATCACAAAGCGGCTGATCTCGGGGATCCATAGAAACGCCTGAACCGCCAGCGGCAGTTGCCGCCACAGCACAGCCCAGCCGATCGGCAAGCCGAACACCATGGAGGCTGTCATGATGAACCAGGAGCAGAGTCTGGCTGCCGTGTCTCCGGGGCGCCGGAATCCGATGAGAATGCCCAGGAGAAAACACCCGAAGATCAGGCCTACGTGAACCAGATATGCATGAGCCAGGCGGTTCTGCCATGTGGCGCGTTGGTGAGTAAAATACAGTTTGAGCTGCTGCCCGTCGCGGGATATCAGCCACTCCTGGGGCCTTCCCACTGCGATGTTCGCTTGAACGGTAGTCCAGTCGTACGCATTGCGGACCGGCAATCCGTCCACCGAGAGCACGAGGTCGCCGGCACGAAGCCCCCCCTCTGCAAACGGCGTGTCCGGCTTCGCGACCCGAATCCGCATGGCACCGTGTTCGAAGACCGCGTGCAACCCACGGATATCACCGGGGCCCCAGATCAACATGTAGTAGAAAAAGGCAATCAGGGCGAGGAACGAGGCTGCAACGACATACATTCACCAAGCCGGACGCTGGCGCTTCATTGAACCGGGGACTCCCTGGGCGCATTGTCCTTCGAGTCATACCGCAGGGACAAGGCCAAAGTGCGGAAAATAGTGGGCGCGCTGCAGCGTACAGAAAGGCCGCGTGCCCGGCGGTGCGCCGCAGATTCGAATGCGGCTTAACGAAACGCGAAGCCGATCCGGAATTCGGCTATTTGCCTGTGGCCGCTTCCTGCGTAGACATGGTCTCGAAATTCGAGACGGATCCCCTTTCTTTCACCAAGCCACCAGTTGACCCCGCCACCGAAATTGACCATGTTGGCGCTGCCGTCTCCCCAGATGCGCGAGTAGCCGCAGGCCAGA
>JAFNAG010000040.1 GCA_017860135.1 Acidobacteriota bacterium
GACTTGGGCGACGCCAGATCCTACAGCCTGGACAGCCCAAGGAGCCGCGCGCCCCGCATTGCTGCCCTGCGCAGGGCTCCCCGCTCCCGGGAGTAGCAGGGAGCCACCACACGGCAGAGATTCGCCTGAGCAGCTCAGTGTCCCACTACGGCGTCCTTCATCCATCCACTGGTGTTGTGGAAGTCGGCGACGGCGCTTCCCGGAGGAACGATCAGATCCATCGCCCTGGCGATCTCCGGATCCAGCTTGAGATCGAGCACCGGGAGCGCGTCGGCCAGGTGCGCCTCCGTTCGAGGGCCGATGACCGGGGAGGTGACACCCGGCTGGTCTTTTACCCAAAGCAGCGCCAGTTGGGATGCGGTAAGGCCGCAGCCCCGTGCGAGCTCCGCGACCTTTCCTCCTGCCGCGATGCCCGCCGCCGTGACGCGCTCCGCCAGATACCCGCCGATCCGGGAAGCCCTGGAGTCCTCCGGCACGCGCGCAGCGTGCTGATAGCGCCCCGCCAGGACGCCGGTCGCAAGGGGTGACCAGGTGAGCAAGCCCAGATTGTAGCGCAACGCCAGCGGGACGAGTTCGTTTTCGATCCGACGGTCCAGAAGATTGTAGGGAGGCTGCTCGGTGACATATCGCGCCCATCCATAGCGCTCGCTGATGGCGATTCCTTCCATCACCATCCATGCCGGAAAAGTCGAGCAGCCGATGTAACACACTTTTCCCTGGCGCACCAGGTCGTCGAGGGCTCTCAGCGTTTCATCCTGGGGGACGTCGAGCACCGGGCGGTGAATCTGGTACAGGTCGATCCAGTCAGTCTGCAAACGCCGCAGCGAGGCTTCCACGGCGTTCATGATGTGGTGCCGGGAGTTCCCCTGATCGTTGACGTCCCGGGAGATCGGGAAATGGAATTTGGTCGCCAGGATGACCCGCTTTCTGAACCCGCCGGCCAGCGCTTTGCCCAAGATTTGCTCGCTGACTCCCGAGTTATACTCGTCCGCAGTATCGATTATGTTGATGCCCCCCTGCACTGCCTTGTGAACCATTCGAAGCGCTTCCGGTTCCGGAGTAGGATCCCCGAAGTTCCACGCTCCCAGGCACAGCGGCGAAACCCTGACTCCCGTGCGTCCCAGCAGACGATATTCCATGCAGCCTCCTTGTCGCCGGACTGACCGGCGCCGAAGTCCAATATTACTCCGCTCCAACGGGTAAATGCCATTCCGGCAATGCCCCCCATGCAGGGGCTGCACGTGTGAGAGCCGGTATCAGAACGGTATTTGCGCCGCGACGCTACTTTCCTGTTGATCCAGCATCCGGCGAAGCAACCGGAAGACGCAATCTCCTCCCCCGGATCTTCCGACGAAAATGGTTGCACAAGCGACTGCGCGCGTTATCCTTATTAACAAGCTCGGGTGAAACGCTCTCGTAAGAAGGCCGGCTGGCAATGACAGCACCCCGCTCCTTTCTCGCTCGAGTCAGGAGATAATATGAAATTCCTTCCCTCACGCTTCACGATGGCTCCGCCTTTACTTCTATGCCTGGCCGCATTCTGTTCGAGCATTCCGATTCATACAGGTGCACGTTTTAGTGCCGGCGAGTCAGGATCATCAGGCGGATCGCAGGAGCAAATCCGCGGCCGGGTGGCGCCTCCATCCTCCACTACCGTGATCGTGGAGGGCAGGGATGTTCTGTTGGCAGCTGATGCTGAAGAGAGGCTTGGCCTCTATTACGAGGCCAGACGCACCCTGGCCGAGGCGGCCAAAAAATCCCGGGATATCGAGCTGCTCCGGCGTCATGCATTCGTTGAGGACCAGTATGGAGAGAACGCAGGATCGGCATACCGGCGGCTGGTGGAAGCCTGCGAAGCGAGTGATCCGCACCCCGCCGACTATGCCGATCTGCTGGAGCGGGGACTGCTTGTTTCACTGAGGGACCAGGATGCGGAATCGAGCGAGTGGTTCTCCGCCCGGCTGGATGCGGCCGGACGCGGTGGTTTCGCTGCGCTGTTCCGCGGCCACGGTCCTGCGATTTCGCAGGAAGCGGCTGTCCCCGGGGGGACAAGGGCCGCGCTCCGTCTGGCGGGCGCCCCGGAGGGCTCGCGCCGGGAAGAATTCCTGGCGGCCTTCTGCCGCCGCATCGATGCTTTCGATGCAGCTAACGCAGCTGCCTTCCGTGGTCGGTCATCCGACTACTTCAAACGCCTGCTGGCTCTCAAGCTCCTCGGCAACCCGCTGGGCGACCGTACGGTGATTCGGCTGAGCGCCACAAATGAGGAAAGCCGTCGTGTCACGGAGAAAGCGCTGCATCTGTTGGGTTGGGAAATCAGGGTGACCGGACACAGGACGGTGGTCGAGCCCTCCGATCATGCATCGGCATCCGGGGGCCAGATGACTGCTGCAGCGTTAGGCATCGACGAAATGGGCATGCAGGAAGCACTTCAATCAGGCAGGCCGTTCGAGTTGGAAATCACGGACGACAGAGTCCCGGTCCTGTTCGACGAATCCACATGGTGCCAGGCCTTCTGCGGGGGAAAAGCACCGCCGGGGAGACTGACGGAGGTATTCGCCGGAGATCAACGCGTCGCCCGCGCGTATTTGGGGCTGTCTGCGCAAGATCCTGAAACGGCCCGGCTTTTGGGGCAGGATTTCGGACTCAGAACCCTGGCGAACAATTACTCCAACCTGCTGGTGATGTACTCCGCCGCATTGTCAACCGCCGGGGGCCGCGCTGCAGTTCCTGGCGGAGTCGGGGCCGAATCGGTCTGGCAGGAACTGGTAGGGGTGGCTCCGGCAGAGCCCGGAGCGTTCTTCTCGGCACTTCTGCGCAAGGATGGAGGCGAGCTTCTTGCCTTCTTTGCAGGCCTCATGCAGTTTGATCTTCAGCGCCAGAGGTTTTTTACCGCTTCACCAGGCCGGGCAGCGAAGTTTCGCGGTCTTTTCAATCTTAACCAAGCGGGAAATAGCGACCGGCATCCCAGACGCAGGGGCATGTCGATTCTGGATGTCCTGGCCCGCCTCCCGATAGGCCCCGACGGACGAGTGATATTCCCGGGCGGCACAAGGCTCTGGATGGATGCGGCCCTGGAGCTAAAAGTGGAGTGGAACACCGGCGGCGCTGACCCGGACAGAGTGCGCAGCACGGCACCCGGGATCGAGGACGACATTCTGCTGCAGCTCGCCGGCGCTAAGACTCCCCCTGTGCGAGGAAACCTCTCCCGACTGGCAAGTCTGGTGGCGATCGCCGGGTTGGATGCTCACAGAAAAGTGCCTCTGGATGAAGCAGCCGTCAGTCTGCTTGCCCGGGAGTATGCACGGCTCCAATGGATCTGGCCCTACCTTGCATCCTTTGCCGGACTGGGATCGGAGGACATATCCACGCTGGTACGCCTCGAACACCGGTTCCGGGATCTCGATTCCCTGCTCCAGAACGACGTACTCGGCGAGTGGGACGCTCTGACAAAGATCATCAGTCTTCTGGCCGAATCCGGCACTCTCACACAAGAAGATGCAGCCCGGCATTTCCGCTCCCTCTGCGAGCGATTCCTCCTTGCGGCGTCGCCCGCCGACTTCGCGACAGCGTCGCTCGAGGCGATGCATAAGCTTTTGCGCGCAGCGTCCTCGGAGGCCTCGAATCCGGATGACGCGATTCAGGATCTCCTTATGGGGGAGCTGGAGCAGATGCCGCAGGATTCCGGCAACCAGCCCGTTGCAGCCTACACCGAGAACTCCCGCCGGCAGGACTACCGTGACGTCCTCAACCTGCAGAGGGTGCCGAGCCTTCAGACTCTCTTCGCCCTATACCATGCCGCCCGGCGTATAAAACTGGAGCCGGCCGCGGCAGCCGGGTGTGTTGCGGAGCTTGAAGACAAAATGGGCGGCCTCCCGCACGCCGACTTCCCTTCGCCTTCCGGCGAGCGCGCCGCGTTCCGCGATGTGCTGCGGAGCTTCGGGTCGGTCGCTGGAATACGCGCGATTCAGGAAATGAAGCGTTCGCTGTCGGTCGGTTCGCCAGATCCGGGGCAATGGAGGGCGCTGGCGGATGAGTTGATGTCATCCCTCAATCCGCAGGTTCGGCTGGCGCTCACCGGAATCATCTATGCCCGTTACTTGCGCCCGACGGATGGGCTGATCGCGCATGATCCGCTCTTTCTGAGAAAACACCGGTTTGGATGGCTCGAGTCCGCGCGGACGGATGTTGCCTTCCCGACCGGTGAACTGATAAGCGGCCACCCCATTGGCAGCTACGTGCGGGGGGGATTTGCAGACTTCGGCCGGACGGCAGGAGAGATCACGATGGCCACGCATCCGGAGGTTGAGGAATACGCCCGGCCTGCCGGAGCGATCGTTGTCGGTTCGCTGCGTGACACGCACTGGCCGTCATTGCGGGATTCCGATCTCCGCTGGGTCGGCCTCAAAATCCGCGCGGCCCGGGAATGGATTCTGCGGGCGGCGTTCGATGAGGGCAGGCGGGAAGAATTGCGGCGCGCAACTCTGGGGCTCCTTTCGCCGGACCGTCGCAGGAGTCTCTTTCAAGCTCTCGAGCGCCGTGACTGGAGCTCCCTATGGCGGCAGGCAACCCTGAGCGACCTCTACTTCCTGTGCGACGCGTATCTCGAGATGGAAAACAAGGATGAGGATACCTCACCGACCGTTCGAGCGTTGCGAAACCTCCAGTCCTACGTGAACCCGGACCGTCTGCGCTGGTTGGGACAGGATCTCCAGCCGGTGCTGGGGTGCAGCGATCCGCACCTGATGCAACTTCCTCCTTACGAGCATTATGAACAAACGATCTTCCCGGGCCGGCTCGCGGCAAGAGCGGGGGACTTCAAGCTGTATCTTGCCGAGTTCTTCGACAGGCATGGCCTTCCGGCTGCGCGGCTCGGAGTCGTGGCCGAACCGTTGGCAATCGGATTGCTGACTCGCCTGCGCCTGTCCGATCCTTATGATTGGCAATCGTTGCAGGAGGCCTTTCATGGCCTCAATCTCGAAATCCTCGACGAGGTATCAAGGATGCGATGAAACGCGACATCCGCCTGGTGATCCTGTCGGCGCTGGTGATGCCCTTGATCGCAGGGCTGTCGGCCTCCGTTCCCGGCACACAGCAGAGCGCAATTGTCTATAAGACCGAAGTGCGCACGGTCGAGATCCATGCGATGGTCAAGGACAGCCATGGGCGCTATATCGAAGGGCTGCAACCGGGGCAGTTCGAGATCCGCGATAACGGAGAGTTGCAGCAGATCTCGGGCTTCGAGCCCATGTCGACGGCATTTGACTGCGCAATCCTCCTCGACGGCACAGGGAGCATGGAGGCAGCCATGCCGGCATTGAAAAGGGCTGTCCTGGAGTTGATCGATGCCTTCCGCGATCAGGACCGGTTTGCAGTGTATGCGTTCAACACCACCCTGCGCATGATGCAGTACTATTCCCGGGACAAGGCTGCTGCAAAGCGAGCGGTGCTGCGCCTCATGCCGTGGGGCGGCACCGCACTTTACGATTCCCTTTCCGAGGTGGCCGCGGATCTGGCGGAGCTGAAGGGTAAGAAGGCGATTATTGTCTTTACCGACGGCCAGGACAATTCGAGCTATCTCAACTCGATGGCGGCTGCGATCCGGGCGAAAACTCTTGGAATTCCGATCTACACGGTAGCTCAGGGCAGGGCGCTAGGCTCCCAGCAGCTTGTCCGGACGCTCAAAGAAATCGCGCGGGCTACTGGGGGGGAGGCGTATGAGGTCCGGAAGACGTCTCAGGTGGGCCGGGTCTTTTCTGAGATCTCCGAGGACATCCGCCACGCGTACCTGCTGACCTATGCGGCCCCGCCCGCGGATGATGGCAGTTGGCGCACGATCCAGGTTACCCTCAAGGGAATGAAGTCAGTCCGGATTCGCGCCCGCGAAGGGTATTCCCCCAGATAACACTTGGATCGTGGATCTTCATCTCTCCCCGTTTCAGCTGCAGACAGCGATCGGATCGCCCGGATTGACACGCCCCCGGAAGGTGCGAGGCGTTTGAGATCTGGTCAATTTATACTTTCTTATATAAGATATTTTCCTGGGGGCTCGGCAGCCGGAGATGGCTGCACCCCAACCGGATCAGGGAACAAAAAGCGTCCGTGCGCAGAAGGAGGCCAGCCATGGGAGCCGAACACCTGCAAACACAAACCAGAAGAACATTCCTCTCCACCCTGGCGCATCGTCTCCCGATCATGGGCGGGGCGGCGCTGGCCTTTCGAAGGACGGGCTTCCCGTCCCGGGATCAGCAGACCGCGGTCCTGGCAACCGTCAAAATCGCCGACTTCCCGGAATTGGAAAAGCAGGGCGGATCCGTTCTCGTAAAGAAAACACCTGCAGGAGATGTGCTCATCGTGTGCACTGGTGAAGGGCAGTATGCGGCGATGAGCAATAAATGCCCGCACAGACAGTGCGATGTCGAGGTGAAAAACCCTACCCTTATCCAGTGCCCTTGCCACCGCTCCGCATATAAGATTGACGGCACCTATGTGAGCGGACCCGCAGAGAGAAGCCTAAAACGCTTTCGTGTCACGCTCGAGGGCGGCGTAATCACTGTAACAGAAAGTTAGGAGTCGGAGGACCGCGCCGGTGGATCCTTTCCTGCGCCCTGCCGGAAAGGGTGGGCATGGATCCGACGATAAGGAGGAAACCCCCGTGCTGCAGTTTCTGGCGCAGAACCATTCGGCGATGACTCACTTGCCCACGGCATCGGCTGTCCTCGCGGCCGCCGCAGCAATTGCACTGCTGTTTGTATCCCGGAAGGAGCTCTCCTGGTTTTGCGCCGTACTCTGCATCACCGCATTCGTGACGGTTCTGCCCACTCTCGTCACTGGAATCGCCGCCGCGAAAGGGAGGTTCAACGAGGAAGGAAAGCCCTTCATCCAGGGCGGCTTCATCGTGGAGAACATCCCCGCCAACGCGCAGATACGCCGTCATCAGATCCTGGGCATTTCCGGCACGGTCGTTGCCGCTTTTCTGGCGTGGTTCGGCGTTGCCAGCCTTCGCGGCAGAAGCCCGAACCGATATCTCCTCGTCCTTCTGACAGTGCTGCTGGCCATCCTCTGGGCAGTCGGGGGGCATATCGGGGGGCAGGAGCTCTGGGGGCCGGCCACATTTCCCGCATTTGGATGAGTATCGAGACCCCACCCACCGGCATGGCGGCCTTTCGGTGAAGAGGCGCGGGCGCCCGGCGCCATGAAGGGTGCAGGTCCGGGCGGCGAGCCGGGACCAATTGGGGCGACACTCTGCAGCGAGAAAACCGCATATGCCTTCGTCAGGCATTCCGTCCGGGACACAGCCGCCAAGCCGCAGAATTTCGCGCGGCGCATGAATTTCGTGAAACATTTCGTTGTTGTGCAGATCTATCCTGATAACAAAGTTTCACGGTTGTCCAATGGTGACGGGTGTTTTTAGCGCATCAGAATTGGCGGGGTGGCAGGGATGACTACAGTTTCCAAAGAAAAATCTACACCAAGGAAGTATTTGCCGGGGTTAATTTCTGTTTTCGTGGGCGCGTGCGGGATCTTGCTCGCCTTTTCTTCGGGGCCTCCTCTGGAGCGGACAGGCGATTTCGGCGAGCCCACGTGCGTCGAGTGCCACTCGGGCAACGCCTTGAACGCAGCCGGGGGCAACTTTGCCATTTCAGGCGCGCCCCAGGGCTACCAGCCCGGGCAAACGTATCCCATCACGGTCGCGCTCAGCAAATCCGGACAACTGCGCTGGGGATTTGAGCTCGCGGCTCGCGTCGAAAGTACGGGATCACAGGCGGGAATGCTGGTTTCCACTGACGGTAGCACATTCGTGCGGTCATCCGGAAACGGAGTTCAATATATCACCCACACCTCCAACGGGACTTCCGCGGGCAACGCACAAGGGCGCACCTGGACGTTCAACTGGGTCGCGCCGGCGCAGAATGTCGGTTCCATCCGTTTCAGTGCCGCCGGAAACGCAGCGAACAACAACCTCGTCCCGACGGGTGATTTTATTTACACCACCAGTGCCGTCTCGAGTCCCGCACCGCAACAGTCCTTCCCTATCACGGCGATATTCGCTCAAGTAGCCGTGGGCGGAGGCTACATCACCACTTTCTCTTTTTTGAATACCGGGGCCGACGCCGTAATTGGCAAACTCGTTTTCACCCAATCAGACGGTACCCCGTTTGAGTCTGCCATCACCGTTTCCGGCGATCCCCGGCAATCCGGCCCGGGGAACCCGGTTGTAGCTTCGTCGATCGACCTGAACCTGATGCCGGGAGGGAGCCGGTTCCTGACTGCAAGCGCTGTCAACGCCGCGGATTCCACACGAGCGGGCTGGGCGAGGGTGGAGAGCAGCGGCGGGATTCTGAGCGGTGTGGCGACTTTCCGCTTGAGCAGCGGCAGCAGTCTCCAGACAGTTGCAGGCGTTCTCGCCGGTGAAAAGGCCGAAGCGGTTACAATTCCCGTCAATGACGACGGGCTCCAGGGCCGGTACACCGGCTATGCGCTGGCAAATCCGGAAGACACTCCCGTCAATATCACGATCCGCCTGCTGGACGGGGACGGCAACATAGTCCGGACGCTTCAACCGTCCGACCTCAATCCGCTGCCCCCGGGAAAGCATATCGCCCGGTTCTTCTGGCAGGAAATCAACGATCAAAACTTCAAGTTTCAGGGTTCCATCGTGCTGACGACAGCAGACGGCAGGCAATTCGCGGCGGTGGCATTGGTACAGGACCAGGGATTGTTTACCGCGATACCGGTAGTGCGCGGCAAGCCTCCGGGGATATCCAACTGAAGGGCGTCCGGCTGCGGCTCGATTCGGGGAACACGATGTGCAGTGAAGCGCCGGATGTTTGGGAAACGGGGATCATTCAACGGTGTGCGCCAAGGGACAGAATCAGTCAGCGGGAACGGGGTGGAGCGGTTTCTGTGGGTGATGACTCTCTTTCTGAGCCCCCTGTGCAGGCTGCGGAGAATCGCAGCGGCTGCAATTCGAGGCTCCGCCGAAGATCGGGCTTGGCGCACACGGGGCAGATACGAATAACCCGACCTCAAGCCGCCTGATCACTTCCCGCTCAGGATTTCTGACTCCTCGCCGGAGGTACACACAAATGAAAGTGATCACGTGGTTTGGACTCATCGCGTTGCTTCACACAGGCGGAGCGGTTCCAGCACGGTGTCACGACACCCGGGTTGGAGGTGAGCGTGTTGCGGAAGTCTTGTCAACTTCAGACTTCCCGCCGCAGGGCGTCCCTTTCGACCCTGCCGGAGAAAAGCCGGGCAGCCGGATTCTCGAACTGGATGGAGTGCCATCTCTATACCTTGCCGGTCACCGGTACACGATGTCGATCATCATTCGTGAGCCGAACCGCCTGCGCTCGGGTTGGCAGGTCTCCGTTCGCTCAACGGAGTCAGGGAAGCAGGCAGGCCGTCTGATACCGGGGGACGATACGGTTCATGCCCGGGAGCTGGACGGTGTGGTCTATTTGCGGCAAGCTCTTGCGGATTCTGATAGTGGGGTGAGCGATGGCCCGGTGGTATTCCGCTTCGACTGGATTGCCCCGAATCCAGTCCAAGGGAACATTCATATCAGTGCGGCGTGTAATGTCACCGATGAGAAAACCCTCGAAGGGGGCACATACATTTACGCGGCCGACGGATTCAGCGTGCCTTCCGAAGATTCCGCTCAAGCTGTTTCAGGGGCGGTCCCGGATCCTGTGATGCCGTTGCGTATGCAGGAAACCTCCAGGGTAGTGAACCTTCCAGTGCCGATGGATCTCGATAGGGGATCGGTCGAGATCCGGATCGAACATCGCTTTTTTCAGGCAATCGAAAATTCCAGGCCGGGCGATGCTTTTGGGATCGATTTTGGCGCCAACATCAGCCTGGGATTGAACTATGCCCTAACAGACCGTCTGAGCGCCGGAGTGTCGCGCACTCGTCTTGATCAGATCGTCTCCCTCAGCGGCACCTACGAGCTCCGCACCGCAGGATCCTTTTGGAATGCCGCTCTGCACGGGGGAGTGGATGGCCAGCGGAATTTCAGCGAGCATTACTCTCCCTTTTTGCAGTTCGCCTCTGCTTTCGACTTTCGGAGGTTCAGGCTCCATGTGATTCCCACCATGGTTTTCAACAGTCGGATGGATCCGGTGCTCCGTACCGATGCCATAAATCCTGATGACAACAACACGTTTTCGCTGGGCCTCGGCACTGACGTCGCGCTGCATCCCCGGTTCTCCCTGCAGGGAGAATACGTCGCTCGACTGGCGGGGTTCGGGGGATTCGAACAGACACGGCCGCAGCTCTCCGGCGGGATCGTGATCCGCACCTATGGCCACGTCTTTGCCGTCATGTTATCGACGAGCCGGGATTTCACGCCGGCAAAATACGCTGTCAATGCGGAGAATCGAGATTTCTCGCTGGGATTTAATATCTACCGAAAAATCCGTTAGTGGTGGCGGGATCATGCTCCCGGAAGGCAGTAGCAGGTCGATCCCAGCCGCACATCCGCCCCTGCCCAAATTTTGCGGAAGCGTTCTTCGGCGGCCGTTGCCTCCACGTCCTTTTTCTGGAGCCTCAGCGCCCGGCCGAGGCCGAAGAGGGACCATCCGTTCTCCGGGAATTTGGCCAGGTCTTCCCTGTAGACCCGCTCGGCATCCGCATAGCGGCCGGCGGTCATGAGCACGGCGCCCAGCGTGTGCCGCACGGGTTGGATCCAGTCAGGGGGTTCGTCATAGCGAAGACTGTCCTCGATCCGGACGGCTTCGCGCAATGTGCGGACCGACTCGTCGAAGCGCCCGCGCTTGGCTGCCATTTCCCCGTCGAGCATTCGGGCGGCGATTTCCAGCAGCAACCCGGCCGGATTATTGCCGAAGGTCCGATCTTTCGGAACAGCAGCTGCGGCGAGCCGGAAGGCCTCTCGCTCCTTCTCCGCTTCTTCGAGGCGCCCGAGCGCCGTCAGCGATACCGAGCGCATGTATCGCCAAAGGGAGCGAGCCAGCGGCAGGGACTCCCGCGGTTCGGGTTCCGCCAAGATCTCCTTCCAGCGGCCGAAGCGCATCAGGACTTCGGGCACGATGACCATGTACCCGTCCGCCACGCCGGCGAATTCCTGCAGGAATTCCTCCGGCACGGAGGCGACCATGGAGCGTGCGGCTTCCAGTGCCTGGGCGCTCCTGCCCTGCATCATGAGGGCATAAGCGAGAAAGTGCTGGTTATGTGCCATGTACATGGCGTAAAAGCCGGGCCGCGGATTCGCCTTGCGAAACGCCGCGTCGGCTCCGATGGCACGCACATTGGCGTCGGCTGCGTCCTCCCACCGGCCCACGCGGGCGTAAATGTGCGCGGGCATGTGCACCAGATGGCTCGCGCCAGGCACGAGGCCGAGGAGCCGGTCCGCCGCAGCAACCCCTCGCTCCGGACTGTTTGAGGCTTCGACCACGTGAATATAATAGTGGTTGGCGCCCGGATGATCGGGATTGATTTCCAGCGCGCGTTCCAGAGTGGCCAGAATCTCAGCGGTTCCCGGCTGCGGTTTGCCATCCGCAGTCCACAGGTCCCAGGGGCGCAGATCCATCATGGCCTCCGCAAACAGCGACGCGACGTCGGCATCCCCCGGATACTTGCGCCAGACCTCGCGCATTGCCAATGCATAGGCCTCGTCGAGATGCCGCCTGTCCTCAGGCTGATGCTCGACATATCGCCGGCCGAGCGCCGCGATCAACGCGCGCTCCGTTTCGCCGGCCCCCTGGGAAAGGGCCTGTGCCCTGGAAAGAGCTTCCCAGGCTGCTGTCGCGCGGTCCGGCGTCACGAGAGGGAGATTGATGTGCGGACCATGCACCAGTGCAATCCCCCACCACGCCATCGCGCATCGCGGATCCAGCTCCGCGGCACGGCGAAATTCCTTTTCGGCAGCCTGATGGGCGAAGCCGTAGGCAAGCGTCAATCCTCGATCGAAGGCCTGCTGCGCCTCCGGACTGGACGTCGTGATTCCATAGGTGTGCGTGCCGAGTGCCAGCGGCGCAATTTCCCCGGCGCCGGCCGCGGCGCCGGATGCGTCCGGCTTCGTTCCGCAGCCGGCAACAAGGTGTGCCACAAGGATAATCGCGGCAAAGGTCCGAGAGAGCCTGGAAGCATGCTGTTTCATGACCCACCTCCTCTCAAAAATGGTTAACATGAAGATCTGAGTTGGGCAAGTGGTCCAAAAACGCTGATGGGTGGCCGGGAGCGGCTACCGTTGCTATGTCCGCGGCCGCTCGTCTGGATACCGCCTTTTTGCCGCAGCGAAGGCCGGCGGCGACAACCGACTCCAATCCTTAGCGCAAGTCCAAATGGAATTCTGCAGATATGCGGATATTACAAGGGGCGGATTGCGCGATCCGCCCCGGCCTGGAGAAACAGGCGGTCCCAGGCGGTCTGACGGGGATAACATAGAACGGAACGTATCATCAGAAGGCGTACTTCGCCGCGGCTCACTTTCACCCGCTGCGATGTGTCCAGCACATTGACCGAACGCAGGTGCGCCAGCGTTCTCATGCCGATCAGGATGGGCCAGGCGCACGCCAGGCGCACCCGAACCTGGCTGCGCGGCAAGGCGTTGGTGTAAGTCCAGCCTGCGGCAAGGAGTTCCTCGGCCTGCCTGATGTATCCCGCATATAGAGGGCGAAACGATCCCATCGCGCCGGGATCCAGGAGGGATGAGGGCTCCAGCCCGGCCTGGGCAAGGCGCCGGGATGGCAGGTAACAGCGCCCTTGCCGCAAATCCTCAGGAAGATCGCGCAAGATGTTCACAAGCTGCAGCCCCTTGCCGAAACGGATGCCGCTGCACAGCAGGAAAGTCTCGTCCAGGTCGGCCCTGGGGAAGAGGTGGGTGCGGCACACCCTGGTCCAGAACTCGCCGACGCAGCCGGCGACGCGGTACGTGTACTCCTCCAGGTCATCGTCGGATTCAAGCGCAACGATCCGATCCTCACACGCCATGCCGAACAAGGCGAGATCCGCGTCTTGACCACGTGTGATAATCTCGAGCAGATCACAGATGCGGCAGCGATCCTCCGAGGTCAGGCTACCCAGCAGACTGATCATCTCTCCGGCGTTTTCCAGAAGCGACCGCTCCGCAGCCAGCCTTCTGCCCGCAGATACACTACATGCGTCTGTCAGCTCGCCCAGGTCAGGTTCTTCGGCATTCCGGCCGTCCGCGACAGCCCGGATGGCGCTGCGCATTTCCCGTAACGCGGCTCTGCGGCGGTCCAGGGGTACGATCCGCGTATCTGCGATGGTATCCGTCGTTCGCGCAAGCAGGTAGGCCAGCCCTATCTGCGGGCGGATCGTTCCCGGCAAAATACGCAGAGTCAGGTAAAAGGATCGCGATACCTGCCGGAGCAGGGCTTCCCATGGTTCCGGCAAAGCCTTTGTCATAGCGGCATTGAATCACAGAACTCCCGCCCTGGCAAAGCCCGATTGAAAGGGTCTGAGAGCGCGGGCTTCAGCCCTGGCAATACGGACTTCAGGCTCCAGACCTCAGATTTCGGACCACAGACTTCAGATCCCGATCAAGGGACGATCAAGGCCCAGAGAATTACGCGGCAAGAGTGTATTCTCAGATCCTCAGGGCAGACACCGGGAGCATGAGCGTGCCCTGGGTACGGATATCCTGGGAGCGTCCGACGGCGCTGTCCTGCTGCATCCTTGGAAGCACGTTATCGTATTTGAATAACCGTGCACTCAGCCTCTTCCATCTGTGAAATCTGTGAAATCTGTGGCGGCTTTCTGGGGCGAACAATCCAGGGGGTGGCTGCTCAGCCCTGCCGGCGGCTGTGCTCACGGATCTTCCTGATTTCGTCCGGCTCGATTCCCAGGGATTCCAGGAACTCCTGGTGCGCCTCGGGTTCCATTTTTTCAAACTGAGCGTGCCAGTTCCTCATGTCCTGTTCTCCCAGACCGGCTGCCCTCATGATCTCCACCCATCTCTCTTTGGTAATCATATGATCCTCATCGTAAATGGACTCCTGTTGCAGGAGCTGCACGATGCAATGCTGCTGGCGCCGCAACTCGGCGATGTCCTTGTCGAGGGCCTGGAGTCGCCCCTGAAGGATTTCCACCGGAAGGTTGCCTTCGGGCTCACGAAGAAGACTGCCGATTTCCTTCAACGGAATGCCCAACTGCCGGTACATGCAGATCCGCCCCAATCGCCGCGCCTCTGCAGTCGAGTACAATCGATAGTTGGCAGTGCTCCTCTGAGCGGCAGGCAGGAGTCCAAGACGATCGTAGTAGAGGAGCGTGCTGCGTGACAGGCCGGAAGTTCGGGCCAGGGCGCCGATCGTCAATTTCCGTGCATTCATTTCCGTTTCTTCTCCCTTCCAGCAATAAGAATTCTAAAGTGTAAAGCTCTAGACAGGTCAAGGGAGAAAATTGTGCTGGTGGGCCGGGGACCCTGCAGAGCCGATTTTGGAATGTTCTGGTTTTTTTCCGGCCGCAGATGGGCTAGCATTCTTGGGCTGTTGGGTCGCGGCAAGGACGGGAATATGGCCCGGCTGGGTTCCCGGCAGAGAACCAGGCCCAATGGGGACATTTTTGCTGGCTACAGCGAGGAGACGCGCATGGCGAGAGACAATTACGTATTCACATCGGAATCGGTAACCGAGGGGCACCCGGACAAAGTGTGCGATCAGATTTCGGATGCGGTCCTGGATGAGATCATGAAAGTGGACACACGGGGGCGAGTGGCCTGTGAGACATTCATTACCATCGGGCTCGTTGTGGTGGGGGGCGAGATCACTACGAGCTCCTATGTCGATGTGCCGGGGATGGTGAGAAACCTGATCCGGGAGATCGGCTACACGGACCCCAAGTACGGATTCAACTACTCCACGTGTGCCATTCTCAATGCCATAGGTACGCAGTCGCCGGACATCGCTCAGGGTGTGGACACGGGAGGGGCGGGAGACCAGGGGCTGATGATGGGGTATGCGATCAACGAAACCAAGGAGTTGATGCCTCTGCCCATCATGCTTGCCCACCGGATTACCCAACGACTTGCCGAGGTGAGAAAGAAGAGGATCCTGCCGTATCTGGGTCCCGACGGGAAGAGCCAGGTGACTGTGGAATTCGAGGGCGGCAAGCCGAAGCGGGTCGATACCGTGGTGGTTTCGAGCCAGCACACGGAGGAGATCCTGGACAGGACGGGACGGCAGATCACCAAGCGGGCGAAAGAAGAGATCGTCGAGCAGGTGGTGTTGAAGTCGGTCCCGGCAAGGTACATCGATGCCAGGACGAAATATCTCGTGAATCCCACGGGCAAGTTTGTCATCGGTGGGCCCCAGTCGGATACCGGGATGACCGGGCGCAAGATCATTGTGGATACCTACGGGGGCTCCGCGCCGCATGGTGGCGGCGCGTTTTCGGGGAAGGATCCCACAAAGGTCGACCGCTCGGCCTGTTACATGGCCCGCCATGTCGCCAAGAACATCGTTGCGGCCGGGCTGGCGCACGCGTGCAATGTCCAGCTTGCCTATGCCATTGGCGTGGCCAAGCCGGTGAGCGTCTTCATCAGCACGCGGGGCAATGGCGAAGTGCCTGACTGGCGCCTGACGGAGATCGTGAAGAAGCAATTCGATTTGACGCCGAAAGGCATTATTGAATACCTGGACCTGCTTCGTCCGATCTATCGGAAGACGGCTGCCTACGGGCATTTTGGCCGTGAGATCGAGGACTTCCGTTGGGAAAGGACTCACAGGGTTCAGGACCTGTTGAAAGACGCATAATCGCTTCGCATGCGCCGCGACGTGAGGTGGTCATGTCCGAGATGGTCTTGTTGGGGGATGAGGCGGTCGCACTGGGAGCGGCGCATGCCGGCCTGACGGCTGCCTACGCATATCCGGGGACTCCCTCCACAGAGATCACGGAATTCCTGATTCGCTACCGCGCGAAGCACGGCCGGCCTCTTGCAGCCTGGTGCGCGAACGAGAAAACGGCATACGAAGGTGCCCTGGGAGTGTCCTTCGCCGGCCGCCGCGCATTGGTATCGATGAAACACGTAGGTCTGAATGTCGCGGCGGACCCGTTCATCAACTCGGCGCTGGTAGCCATCTACGGCGGCCTGGTGGTGGCTGTGGCGGATGATCCGGGGATGCACAGCTCCCAGAACGAACAGGACAGCCGGTTTTACGCGGATTTTGCGCGCGTGATCTGTCTCGAGCCTGCCAGCCAGCAGGAAGCATACGACATGACCAGGGAGGCGTTCGACCTCTCCGAACGCTTTCAGATTCCCGTGATGATCCGGCTGGTCACCCGGCTCGCCCACAGCCGGACGGTGGTTCGGACCGCAGCGCCCCGTGCGGAGAATCCTGCGGTCAAGAACCGGGACGCAGCCGCATCGTGGGTCCTGATGCCGCATATTGCCCGCCGCCGCTGGCACGAACTCCTGGCCCGCCAGAAGGAAATGTCAGCCTGCACGGAGGCATCGCCCTATAACACCCTGAGTCTCCACTCGCAGCGCCGGGAGCTCGGAGTCATTACCACGGGGATTGCCCGCAACTACTTCCAGGAGAATCTGGAGGATCTTGGCTGGAATCCGTCGCACCTGCACGTGGGGGCATATCCTCTGCCCGTAGGAAAGATCCGTCGCATGGCGGCGCACGTCGCGCGGATCCTGGTCCTGGAAGAAGGATACCCTTATCTGGAGCGGCTGCTGCGCGGAATCCTCCCGACGGCTGTCGAGATCCTCGGGAAAGAGTCAGGTCATATTCCGGAAGAGGGTGAGCTCAATCCCGACATTGTGCGCAAGGGGCTCGGCCTGCCGGAAAGGAGCAGCCTGCAAGTCCAGATTCCTCCGCTGGCAGGCCGGCCGCCGCAGTTTTGTGCCGGCTGCCCTCATGCCGACACATTGACGGCCCTAAAGCTCGCGCTTGCGGATTATCCCGTGACGGCGGTGACCTCTGATATCGGTTGCTACACCCTGGGCGCGCTGCCGCCGCACTCGGCTGTGGAGACCTGTGTGTGCATGGGGGCGTCGGTGGGGATGGCCAGGGGAGCCGCGGAGGCCGGACTCCATCCCGTAGTTGCGGTGATCGGGGACAGCACGTTCCTGCATTCGGGAGTCACTGCCCTCATGGATGCGGTGGCGGCACACGCGAATATGACCCTCATCATTGCAGACAACGCCACGGTGGCCATGACGGGGGCCCAGCCGACCGTCCTGCCGCAGTCCCAACTCGAACATGTCGTCCTGGGGGTGGGAGTGGATCCGCAACATCTCCACGTTCTCTCGGCACACCCGAAGCAGGCCGGGCACAACGCGGAAGTGCTCAGGAGGGAGATCGAGCATCGGGGCCTTTCGGTGATCATTGCGCGCCGCGAATGCCTCGAAGCGATCAAGGATTCCAGGAAGGGGAGCCCGGCATGAAATGCGACATCGTTCTCGCCGGAGTCGGGGGCCAGGGAGTGTTGTCCCTGGCGGCCGCGATCGCATCAGGAGCAATGGAGGAGAAACTCTTCGTCAAGCAGGCCGAAGTTCACGGCATGGCACAGCGGGGCGGCGCGGTCATGGCGACACTGCGGCTGTCGGACCGTGAAATAGCCAGCGACCTGATTCCGCGCGGGACGGCTTCTATGATTCTCAGCATGGAACCCATGGAAGGTCTGCGCTACCTTGCTTACCTCTCGTTGGAAGGAAAGCTCATTACTTCCTCCAATCCGGTACGGAACGTGCCGGATTACCCCGATCTGGATGACTTGCTCTCACGGATCCGCGCGCTTCCCGGCGCCATCGTCGTGGATGCCGAAAAACTCGCGCGTCAGGCCGGATCCGCCCGGGCCACCAACATGGTCATGGTAGGCGCTGCCATGCCGCTGCTGCCGATTCGGGTGGAGACCATCGAAAATGCCGTTCGAACGATTTTCGCGTCCAAGGGCGATGAAATCGTGAATGTCAACCTTCGGGCGCTCCACGCCGGCCGCCAGGCTGCGCAATAGAGCGAAACCGGCGGACTCCGGAGTCCAGGGAGTCCTGGAATATGAGGAGAGACCCGTTGCACCGGCGTTGCGCCGCAGGGTCTCCTACGATAATGGAAGACGCGAAACTGTCTGAGGCTCAATCCCGCCAGTTGGCCGAGCTTAAGGAAGAACTGGAGAATTTCGCGGAGATCGCTCTGCGGTTGAAACCGCAACCGGGTGAGATCCCCAGGCTTCCGGGCATCGATATGTTCGGTGCCACCATCCCGCTCGTCGGCCCCATCGGAGGAGACCACATCATTTATCTCGACTTTCAGCAACGGCACGACCTCGATGTGCGGATCGAAAAAGCGAAGAAGAGAGGGCTTGAACAAATCGCCGCCAACCTCGAGGAGTTGAAGCGGACTGCGGGAGTTCTGCTGGCCGACGTTTCCGGCCACCGGATTACGGACGCGGTGCTGGCCGCCATGCTCCACCAGTCTTTTCTGGTGGGTGCGCTGTATGAACTCGAGATGTCCGGCATGATGACCACCAGGCTTTTCGAAAACATCAACAACCGGTTCTATCGTTCCTCCAGCGTGCGCAAATTCGTGACCATGATTTACGGCGAAATCAACATCGACGGGAGATTTCGCTTCATATCCGCCGGACACCACCCGCCTCTCGTGTTCTCCAATGAGTTTGACAGATTCATGGACATTCACCCCGACCTGCTGGTGAGCTACCCTCCCATCGGCACCATGCCTTCGAAGACGGACCCCGACCTGTCCCGCCGGCCATCAATCCTCGGATACAAGGACAAATACACCGTCAACGAGCTCAGGCTGATGTCGCCCGGAGACATTCTTTTACTCTACACGGACGGGCTGAAGGAGCACGAGCGCGGTCATGAGAGCTATTTCCCGGTCAGGCTGGAAGCCGTAATCCGGGAATGCAAGGGCGAACCGGCCCGGCGCATCTTCGAGGCGATCCGCAACGACCTGCTGGGTTTCGCCCCGCCGGCTGACGACGTCAGTTGCGTCCTGATCAAGAAAAGCTAGCGCCGCCGCTTTGAGAATTGCTTTCCTTCCCCGATCGTGGGAACAGATAGTGATAAGATGTGCCTGACTCGGGCGGATGGGCCCTGGCTGTATCGGCTGGTTGCGTTGTTTTGATGCTGCCGCGGCGATAGGAATGCGGAAAGGATGCAAACACAAATGCAGGGGGATGCACCATGAGTAAAAAAGACAGAAAGAAAGACAAAAAGGAAAAGGAATCCCCTTCCGGCGCGGTTGGCGCTCAAGTCACCTCACCGCCTTGCGGCCAGAAAGGCGTGAAGGCCAAAGAGCTGGACGATAAGAAATACGAGAGTGAACTGGCGCGCCTGCAGCGGGAGCTGGTGACGATGCAGGAGTGGATCCGGGCCAAAGGTCTCAAGGTTGTCGTGATTTTTGAAGGCCGGGATGCCGCCGGTAAGGGGGGAGTCATCAAACGGATCACCCAGTCGCTGAATCCCCGCGTCTGCCGCGTGGAAGCGCTGGCCAGCCCCACAGAGCGTGAAAGAACCCAATGGTATTTTCAGCGCTATGTCCCCCGTCTGCCGGCGGCCGGCGAGATGGTCCTCTTCGACCGGAGCTGGTACAACCGGGCGGGTGTCGAACGCGTAATGGGGTTCTGCACCGAAGAGGAGCATCGGGAGTTCCTGCGTTCGTGCCCGGAATTCGAACGCATGCTGATCCGTTCGGGAATTATCCTGATCAAGTACTGGTTTTCGGTCAGCGATGACGAGCAGGAGCGGCGGTTCCAGGCCCGCATCGAGGATCCCACCAAGCGGTGGAAGCTGAGCCCGATGGATCTGGCTTCGCGCAGCAAGTGGCTCGATTATTCGAAAGCCAAGGATGAGATGTTCGCCTATACGGATATCAAGCAGGCGCCCTGGTGGGTGGTGAACGCGGATGATAAGAAGAGGGCGCGGCTGAATTGCATCGCGCATTTGCTGGGCATGATCCCGTATGAAGATCTGACGCCGGAATCGATAGCGCTTCCTGCCCGGCAATCCGACGCCGGTTACGTTCGCCCTCCCATGACGGATCAGAACTTCGTTCCCGAGGTGTACTGATGGGGCGCGTCGGACCAAACCTTGTTTTTATAGAGGATTAAACCGAAGACAAGCGAAAACAAAGGACTCATTCTCCGCTTTCGGCCCTTTTTTTGTTTTGTCAACCAGGAGGTCCAGCCATCAGAAACTGTCAGCGTTTGTTCCCATCAATTCGGGAAAAGGAAAGGGATAACGGGCTTTCCAATGGCCTGTTCTGCTTGAATGTGCCCGGCGAATCCAGGCCTTGGGTCGGTCCGACCCCGATGCGCCATTGTCGTGGAGGATTTGTAGTGAAGCGATTACCGTGGGTGGCATTTATTGTTGTGGCGGTCTCTCTGGCACAGGATGCGAAGCAGGGAACCAACAGCTTTTTCGATGATTCTCAAGCCAAAGAATATGCTGTCCGGAGCATATTGGTGGAAGGCGAAGTGGAGAATCCCGGTACGGTCGACCTGACCCAGCTTCCTCTGCGCAGCGTTCCGATCAAGGACATAAGCATGCAGGCCGGCAAGCCCTCATTCCAGGGCGCGTTCTATTACTCCGGATATTCTCTCTACGATATTTTGAACGGCAGGCGGGTCAAGAAAGCTGCCGAAAACACCTTTTCCCCGCTCCTGGACATGTATGTGGTCGTCGAAAACAGCCAGGGTGAAAAGGCTGTATTCAGCTGGGGGGAAATATATTACGTACGAGACAACCACAGCATTCTGATCGCCAGGAATGTGCAGGCGATCAATCCGTCCAAACTCCAGTCGGTCCAATGGCCCCCGCCCGGAGAGCCCCGTCTGATCTGTTCCGGCGATCTGATGAATGCCCGGCATCTTGGCAATCCGACCAGGATCGTGGTGCGATCCTTTCGGGGTACATTTGCAACGCAGAAGCCGGCGAACATCTATGCGCCGGAATTCACGATTGTGATGGCGGGGAAATCGATCAACGTCGGCGAGATGAGCCCGGCCATGGAAAAGCGGAAGTACCGGCATGCCGGCTACGGGCATGGTACGGGCTTCAAGGGGATCGAGGAGGTGACGGGAGTTCTCCTCAAAGATGTGCTGGATGCGAAAATCAAGACATCCGCCGACGACCTGAGACAAGGGATTGCGGTGATTTCCGCGAAAGACGGCTACCGGGGAGTTTTCAGCCTGAGCGAACTCCTGAATCGGAACGACAACCGCGAATTTCTGCTGCTGGACAGGAAGGGGATTCAGGCGGACGGGCGATACGTCCTGTTCGCGGCTCCGGATTTCTTCGTGGACAGAAACGTCAAGGCGATCGAAAAAATCGAAATCGTGCGAGTGCAGTGACCGGCTGGGGGGTCGGACCGAAGCAACGTTGGTCTATCTATGTATTTAGGCTTAACCGAAGCGCAAAAAAACGGCTCAGTCTCAGTTTCCGGCCTCTTTTTTCGCGTTTGAGCGGTTTGCTTGGACCGGCATGCTGAACATACTTCTGCTTATTTGCAGAATAAGGGGGCGGAAATCCAGATAGAATAAGCTATTGAGAGTTGTTTTGGCTCAATA
Organism: Acidobacteriota bacterium; assembly: GCA_017860135.1. Taxonomy (GTDB): domain Bacteria; phylum Acidobacteriota; class UBA6911; order UBA6911; family UBA6911; genus JAFNAG01. The sequence goes on from JAFNAG010000040.1 coordinate 21,523, forward strand.
TATATGATGAATAAAGTCTTCGGTCGGTCCGACCCCGATTGCACCACTGCGAGCGCCTTCACGCCCTGCCGCCAGGCCGCTCCTGGCGCGCGTAGGCCAGGATGCCCTGATGTTCCTCCGTAGTCCACCTGGTAGCAACATCCGCGGCTCGAGCCGACCACA
>JAFNAG010000165.1 GCA_017860135.1 Acidobacteriota bacterium
CGAGCCAACGAGTGTGACGCCCTTGATTGACGGCTCAAAAGCTGCGGCGTGCAACAAGGGTATGCACATCTCGTCTACCCCGACGCCTCCGATTCTTGCGGGATTGACAAAATCGAGGTGTTTCAAATAATTGACGACCCGGACAATATCCCCAGCCTGGATACTGACGGTGCTCCTGCCTACCATCACGCCGGTATAGTCGTCCGCCAGGGCTCGCGTGACCGTGTTATTCAACTCGCCCACACCCGGCAGATCGGTCGCGGCCACAACATATCCTTTGCGGACCAAACGCTCTATTTCGCCTCCGGGCTTCGCTTCGACAACCTTAAACAAACAGAAGCAGCGGAATTACATAGTTGCCCCCTCCCGGGACGGCATACTTGCCCACAGAATAGCCGTCGCGCTGATATCTCCCGTTGAAGAAGGCTGCCGCCGCGTCGTTCCCGGGCGCTACGTAACCTGAGAGTTTTTTCGCCCTGTTCCGGACCTGATCGAGGTGAAGAGCGACATTCTTCCTCGATGTTTCGAGCTTCTCCAGCAGTTTTTCCGCCTCTTTCCTGTTGATGGTGAAGACGCTCTCTGCCTGAAGGAACGTCGATATCTGACCCGTTGGCGTTACCTTCAGCTCCTCCTGTGGCAGGATTGCGACTTTTTCTTCGGCAGGATTTCCCGAAACTCCGAGGTGCTTCATGAAGAATGCATATATGGCTGATCGAATCGACGGCGTCATCCAGTGTTTGTCGTCATCTTCCACAAACGCGACGTTCTCTTCCCGACCCAGAGCCCTGTAGGCTTTCCTGATCTCCTGATAGGCCTCCCGGGCTCCCTGTATGGAAAGATACTCGTCGCGCGAAGTGAACGTCATGAGAGTTGGCTTGGGAGCCCTGACTTCGATGAGGTCTTCGAAGGTGATGCCTTCCGCCAGCCCTCGAACGAAGATGGACTCAGCATCCTGCGCGCCTTTGGTTTCCGTCTGCCTTCGCGACGCGGTAGACCAGCTGCACGGCACAGCCACCTTCACCCTCTCGTCCAACGCTCCGATAAAGGACGTTACCGTTCCGCCGCCTGAAAATCCCGTGACCCCGATCCTGTCAGGGTCCACTTCCGCCCGGGTCTGGAGATAGTCGATTCCCCGGATGCCGTCCCAGGCGAAATACCTCCCCGGCGAGACGCCGGCGAGAAAGCACTGGTTCCCGAAATAGCAGTGTTCAATAACCGTGTATCCGATGGAGGAGAATCCAATCTTGGGATCGTAATATTGCACTTTCTCGCCCTGCCCGATGGGATCAATGGCCAGAACCACGAATCCCTTCTTCACCAGGTTGAGATAGACGATCTGATACAACTCATTCCTGAATGCCTCCTGGTTGTGCCCGATAACATTCAGTATGGCCGGTGACTTCCTGCCCCCGGTCTCGGGTATGAAAAGGCATCCCGTCACAAAGAACCCGGGCATGGATTCATAAAGCAGCTTTTCAATCCTGTATCCATCCTTTTGGACTACGTCGAGGACTCTCGGATTCAGAGGGGTTTTGTCGGGGAAGGGACCGACTATTTCCGAGAGAGCGGTCTTGACGCGGCCCTGCCGTTTCAGCCAATCGCCCTTCGTCTTAAGACCTGCGATCTCTCTGTCCCTGAGGTCATAGAGTCCATCCGCCTGCTCGATGTAGTGAGTGATGAGCAGGCCTCCCGGATTACTCCACCTCGTCCACTTCCAGAAGACGTTCAGGTCCTCCTCCTGAGCAAGCACGGGGGGGGCACTCAGCAGGATCAGTGAGAGCAGCCAGCTCGCCGGCAGATGTCTGTGAACTGCGATTGCTTGAGTGCCTTCTCTCGGGGGAGTTCTCATAGGACGCCTCAACTCATAGTCTTGAAGTGTCTCAGCGGATGGCAAGCGGCATGTTTTCCTGCCTGAGACCAAGGCCTTTGACCGTGCGACCTCGACAGTTTCTGCCGTCCCGGCACGCCTTGGGTGGGGCGATACTTCGGTGGCACGCGCCAGGAATTCTCGCTGTCGGGGTCGGAATCGGGGTCGCAATCGCTATCGGGATTCGAATTCATCAGGCGACAGACCTGGGAATTGATATTGATGCTCGGTCGATATCGACAGCGACACCGACCCCGGTTCCGACCGTATCAAGGTTCGCCCCACCTTAGGGGCGTGGTCCATCACTGTTTCAAAGTGATGGACTTCGCGGGAACGCATATCAGGTCGGTCACCGTGTGGCCGCCTCGGTTGATGCGGCATAGCGTATAGACGCTGCCGTCGTGGCCCAAAGCGATCGAATTGACATAGAGCGGCCGCTGGCCGTCTCGCATAAAGATCGCGCCCTGGTCGATGTACCTGGACGTGGGGATGTCGTAGGTCACCAGGTGCAGGTTTTCGAGCCCTTTGGCCTCGCCCTTGCCGGTGACGTCCTTGCCGGTAAGCCGCTTGCCGTCCTCGTAGATAGGGCCTCCCGTCAAGTAGTAGATCGTCCGGCCGTCGGGCCCGAGCGCGAAACCAAGGTATCCGTAGCTGAACTGGTCGTACATGCCACAGCGCTTTGAAGGTAAGGACGTGAGTCGTTCGAGCACCTCCACGCGCGGGACACGCGGATCGAAGCGAAACAGGTAACCTGAGTTGCCGTGGACCCCGTAGATTGCGTTTTCGGCTGAACGCCAAACGACCTGGCGCCAGTTGTAGCCCATGTGCCCGGGCGAAGTGGGATCGTACAGGCCGAAATAGTCCTTCCTGAGGTTCTCGCCGTTGACTGTCTCGATGGCGTCGCGGACGTAGTCGTATCGGAGAATCGCCCCGTCACCATTGCTGAAATAGACGGCTCCGTCACGCGGATCAATGGCGAAAGCACGGCAAATCGTCCGATACCTCGCGCCCTTGCCATTCTCGCCGTCGAGTGCCATCGGCCCGAGGTCCTTCATCTCCTTCCTGGCCAGGTCGTAGCGCAGGAATCGGCTGGTGGGCCAGGTGAGTCCGTAAAGCCGGCCGCGCTGCGTGTCCATGCTCATGGTGATGATGCCCTCGCCGCCGGGGGCAAGGGCGATGTCTTCAAACTTGCCGGTTGCCATGTCATAGGAGAGGAAGTGGCCGCCCTGGTATGGTTTCCAGCCCGGCGGCGGAGGTCCCATTTTTTCCATGTCGTCGATGATGGCATAGAAGCCGGTGTGAGTTGCGAAGTAGAGTTTCCCGGCGCGTTCGACGAAGTTGCAGTGTATCTTTCCCTGCGCGACCGCTTTCATGCCCTTCTCGCCGCAAGCCTCGGTCAGGTCACCGAGGTGCTTGATTTGCTTTGTGGCTGGGTCGAAGCGGTACATTTGGCCGGCGACGTCATGCGGTGCGGTGCAAAGCACGTAGTAAATCTTGCCGTCGCTGCCCGTGCCCATCCCATTATAGGTGTCGTGTGCGAACTTGAAGCCGGAGTCATAGGCTTCGGCGATCAATCTGGGAGGATCTTCCACGGTTGCCTGCGGATGGGCCGCGACCGACAGGAAAGCACACAGAGCCAGCATTAGTCCCAGGTAGAAAGCGATCACGTTCGATCGGCGCAGAATCATGTCCAAGACCTCCTTAAGTGCCCTGCGCGTCTTTGGGCGGCCACGACCTGCGCACCTTCGGACGCCGGTAGAAAGCGCCCACGCCGCCGATCCAGGAATCCCGACGCGAATATTCCGCCCGCTTTGTCGAGCAGTCTACGGCTGCGAAACAAGTTATCCGTCGCTCCCCGCGCTGTCAACACTCAGGGATGCCCCCCGATCAGTCCATAAGGGGCCGAGTCGGATCAGGGAGCGTTCGGAAAAGTCCGGAATGCGCTTCAGGCGCACAGGGATTGGTGTCCCGGCGGACGGTGTCGCCGCGAAATGATTTCCGCTAAGGCCTGGCTTCCAGTACGAACTTCTGGATGGACGGACCCATCTCCTCGAAGGCTTCGCCTGTGACCCGCCTCAAACCCCAGGCAAGAGCGTCCAGATCGAGTTTCTCCAATTTCCTCTGGAGTCGGGCGGCAACGACCACCTTATACTTTCCAGGAGCATCAGCCTTCCCGCTCAGCAGCCCGGTAGCCTCGTCAATCCTGAGCCACGCCGGCCCCTCGAGCAGGGAGTAACCGGCTTCCTGCACGTCCCAGAACTTCACCACCTGCAGGTTCCAGACCGGCCCTTCCAGAATGGCGAGCCGCTCTCCGGGGGGCCAGAAGTCCGCAACCTGTTCTCTGCTCACTGGACGGTAACCCAAATCGCCCAGCGACCGGATGGTGCCGACCTGGTAGCGGTAAACTTCTCCAACCCTGGTCATCGTTGCAGGACTGGTGCAGATAAACGGCCTCGGCGCCGACGCGTAGTCGGAAGACCAGCTGCGATTGCCTTGTGCATCGATGGCAGCGACACGGTAGAAGGCCTTATTGGCATTGGGAATCTGCAGCCCTTCAGCTACTACGACCAGTTCGGTATCCTCGACCTGTGCTACAAAGTTCGCAGGGAACCGGCCGCCAAGCCTGACCTTCCTCCAGTCGCCTGCGTGGAAATCCAAGACATCGTAGGGCGCGTCGCTGACTGAGAAGCCTTTTTCGTCGCTTCCGTAAACACGGTACTTTGCCGGCGCACGTCCCTCCGGGCCAGGCTTCCAGCGAAGGGTTCCCCGGCCCCGGTCCGCGTCGAAGTCCAGCGTCACTTCCGTCGGCGGAGATGGCCCGCGGGGCGTGAAACTCCAGATCTCACTCCAGGGTCCCCATACCCCCTTTTCATCTTTTGCACGGACTCGCCAGTAGTAATTGCGATCCGGGGCCAACAGGCCAACGAAAGGCAGCGTGTACTGGGACTTGCCCTGGTCGGCTGTTCTGGAGATCAGCTTCCTGAAGTTGGAGGAAAGCGGCCATCGCAGGTCGGGATATTCCGAGAGCTCCAGGCTGTAGTCGGCGATCCTGTCACCGTCCGGATCGGCAGGAGCCGTCCATTTGAAGACGATAGCCGTCCCTTCGGTTTCTCCCCCATCAAGCGGGTATATCGCAGCAGGCGGCGCTCCGGGCGGTGCAGAGATTGAGCGCTCAATCCACTCCTGGGTGATACGCACCTTGCGCTTGCCGGGGGAATCGTCTGTGTAGACGAACCGGTTCTCACCGGCCACCATGCCCGGCAGGGCCAGTGGCGCCATCTGCAGATCGTTGACGATGCTCAGATTCTTGAGGCGGTCTTCTCCGCGGAGTTCGCATTTCAGCTGGTATTCATAGCACGCCTGGCCTTCCCGCGGGAACAGCCCATCCAGGTTACGGGTCACTTCCTTCCAGCTTGCTCCTCCATCCAGGGACGCGGAGAACCTGGTGCCGCTCCCATCCACTTCAATATTGCCGCCCACGAAGACGTAGGGACTGCGCAGAGTCCAGATGATGATACCCGTCTTGCCGGATTCTGCCTTCAAACCCTCAGGGGTGCCCCGAATGCTTTCTATGAAGTTGGCCCCGGCTCGCCAGGTGTCTCCCGTGAAGCCCGGGCGGTACATCCACAGGCCGTTACAGATCGTGTCGGCGCACGCTTTACCGAAGCTCGCCGCCATGTCTTCGCGTCCGTGGTATTTCACCGGGATTAATTGACCCCACCGCCATGTGAGGGATTCGCCGGGCCGCAGGGTCATATCCATGGTATGCCGCCCCGGTGTGTCCCGACTCCCTCCGGCATCGCCCTCATAATTGTATAAGGATGCCTCCCATTCATTCCCCGCGCGGTTATCGGGCCGCAGCAACCCTTCGGAATGGGTCCGTTTGACCAGGTCGTGATCGCGGGCGATCTGCTGCATTCCTGCGATGGTGTGGTTGTCCCGCAACAGGTAGAGACATTGTTTGTCCCCGTCCATAAGATGCCAGCTCCCGTCGTAGAATGCCTGGGTGACGGAGTGGCCGACCAGACGCGCCGGGCGTGTTTCCAGGCCTGCCTGCCGCCACAAGCCGGCCAGGGAAACTGAGTCATCGCCGCATGTTGTGTACCCGTAGATGTTGAACACCTTCACCGGGTCATTGCTTTCAGCGTCACCGGTGGTGGCGTGGAACCGCTGCCTGACTTCGAGGTAATAGAGGGCGATCGCTTTCTCACGGTCGGTCATATCCGGCCGGACCGCTCCGCTCACAATCTCCTCGACACTGCGGAAACTGTTGCGCCCATTTGACAGCCAGGGATTGACCACGTCCGTCTCGCCGACGTTTTCCATTCGCACGGCGCGATTGGACTCCCAGGTCTGCGCCATCGGATCCCAGGAACCCTGCGGCGTGCGGCAGTTCTCGCCGTCCATGGTCCCCCCCTGTATGATGACGAAGCGGTGGGTGCCGGTCGAGATCTCCTCGACGTGCCGCTTGGCTACATCCGTCAGGTGGGTCTCTGACCTCCAGGGTTCCAGGCTCTCGACGCGAATGGAGTTCCTTCCTGGCTTTTCCCGGCATCCTGCCATCGCAACCAATACCAAGGCTGCAATCCCGAGTGAAGAAACTACTCTCACGCTGCCCTCCCAAGATCCCGGTGTCCCCGCAACGAGATCATTCTAACCGGGATCATTCAAAATGGGCGAGGAGGAAGCATTTCTGGACACGGATGGAAAGATCAGGATCGATCGGCCTCCGTCGGCTCCTATCCGCATCCCAAAGTCCATTCTCCTGGATGTTTCATCAATTGTCCAAGCCAGCGCCAGGACAAGCCGCCGGTGATATACTGGCGCGGGCCGCAAGGCCACAACGCAAATAGTGATCAACTCCACAGAGCGAACAGGGGACATCCTCAGGACGGTACTCATGAAGAAGATGGGGTGGCATCTCGGATCGGCTGCACTGCTGTCTCTTCTTGGCGCGAAAAGCTCAGGATCGGAGGGCTGCCGGATTATCCTGCTTTCGATAATTGCCGCCCTGTTTCTTCCGCACCTCCAGGCGGTGGAACCGTTCTTCAAACAGCGAGGCTACTACATCACTTTTATGCGCACTCCCACGCTGGGTCTGGAGGAGTGGAAGCGCACCATCGACTACATCCAGACCGACGGCGCCAACATGGTAATTCTCTGGATGGGCGGCGCTTTTCGTTCGAAGAGGTTCCCGATTACCTGGCGCTACAACGGAGAACACAAGAACGTGGAGCAGGATTTCGTGCGCGAGCTCATCGATTATGCGCACCAGAAGAAGATCAGAGTCGTTCTGGGTTTTACACCGTTCGGCTACGACGGCGTCAACCAGTACACGCTGGAACATCCGGAGCTGAAAGGCATCCAGGAGAACGGCAACTTCATCAAGTTATGGGGTATGCATGCCTGGGGGTACCCGCTCAATCCGTACCGGCCGGAAGCGCAGCAGTTCATGCTGGAGTACGTCCGCGAGATGTTTTTCGATTTCTACCCGAACGCGGACGGCCTCTTTATCGAGTCGGCCGACTACATGATTTCGCAGTGCAAGGACTGCACCGAGCCGTATTACAGCGCCGAATTCCGGTTCGTGCGCCGCATTTCGGACGAGATCTGGCGGGCGAAGCCCGATGCGACCATCATCGTCTACCCGACGTACTTCTCCGGCAAGACGCACGAGTGGATGCAGGCGCGGGCTATGCGTGCCGAGGGGACCCGGGAAAGCCTGGACCCGCGTTGGACCGTCTTCTTCACGCCGCACAGCACGGCGCTTGACGCCGAAGTCATCGGCAAGGCAAAGAGCAGCCTTTATTGGACGGAGCGGACGATTTTGGGGCTTCCACCGGACATTCAGGCGGCCGCGCAGGTAGCGGCCAGAAACAAGACGACCGGATTTGTGCCGGCCCTGGAAGCCTACTCGTTCGCCAACGAGCAGGAGACGGGAGGGCGGCGCTTGAAACCCTTTGGCTTCGGGTGGCTGGCCGACGGTGCCAATCCATTCGACGAAATCCTGGTGCGTGTGAATCGCATCGCCTACCGGGAGTTCGCCTGCGACCCGAACCTGAGGTATGCGGAGTACAGAAGGATTCTCGGAGAGGAACTCTTTGGGGAGGCTGCTACTGAATCCTTGATCGACGACCTGCTCTTTGTCCAGGAGTGCTTCTTTCTGAATCGCGACTTCAACGAGGCCTCCGCTCTGGTCTCGCCCATGAGCGTAAAACGCGAGTTGGAAGCCGGGAGGCTTGGCCCGGCCGACCTCGAGAACTACCGGGAGAGGTTGCGGCGCCTCGCCGGGATCGAGCGGCGCTACCGCGAGGCGACCAACGCGGGCGTCGTGCAGATGCGCAACGCCGCCAGGTGGGTGACGGATTCCTGGAAGGGTCCGGAGGGCGACATCATCGAGCGGCACCTGCGCTAGCCCGCGTGTGCGTGAGCTACCCGGCAGATTTTTGACGGCGAAACGGCAGCTGCGAGAGAGGGTGACTTATGAGTGAAAACGCGATCGGCAGGCGCACGTGGATCAAGACAGGCGCCCTGGGGTTGACTTCTGTGGCAATCAATCAAATGGCTCCTCTCGCACGCGTTGATATCAGTCATGCGAGGGAAGCTGCAGAAGCTGCTCCGTCTTCATTCAATCACCGCGGGTATCTGGGGTGGATCACAGACGTGGCCACCCAACCGGATCCCGATGCGCCGTGGCCTTCCATGCGTCTCGACGAGCGTCTCCTCGAAGACTACCGCCAGACGTTTGACGTGATGAGCCGCCTCAGAATGAACGAGATTGTGGTCTGGGGATTCTATGTCTCACGGTCCTGGCCTGTGGACATCAAGAGCGCGGTTACCCCCGAGCGGGGTGCCATGGTGGAGAGACTGATCGGGGATGCCCACCGTCGCAACCTGCGAGTTTATTCAGGATTGGGAGTCTATAGCTGGGGATTTGAGGAGATCATCCGGGCCTATCCCAAACTCAGCCGGGGAAACCCGCAGGCCATGTGCGCCAGCGAGCCTGAATCCTGGGCCTGGATGCAGAAGGTGATCGATTTTGTTTTCGAACGTTTTGCCATCGATGGCGTAAGCATGCAGTCTGCAGACCAGGGCCGGTGTCGCTGCAGGCAATGCAGTGTGTACAGCGATGCCGAGTATCACGCGTTGTTAAACGTGCGCGTGAGCGAATACATCCGAAGCCGGTGGCCGAAGAAAACAATCGGAGTAAACAGTTGGGGGATGAGGTTTGAGGAAGCCGAGACCCTGCCTCCGCTGGTCAAGATCAGTCGTACGGTCGACTACCTGATCGATGTTCACGACACCAGCCGCAGGCGTGACCCCGGCTATCGCAAGCGGCTCATCGATACCCTTGCCTGCGATTTCGGCACGCTGGGCGGCCCGCAGGTGGAACCGCCCCAGCACTGGGCGCGGGAGCGCTGGTTCCTCCCCACGTTGAAACGAGTTGGCGATCACCTTCGGCAACTCGCGAGCGACGGAGGCCGGGCATGCGAGTATTTCTTCCATATCCTGGCGAATCCCGGCGACGAGATTTCAATGTGGTTGGCAGGGAGGACGCTCGCCGATCCGGTGACTCCGTGGGAAAAACACCTGCAAGATTCAATAGAGCCTCTTTACGGAGTTACCCGAATATCTACCCGGGATGCCCTGGCCCAGCTATTTCTCGACGCTGAGGACGCCTATTTCAAGCATCTGCCTCCGGGATTCTGCGGGACTCTGTCCATGGAGCCGCTTGTAAGCGCAAGTCCCGGGCCTCCCGTTTATCTGAGGGAGAGACTGACCGCGCCACAGCGCGCCGCCTATGCGCAAGAACTGACAGTTCTCAAAACCCGGGCTGAAGGATTGCTTGCCGAAATCCCCCGGAAAGACAAAATGACGAAGATC
>JAFNAG010000497.1 GCA_017860135.1 Acidobacteriota bacterium
AGCAAAGATTGCGGGGAGGGTGCGACGCCAACCGCTCTTCAGCGTTTCCGACACCAGATAGGTCGACAAGGGCCCCGGCTGCACCGCCGCGGCAAATCCAAGACTGATACCCTGCAGGAGATAAATCCACATGATCTGACAGTATATGGGGACGGGGACGAGACGGTCGACCGTTTCATAATGCCTCACCGCAGAAAGGCTTCTCGAACCATCGAGTGGGGGCTCTCGGGCAGGCCTATGAAGAGGAGAATGATGCAGTCAATCATCGGTGCGCTTCCGGCGCTCCAGGTAAGGCCCGCGGCCAGCTCTCTGTGACCTGGATGGGAATTCCCTCCTGCGGCAAACTCCACATCCCCAGCTGCGATTTCGCTTCCATCATTTCCCACTCCATGTAAAGGGAATTCCGCCACCCACTCCTGGTGGATGGTGTCAAGACTATGACCCACAACATCTACCACCTGAATGGGAAAGGGGTCGCCCGGCACCTGGACTTGGTTCTGTCTGTTCCGCGAATTCATGCCATTCAGTGGGTCCAGGAGATGGGACTCGACCAGCCTATTCTGCAGTGGCTTCCGCTCCTCAGGCGCGTCCGGGAAGCAGGCAAGTCGCTGGTCATCGATCTGCAACTGGAGGAATTGGAATCGTTCATGGAGGCTATGCGGCCGGAAGGCATCCTGCTCTGCCTTGCGGCGGACACCGCCCTTCAGCCTGACATTCTGCGGCGGCTGGCGAAGTGGAAATAGTCAAGGTAGATGCAGCGACTGAAATCGGCGCCGGAAGCTGCCTGGTGCAGCTGCGGGGATACCTGAGCCGCGGCGTCGCGCAGCAGGATCGCGTTACTGGTTCGACGCGCAGAGACGGCGGGCACCTCAGGCGCCGCCTCGCAGATGCGTTGAGCGCCGCCGGCGCTGCACCCGGAGATATCGATCCCGGAGCTTTGCCGCCGCGGCTCGCCGCAGGAACATCCGTCTTCCAGCGCCCATTTGTCACACCATTGTAAGGTTCAGCCCCTCCGCGCCGCTGTCTGCCGCTGTCGCCGCGGAGGTAATTCGTCCTGGGCGGGGGCTTTCAAACCAGGCGCTTCTCTATCCACTCGCGGTTGCGTCTTGCCGAATCGAAAGGATTACGGTCCTCAGGTTCAGGCTGCTGATTTGGCATATCTATCCTCTCCTGATCATGGCTGAGCGCCCAGTCGGTCTTCGCGGCCCAGGGTACTACGACAGGCTTCCCGACTTGTGGCGGGATACGCCGGATCGGATAATTGCAGACGCTGCCATCCCACATAGCAAGTTGCGGACCCTCATGCTCCCGAGGTGGAGATCTGTTTAGGCTATCCGCTCATGCATAATGCCGTGTCGGATTGGAGGCTGAGGCGGTTCCACAGGTGAGCTTCGGCGACAACCGCAGGTCTGCGGTTGGAAGCAAATGAATTCTGGGAGGGGCTTCAAACAGAAGGGAAGTCCCGCAAGGATGCCTCACCGGGCTCCTCCCCGTAGATGACAATCGCTCTGGATAGGCCGCGGCTTGAACGAACTGCGGCAAGGTAAAGCCGATGAGCGAACGATCGGACAGGCTTGACGAGCTATTCCACCAGGCATTGACCAGGACAAAAGACAAAAGGGTAGCGTTCCTGGCGGAGGCTTGCGGCGGCGACGAGGCGTTGCACCGGGAACTGCAGTCGATGCTCAGCGCGCTGGAACGGGCGGGGGAGTTCATGGAAGTGCCCGCGCTGGAACTGGCAACGCGAATGGCGCGCCAGTCCGAATCACAGCTGCCGGACGGATATCAGCTGGGAACGTATCGGGTCGAGGCTCTGCTGGGGCGTGGGGGGATGGGGGAGGTCTATCGAGCCGTGGACATGCGGCTGGACCGCCCGGTCGCGCTGAAACTGCTTCCCGCGGAAGTGGCCGGCAATCCGGAGCGGCTGCGACGCTTCACGCGCGAGGCCAAGGCCGCATCAATCCTGAATCATCCCAACCTCGCCACCATCTACGAAATCGGGGAAGCGGAGGGCTGGCATTTCATTGCGATGGAGCACGTGGAAGGGGAGACGCTGGAGGCGAGGCTGCGGGGAAGGAGAGCCGCGCGCGCTCCGGCGCGAGATTCATCGGGGCGAAAACCGTCCCGGGCCGGCGCCGGGCCTGGCGGAGATGTCGCCGGGACACTGGAATTCCGGGAGATTCTCGACATAGGCATCCAGATCGCCGATGCGCTGGAGGCGGCCCACTCGAAGGGGATCATCCACCGCGACATCAAGCCGGGCAACCTGATGCTGACACCGCATGGCCAGGTCAAAGTGCTGGATTTCGGTCTGGCCAAGCGGCTTCACCCGACAGGGCCGGCGGATGGGACGGTGTCGACGACTACGCCGGGCGTGATCATGGGGACGGTGGAGTACATGAGCCCGGAACAGGTCTCCGGGCAGGAGGTAGACCAGCGAACAGACCTGTTCAGCCTTGGAGTCGTGCTCTACGACATGACCGCGGGCCGGTTGCCGTTCAGCGGGAAAACGCCGACCGACACGATGCACAACATCCTGCATGCTGAACCGGAAGCGCTCACCCGCTTCAATCAAAAGGCGCCGGCGCAGCTGGAGCGGATCATTGGCAAGTGCCTGGAGAAGAGGCGGGAGTCACGGTACCAGTCGGCTAATGAAATCCGGGTGGACCTGGAGAGGCTGAAACGCGACCTGGAATCCGGGCGGGAGGCAGAAGTTCGGGGAAGGGTCATGCGTCTGCTGTACGCCAAAGTAGCAGGCGCTGCTGTCTTGGTCGTGGCACTGTCGGTGTTGGGCTGGCACTGGCTGGGCCGGCAACGCTCTGCCGGACCAGAGGACCTGCTGACACCGATCCCCTTGACCAGCTATCCCGGCTGGGAGGACGCGCCCAGTTTTTCTCCCGATGGGACACAAGTGGCTTTTGGGTGGTGCAGGGGCGGGCTTGAAAAGGACTGCGACATCTACATCAAGCAGATCGGCGTGGAGCCGCCCGTCAGGTTGACCAGTGATCCTGCGGACGACTTCAGCCCCGCCTGGTCTCCCGATGGCAACTTCATCGCTTTCTTGCGAGCGCTGTCCCCGAACAGATCGTCATTGCTGGTCATCCCGCAGCGCGGAGGACAGGAACGCGTTTTGGGGGAACTCGATTTTGGCTATCAGATGGGGACGAACCTGGCATGGACGCCGGATTCGAAATGGCTCGCTTATTTCTCCGCGGGTGCCGCCACGGAAGATGCCGGCTTGATTCTGCTCAATGTGGAGACAGGACAGAAGCGCCGACTGACCGGAGTTGGAGGGGAGCTTCCCGCCTTTTCCCCCGACGGCAGGAGATTGGCGTTTTACCAGGGGGAAGGAGAAATCTGCCTGCTGCGCCTCACTGAAGGATACGTCCCCCAAGGGCCGCCTCAACGGCTCATGACCGTTACTGATCTGGGCAGCGGGGTAACCTGGACGTCGGATGGAAACGAGATCGTATTCTCTCGCGGCTTCCTGACCGACGGCAACCTCTGGCGAGTGGCGGTCTCGTCTTCGCCGAAACCTAGGAGGATTCCTCTCGCGTCGGAAGGCCGCATCTTTCCGACGGTTTCACGGCATGGGAATCGTCTCGCCTATGCACTGCTAAAGTACGATTTAAACATCTGGCGTCTTGAGTTGAGCAAGCAGAATCTGGAGCCGGGAAGCCCGAAAAGGCTGATCTACTCTACGCGGCAGGAGGCGCGCCCGGCGTATTCGCCGGACGGCAGGAGGATTGCCTTTTTGTCGGACCGGTCGGGGGCGAGTGAAATCTGGGTGTGCAAAAGCGACGGATCGAATCCCGTTCAACTGACTTCGTGCGGACACATGGACAATGGGCCGAGATGGTCGCCGGATGGCTTGAAAATCGCTCTTGCGGTGTATGACGACAGATACCAGAACATCCATGTCATCAGCGCGAACGGAGGAATCCTGCGGCGTTTGAACGGCGATACGGCTGTTGTCGACAAATGGCCATACTGGTCTCGGGACGGCCAGTCGATCTACTTCGATTCCGTGCGCAGCGGGATGGATCAGATTTGGAGGATGCCTGCCACCGGCGGAAAGGCGATTCAGATCACCCCTAATGGGGAAGACCGATATGTTCCTCAGGAATCGCCCGACGGGAGATTCCTTTACTATTGTAAGAATGATCAGAGATCTTCACCTGTGTGGAGCGTGTGGAGGCTGCCGGTTGGGGGGGGTGAAGAGGCCAAGGTGCTGGACTCCGTCGATCCGGCGGGCGGATTTAGAGTCCTGGATCAGGGCATCTATTTCTTCACACCGCCCGATCAACAGGGCCGCTATGACATCTGCCTCTATGAGTTCGGCACTGGCAGGATGAGGAGGATTCTGACGATCGAGAATCCGCCTTCACAGTTTATTGAAGTATCACCTGATGGCCGCACAGTACTCTACACCCAGATCGATCAGCTCGACAGCGACCTGATGCTGGTGGAGAACTTCAGGTGAATGCCAAATGGAGAGTGAAGATCAACGAACTGCAGAGACCCTCAACTAATCCCTTCCCTCCGGCCTTCGCGGAGCAGAAGCGGGCACCGGATAGATGTATCCGGAGGTTATTGCGGCATACAGTTCATCGGAAAGGCTGGAACCGAGCATTTTCAGAGCGCTTCTTTCTCTCAATGCGCCGCTCCGGTCCCCCATCTTGAGATAGCAGACTCCCAGGTTGAAATGCGCCTCGGCAAACTGGCCGTCGAGCCGGACCGCCTGCCGAGCGCATTGCATCGCTCTTCCCCACTTATCCTGACAGTAATAGGCCACCGCCA
>JAFNAG010000498.1 GCA_017860135.1 Acidobacteriota bacterium
GATATCGTAATTGCGCGGCGGATCTTGTATTCGAACAGGAATGTGGCAATCCGTGTATCGAATCGCCACGACGGGCAAACCGGAGATTTCGGAGCCGCGACTGTTAAGGAGGGGGTGCGGGATGAAAGCTTCTGCGCACCTAACGTCGTCATCTTCCGGGGAGAGGCATGAACTTCGCGATCCGGCCGCCCGCGCCCGCGGCCCATGCCGCCTGTCCGGACCGTCCGAACGCGAAGACGTGAAATCCCTGCGTATCATACCTCCTCCAATGCATGCCGCCGTCCAGGGAATAATCCGTGCCTGAGGGCCCGGCGGCCAGAAGTGATTTGCCCGCGGTACCGGGTATGTACGCGACACAGGAACGAAATCCGCCGAGCATGGAATCTGCAGCCAGACTCCAGCTCCGGCCGCCGTCCTCCGTGACTGCAATGTTATTCCTGGCTTCCTCCACTTTGCGGTAATCGCCGCCGACGACAATGCCGTTGCGCGCATCCCGGAATGCAATGGAGAAGATGCCGGTCGACGCCTGGCCGCTGATGATGGGCGTGTCTGCCGCGCTCCAGGTACGGCCCTTATCGGTCGAGCGCAACACCCGTACCGTTGCCGATCCGCCGGTGGCGAACCACACGTTTCTGTCTCCCTGGGTGGTGATCGTGGTCCCGCTTGCCGCAAACACGCCGTCGCCGGGCAGTGCGGAAGGCCTGTTTGCCTCCGCGAGCGGCGTCCAGCGGGAGCCCCCATCCGTCGTGTGCAGCAGTACGAACCGGCCGTCAACTGGGTCGCCGACTGCGATGCCGTTGCGCGCATCCCAGAACGCGAAGGCATCCAGAAACACCCGGGGATCCTCGTTGACGAACTGGGCTTTCCACTGCTTGCCGCCGTCCGTGGTTTTATAGATCCGGGATTTCGTTCCATTCCCGATGCTCAAGAGTAGGGCCGTGTCGGCATCGAATGCCTCGACGTCGCGGAAATCCAGCACTTCGGTTTCCGGGACCGACGCCACTTCCCATGATGCCCCGCCATCGGTTGTACGCGCAAATGTGTTGCGGCTGCCGCTCGCCCAGGCGATTCTGTTGTCTGCGGCACTGAGCCCCCGGAACTCCGATATGCGGCCGGACTGCTGCGCCTGCCACTGGCCGAAGGCCAGGCTCCCCGCCGCGATGAATAAACACACGGGCACCGATTTTCGCATAGAACCTCCCGGAAACCGTAATATCAAAGGATCTTCATGGTGACTCCCGATTGAAAGCAGAACCAACCGGCCTCCGACTCTCCAGCAGGAAGACGCGGCCGTCGAGATCCGCAACCAGCACTTGTTTTGCGCTGATCGGCACGGGGGTGTGGACCACCGTCACGCCGATGCGATGCTTCCAGCGCACGGTTCCGGTCCGCCCTTCGAGTGCATAGACGAAGCCGTTCTTGGTACCGAAGAAGACAATCCCGTCCTCTTCGACCGGCATCGACGGGTCTATGTCATATCCATATCCGCAATTCGAGTTCCAGAGCACCTCCGGCTGCGGTGTTGCAGCAGACAACGCGACCACGTTGTCCGTAGTGCAGCGCGCGTAGACACGCGAGGCGTCCGCCGATATCCCCACCATTTCGCGCACGGCAAACTGATTGGTGCGCCAGACAGGCGAGCCATCCGCAATGCGCAGTGCCGTCAGATACCGGTCCGGCGCGGCGATGAATACTGTGCCGCGGGACGCCACCGGCCAGCACGCCGCGGGAGAGTACAGGATGCCCCGGTTGCCGTTGGACCATTTCCAGACGAGCGAGCCGTCGCGGACTCTCAGAGCATACAGGTAGGTATCCCAAGCGCCGAAGACCACGGTGTTGCCTGCGACCAGAGGCTTGGTTTCGATGAATCCACCAAGCCCCTTGAATTCCCATTTCAGCTTGCCGCTCCTGAGCCCGATCGCCCGGAAGGAACGGTCGCTCGCGCCGATGAACACAATTCCTTTGTCGATTGTGGTGCCGCTGACTATGGCTGCCTCTGTCGGCAATTTCCATACCAGCCTGCCGCTTTTCACATCGAGACAATAAATGTTCTTGTCCGTCGAACCGAACACCACCCTGCCATCGGCGATGTCGGGAGTCGAATACACGCTGGATTCTGTCGGAAAGCGCCAATGTTCCCTGCCGTCTTTTAACGACAGGCAGTACACCGTCCCACTGCTGTTTCCGGCCACCACATAGTCCTTCCAGACCGCCGGAGTGGAGGCTATCGTGTGGCCGGTGTCCACTTCCCAACGTACGGCAACGTCGGGGTAGGATCGGTTGGCTGCAAAGTCGGGACGGGGAACGGCAGGGGCGGCGCCGGAGTAATCGTGCCGCCGGAGCCGGAGCTCGTGCCACTCAGTTGCCGTGCCGGAGCCGGGGATCCGCTGACGAAAGGTCATCAAATCCGGCTGCATCGCGACAATGGTATAGCCGCCGGCGGGTGATTTCGCCCGGAGATTGGAGCGTGCCATAACCCCCGGCAGCCCTTCAAAATCCAGCACCCGGTTCTGATGCCCGTGCCCGACCAGGACTGCCTGGGTGTTGTGCCGTTTGAGCCGGTCAACCACGGCGTACCAGTTGTCGATGCTGCTGTCGAGCGGGTAATGCGTGATGAAGATCAGCGGCGGATCGGAAGCCGGAAGATCCGACAGCATGGAATCCAGCCAGCGCAGGTCCTCCGGGGCGAAGTGCCCGTCCCCCATTTTCATGACCGGCCCCTGATGCAGGCCGGCGAAGCGAAACCCTCCGTATTCGAAGGCAAAGCGGTCGTCTTTGAAGAGCCGCCGGAACGTCGTGCAGCCCGATTCGGACCACTTTGTGTCGTGGTTGCCGGGAATAATGTGGTAAGGCTTCTGCAGGCGGTCGAGGATTGCCTTTGCCTGTGCCAGTTCGGCATCGGATCCCATTTCTGTGACGTCGCCTGACACCAGCACGAACGCGATGTCCTGCAGCGTGTTGATGTCCTGCACCGCCGCCTCGAGATCGACGTCCGCGGTAGGACTGCCGATGTGGGTGTCGCTCAGCCATGCGAACCGGAATTCCGGTGCGCGACCTTGAAAGGCGCAGGCAAGCAAGATGCAGGACACAATCAAGCCGGTGCGATATGCTCTATTCATATCGAGTTTCCTTGCGTGAGCGTGACCTTGCCCGGCGAGCCCCCTGGCTTCTTAATTATAGGATATAACTATGGACTCTCGAGGCCTTTGAGGTTTGAGCACAATGGGACGCCCGGCTGTCGCGGTCCGTTACCCGGCATAAAACTGCCGGAGATGCTCTTCTGCGTAACCCTGTAAACGAACTGCAACAGCCGGATATTGCTGCAGGACGTTTGTGGTCTCGTCAGGATCCTTTTCCATGTCGAAGAGGGACATCTCCACTTTCTTGCTTTCGTACTTTCCGGGCACGCCGTCTTTCCCGGCAACCGCCAGTGAATTGTACGAGTGCGGCAGATGCAGTTTCCACTTTCCGTCAGAGCTGATGACGCCTTCGAAGTTAGCGTTGGTGGAGAAAGCATAATATTCGCTCGGGTTCCTGGCTCCCGGTGTTCCGGCAATGAGGTCCCACACATTTCCCCCGTCGATCGGATTTTCCGGGAGCGCGGCGCCGGCGAGGTGAGCGATCGTGGGCAT
>JAFNAG010000166.1 GCA_017860135.1 Acidobacteriota bacterium
CCCAGCAGGCTCGAAAAAGCCAAGAGCGAGATCCGCGGCCTGATCTCACGGCTCAGGGGAGACCGTATCGGCCTGGTTGCTTTCGCCGGCAACGCCATTGTGCTATCCCCTCTGACCCTCGACTACGGAGCCGCTTCCCTGTTTCTGGATGCTGCAGGCACGGATATGCTCCCCGAACCGGGAACCTCGCTGGCAGCAGCCATCCAGACCGCCACCTCCGCTTTCATCGCCAAAGAAAAGAAATACAAAGTCCTCGTCATTTTTACCGACGGAGAAGACCTTGAGGGACAGGTGCGGTCAGCCATCGAGAAGGCGAAGGAGGGCGGTGTCATCATTTTCACGGTCGGAATCGGGACTCCGGAAGGGAAACCCATACCGGTTCGGGATCAAAAAGGCGATATAGTAGAATATCGCAAGGATGCGGACGGAAGAATTGTGGTCAGCCGGCTGGACGAACGCTCCCTCGCGGAGATTGCAACCGAAACCGGCGGCAAATATTTCCGGGCCTCCACCTCCGAGAACGAGTTGGATGAGATTTATGACGATGTGTCGGGAATGGATAAGAAGCTGCTCGAATCGAGGCTGGTTCAGAATTACGAGGACCAATTCCAGTTTCCACTCGCCCTGGCAATCCTGTGTCTCGTCGCCGAAGCCTGGATGAGTGAGCGGCGCCGGATCCGCCGGAGCTGGTTTGGACGGCTGTATTCCGGGACCCGTTTCGGCCCCGGCGACGTATAAGGATTCGGGAGTCAGGTGTCGGAATGACGATGAGAGTGAAAACCGAGCAGGATAGTTTATCGCACGGGCTGAATGGTAAGAGGATTTCCCTGATTTGAAGAACCTACCAGGAATCTGAAGTTCCCTTATTCCGGCTCCTGACTCCCCCTGAGGTAGCGGGCATGAGATTGAGACTGCTGGCAGCACCCATCGTCGTTGGGCTCGCTCTGGCTCCGTGGGCGCGAGCAGACGATGCCGCGTCGAAAAACAGGACCGGCAACCGCCTGTTTGAGCAGGGAAAGTACCTGGATGCGGAGAAAGCCTATCTCGAGGCGCAGGCGGAGTTGCCGGGAAGGCCCGAGCTCTCCTATAACCTGGGCAACAGCCTGATCAGGCAGAAAAAGTACGATCAGGCCCTCCAGGCGTTGCGGCAGGCAGCCGGTGCGGGAGACAGGCACCTGCAGGCCAGGAGCTGGTATAACGCCGGTAACGCCTTGTTCGAAGCGGGCGATTTCAGGAACGCTGCTGAAGCCTACATCCAGGCCCTTCGCCTGCAGCCTGCTGATCTCGACGCAAAGCACAATCTGGAGCTCGCGCTGAAGAAGAAGGAGGAACAGAAGCAGGGTAAGCAGCAAGACCCGGGAAATCAGCAGGGAGAAGGAAGACCTGAGAGTGAACCCCGGCCTCAGGACGCACAGGGGCAGCAGCCTCAGGATCCCTCAGGCCAAAAACCTGCAAACCCGCAATCCACCCGGCCGGAAAACCCGGAGGGATCTTTCTCCAGGGAACGCGCCCTGCAGATCCTCGACGCACTCCAAAACCAGGAACTTGCCGAGCAGCGCCGCCTCCTCGAGCGGCAGGTGCGAAGGGCGCCTTCGGGGAGGGACTGGTAGCGGGAAGTTGGCTTCGCACGGATTCGCCAGGCACTGCCGGCGGCTGGCAGAAGCCGCGGCAAGCCGAGTGACCGCCGCGAGTAGGGCTCGGAAGGCGATGAAATCCCATCAGGATCCATGACGAGATTGCGCAACACTGAAAAAACAGGGTTCCGCTTGCGCCGCGCGGCCGGTGCCGTGCCGCTGCTTGCGATGCTTCTGGCGTCCGCCTGGGCACAGGATCTGCAGGTCACGGCGGAAGTGAACTCCAACGTCGTCGGCCTTCAGGATCAGTTTCAGCTCACAGTCACCGCAACGGGGGGCGAAAGCCGGGATGCCGAAGCCCCGAAGCTGCCTCGTTTCCAGAACTTCCGGGTAGTGGCCGGACCGGGCCTCAGCACCCAGTTCCAGTGGATCAACGGGCGGTCCACCAGTTCGAAGAGTTTCATTTATACGCTGCTTCCAGAGAAGGAGGGGCAATTTACATTAGACCCGATCGAGGTCGTTGTCGGGGGCAGAATCTACCGGACCCAGCCGATCACGATTCGCGTGACATCGGCCGCTCCTGCCCCTCCTCCGCGGAGACTTCCCGCCACTCCCTTTGGAAACGATGAGATTGTGAGGCAATCCACCCTCCCCTCCGGCGACCAGGTTTACGTGACCGCGGAGCTGGATCGAGAGGCCGCTTATCCGGGCCAGCAGGTGACGCTGACATACCATCTGCTCACGCAGGTCGGCGTTTCCGGGCTCCAACTGCAGGAGAATCCGCCATTGAACGGATTCTGGGTGGAAAACCTCGAGGTGGAAGCCAGGCCCGCAGGCACGCGCAGGATTGTCGATGGCAGGGAATACACGGACTACGTTGTCAAAAAACAGGCCCTGTTCGCCAATGGCCCCGGCATGTTGAAAATTCCGGTCTCGACCTTCGCCATTTCGGTCCGGACGGCAGGAGATCTGTTCGGTCTTTTCGGCCAGCCTGAAACAGCCTATCGAAAGACGAGCGAAATCACGCTGCATGTCAGGCCGCTGCCGCAGGAGAACTGCCCGGCAGACTTCAACAATGCGGTAGGTTCCTTCACGCTCACCGATGAAGTGAACAGGACCGAGGTATCGGTGGGCGACGCTGTATCTCTGCGCGTGACGCTGGCAGGCAGAGGCAACCTCAAACAGTTGCCGGATATCACCTTTCCTCCCGCGCCTGACCTGACACTGTATTCCTCCAAGCGCGAGGACAACGTGCGGCCGGTCGCGGGAGATCTGATCGGAGGCGAAAAACTCTGGGAGTATGTGATCGTCCCGAAGGCCCCGGGCAACCAGACGATTCCGGCACTCTCGTTCTCATACTTCGATCCCGAACTGGAGAGCTATCGCACAGTCTCCACGGCGCCGATCTCCCTCAAGGTGGCGCCCGCGTCGGAAGCCGGGAGCACAACGGGAGGCCTTTCCGGAATCAACAGGCAGAATCTCACACGCCAGGGAACCGACATCAATTTCATCAAACTCTCCGGCGAAAACCTCGAACCGCGCCGTCCACCGCTGCACTCATCGCCCTGGTTCTATGTGCTGGCATCCCTTTCCCTGCTGTTCAGCACAGGCTCTTTTGTCATTCAGAAGCGGCTGGCGCAGCAGACACAAAACGTCGTTCTGGCGCGCAGCAGGAGGGCAAAGCGGGCCGCACTCCGCCGGTTGCGCAAAGCCGAGAAGGCCGGGCGTGTTGCACCCAGGCGATTCTATGATGAAGCTGCGACAGCACTGGAGGGTTATCTGGAGGACAAATTCAATCTGCCCGGAATCGCTGTCACCGCCGACACACTCGAGCGCGTCCTGGAACAGAAAGACATCGATCCCGTCAAGGTGAAGGAAGCCGTAGCCATTCTGCAGGAGTGTGATTTCGGCCGGTTCGTAACCGCATCGCAGGCCCCGGAGCAAAGAACGGATCTCGGACGCCGCATTCGGGGGATGATCGACACTCTGGAGCGGGCGCAGCCATGAGACCCGCCAGCCTGTTGTTTCACGCGGCCATTTTACTCCTGCTTTCTTCGAGCTTCTGTCTGGCTGCCGGCAGCGAAACATACAAAGACATCTTCGCACAGGGAAACGCACACTACCGGAGCGGCGATTTCGCGGCGGCGGAGCGCGCCTATCGCACGCTTGTCGACGGGGGCATCGAGGATGGGGCCGTCTATTACAATCTGGGCAACGCCTGCTTCAAGCAGAAGAAACTCGGAGAGGCCATCTATTTCTGGGAAAAAGCGCGGCGCAGAGCTCCCGGAGATTCCGATGTGACGGAGAATCTTCAGTTCGCAAGCCTGTTCCTGGTAGACCGGCTTGTGGTCCCTCAGGATCCGTTCCCTCTGCGTCTGCTGGAGAGGGCGGTGCACCTGTTCACGTTCTCCGGGGAAAGCAATATCGTGCTGGGGCTTTTTGTCACCGTCAATCTGCTGCTCGGACTGTCCTTCCTCGTCCGCAGGCCGCGATTCACCTTCTGGATGCTGACGGGGATTTGCGTCGCCGCCTTCCTGCTGATCCTTTTTGCCGGTTCGCTCGCCTGGAAAATCCGTCAGGAGAAACATTTCCGGCAAGGCGTCATCGTCGAGCAGAAGGTCGACATCCGGAGCGGGCCGGGCACTGAAAACGTCACCGTATTCACGGTGCACGAAGGGATCCTCGTCCGGGTCAAGGGAGAAAGTAACGGCTGGATGCAGATCACTCTCCCCAACGGCTGGAGCGGGTGGCTTCCAGGCACGTCCCTGCGGATCCTGTGAGCTGTTGCAGCGATTTCCCTGATGCGGATACAATAGCTGTCCATGCAAACAAAAACAGCCGCGGTCGTCATCATCGGGAATGAAATACTCACCGGTAAGACACAGGATGCCAACGCACATTTCCTGATCCGTGAGCTGCACGACCTGGGAGTGGCTTTGCGCCGCATCGTGATGATCCCCGATGAGGTTCCGGAAATCGCCACTGCCGTGCGCGACTGCTCGGGCAGGTTTGATTATGTGTTCACCTCGGGCGGAGTCGGCCCTACGCACGATGACGTGACCATCGAGGGGATCGCCGCCGCCTTCGACCGCCCGATCGTGCGCCACCCTGGACTTGTGGCTGTGATCCGCGACACCTTCGGTTCCGCTACAGAAGAATCCCATCTGCGTATGGCGGATGCTCCGCAAGGATCAGAATTGATTTACGCCGCGACAACCGTGTGGCCCGTGCTGGTAACGGTTAATGTCTATATCCTGCCGGGCGTACCCAGGATCTTCTGCGACAAGTTTGCCGCCATCCGGGAGCGCTTTCGCGCAGCTCCGTACCACACGGGCGCTGTCATCACACGAGAGGATGAGTTCAACCTGGCCGGACGCCTGAACCAGGTGGCGGCGATGAACCCGGGAGTGTCCATCGGTTCCTACCCGAGCTTCGAAAGCGGCGACTACCACGTGAAGATCACGATCGAGGCCAACGAAGACGAAACCTTCAAGAGGGCCAGGGGCCTGCTGCTCAAACTCCTCGATCCTGCTTCGATCGTCCGCTCCGAGTGACGGCTCCGGGCGAAGGCCGGCATATCACGCTCGAACCACAAGGACCTCAGACATGATTGCGCAGCATGAGTTCGGCAGGATAGGGATTGAGATACACCTGGTCCATTACCCAGGGAACGGGATGCCTCCTGAGATGATGCTTGAGGAGAGTCAAAGGGACAACAAGCGGAACGAGATTCATCCGGTAGTTTTCGATGCTGGCGACCAGTTCCGCCTTGTCCCCGGAATCGATCGCCCTTTTCAGAAATCCCATGATATGGAACAGGACGTTGGCATGTCTGGCGGCTGTGGCCCGGGCGCGAAGCGCTTCCATGAAAAGCCGCCCGTATTCCTCCAGCAGTCCGTCCATTCGCCGCCTGCCGGCGCCTGCCACCAACTGACCCAGCTTCCGATACATCTGGTCGCTGTGGGAAGAGAGTGTCAGCTTGTGCCGGGCGTGAAAGGCAACGAGATCCTTGGCGCGCGGTCCTGTCGTGAGAAATTCCTTCCAGCGATGGTAGGCGAAGACGCGCTCGACGAAATTCTCCCGGATCCCCGCGTCATGCAGGCGCCCTTCCTCCTCCACCGGTAAAAGCGGGAAGCGGCGCAGAAGCTGCGCGGCGAATATCCCGCGTCCTGTGCGCTGGGCCATCCCACTCTCCCCGTAAACCCTGACCCTCTCCATTCCGCAGGAGGGAGAGTCCTTCTTGAGAATGTAAGCATGCAGATCCAGCCGGGCCAGGTCGACGTGCTTTTTTTCCGCCCATTGGACCATTATATCCGTGTGATCCGTGCCCGTTTTTGTGCCAACCATGCGCGGATTCGCCGGATCACCGATCAAGCGGAGGGATTCGCGGGGCGTGCCGAGACCGATTTCCATTTCCGGGCAGACCTGGACCCACTCGAAATATCGTCCCAGCGATTCTGTGATCAGGGTGTCGAGCTTGTGCCCGCCATCAAAGCGGACCTGCTCGCCCAGCAGGCAGCTGCTGATGCCCACTCGAATCAGTGGTTTTCCCGAAGTCTCATCCGTCACGCGCCTATGATAGCAGCGAAGAGCAATATCAGGAAGCCGGATCCGTCAGGGGGCGCAATCGGAAATGAGATTCAACAGAAAAGAATCTGTCAATAATCATTTGTCAATTGTCATTTGGGGGCTCGGCAGGTTGCTCTGCGCTCGGGTGCTTCACCCGCTCCGAACGCGATCAGGACCGCGCGGGCCGAAGGTTTGCAGCGGCCAGAGGACAAATGACCATTGAACCATCGTTTTGTCGTTGATCGTTGCGCGACCTGAATTTTGCGAGGATTGAGTCTCAATTCCGATTGCACCCTCCGGCAGGCGCCGTTTTCGACATCTGGAGAAATCGCACGGGCTTCAGCCCGTGCTTTGAAATGCCTTACCTTACTCCCTACAGGATTGACCCCGGAGCGAAACTCGATCGGTTCGAGTCTCTGGAGGAGGAGGAGGAGGACACGTTTTGAAGCGCGCGGGCTAAAGCCCGCGCTCACTGTTCAGGGTCCGTTGGAAGCGCTTTATCACCGTCTGTCTATCGCCAGCACGGCGCGGTACAGGACTTCGCATCCGATTGCGGTGTGCTCCCAGCGGGTCAGCTCCCGGGGTGAGTGGCTGATGCCGTCCACCGAAGGAACGAATATCATTCCCATGGGAGCGATGCGCGCAATCATCTGGGCGTCATGCCCCGCTCCGGAAGGCATGTTGAGCGATTTCAATCCTGCGGCAGCTGCTTCCTTCGATATCACATCCCGCAGCCAGGGAGTCGCCAGAGCAGGCTGGTGAGTGCTGGTCGGCTCGATGCTGATCGTGGTCCCGCTTGAAGCGGCGAATTCCCCAGCGCGCGCCTCGATGCGCTTGATGATGCCGTTGATTTTCGCCATCGAGAGGTCTCGCAATTCAATTACCAGCTCCACACTCCCGGGAATGATGTTCGGCACATCGGGGTGGACCGCGAGCTTCCCGACGGTTCCCACCTGTCTCCCCGGTTCGCGCATCGTCTCCTCACTGACGGCCACCACCAGTCGCGATGCCGTGATCAGCGCATCATGCCGGTCCGGCATCGGCGTTGTTCCGGCATGATTGGCCTGTCCGGTAACCACGACCCTGTAACGCACAATGCCGACAATCCCCTCTACCACGCCGATCGGAATGCCGGCCTTGTCAAGTACGCCCCCCTGCTCCACGTGAAGCTCCAGATATGCCGCGATGTCACCAGGCTTGCGCAAGGCTTCCTTGATGCGGGACAGGTCCCCTCCAATGGAGGCGACCGCATCGCGGATGTGCAGCCCCTGCTCGTCCTTTTCATCGAGTTCTCCCGGCTCAAACTCACCGACAACCGCGCGGGATCCGAACAAGCCCCTCCCATAGTGCGCTCCCTCTTCATTGGACCAGATCACGCACTCCATCGGGTGACGGGTTTCGATTCCCTGGTCTGCAAGGGTCTGCACGACCTCTACCGCAGCCAGAGATCCGAGCGCGCCGTCGAACATGCCTCCTTCCGGGACTGTATCGATGTGCGAACCGAAGAGGATCACCGGAAGATCCTCTCTTCCGGGGCGCCGGCCGATAATGGAGCCTGCCGGATCGATCCGGACATTCAGGCCGGCCGCAGCCATGATCTTTCCCATGACGAAGCGCCGGGCTTCCGCATCCGGCGGAGTCCAGGCAACGCGGGTTATCCCTCCTTTCGGGGTGCGGCCGAATCTGGCAAGCGCCTCCAGATTCGCGCGCAGGCGATCGGCGCGGATCGCATGGGGAACGGCACCGGTCGCGGCCGCGGGCAGATTACGGGCCAGCCAGCGGAAGGTTCCCGTTGAAGCAACGGCGGCCCCTGCAAGCGTGCGCCCAAAGTGTCTTCTGTTCATTCCGATTGCTCCTCGCCTCCCTGGTGAAGGATGAACTTGCGCAGGGCGCGGGCGGCAGATCGAGGCATCACGACATGCACCCTGACACCGTCGCTCTCATACACCTCCGAGACGATCCGGCCCTGGTCGTGGAGCCGCGAGAGAAGGCCGGCCTTGGAATACGGGATCCTGAGCTCCGCCTCCATCGCGAAGGTCTCGAGTTCCTCCATGGTTTCCTTCAGTAGAGCGGGCAGCCCGGCGCCGGTCTTTGCGGAAATCAGCACCGGGCGGTGCCCCGGCAGGGACCCGGGCCGCTCCGACGAACCAGTCGGAAGCAGATCAGCCTTATTGTAAACCGCGATCGTGGGAGTCCTGGTCACTTCCAGCTGTGCCAGCACTTCTTCGACTGCGCTTGCCTGCTCACGCCAGTTCAGGTTGCTGTAGTCGATGACGTGCAGTATCAGGTTGGCCTCACGCACCTCCTCGAGAGTCGCGCGAAACGCGGCTACGATATCGTGCGGGAGCTTGCGCACGAAGCCCACCGTGTCGGACAGGACGATCTCCAGCCGGTTGGGAAGTCTCACCCGCCGCAGCAGCGGATCCAGCGTTGCAAACAGCCGGCTGCTTTCCTCGGTCCCGGCCTGGGTCAGCGCGTTGAACAGCGTGGATTTTCCCGCGTTGGTGTACCCCGCCAAAGCCACGATCGGCACCGGCACGCCTTGCCTGCGGGCGCGCTGCAGATCCCTGTAAGTGCGCACCTGCTCCAGTTCGGAGCGCAAATGGGAGATCCGGCCGCGAATGCGCCGCCGGTCCATTTCCAGTTTGGTCTCGCCGGGCCCTCTCGTGCCGATGCCGCCCCCCAGGCGCGACAGCAATGTTCCCTTCCCCGACAACCTGGGAATGAGATAATTGAGCTGGGCCAGCTCGACCTGCAATTGCCCTTCGCGAGTGCGGGCGCGCCGTGAAAAAATGTCCAGGATCAACTGCGTCCGATCCAGGATCTTGCACCCGATTTTTTTCTCCAGGTTCCGTTGCTGTCCCGGTGTCAGTTCGTCGTCGAAAATGACCAGGTCGATTTCCTGCGCTTCGACCAGAAGGCGCAGGAGTTCGGCTTTGCCACGCCCGATGAAATATGCCGCATCCGGCGCAAACCGCTCCTGGAGGGTGCGCTCCACAACCCGGGCGCCTGCCGCTTCGGCGAGCGCCTCGAGTTCGTCCAGCGATTCCTCTGCCTGCCCGCGCTGCCGGCTGCTCAGATAACAGCCGACCAATACCGCACGTTCCACATGCCGGCGTGTCTCAATGATCTTTCTGCGACTGTGTGTAATGCCCACACCTCCTTGGGGGTGGATGTCCGCATCCGCGTCTCATGATAATACAACAGCCGGCGGAGGAATCTGCCAGTTCCATTTTGGATTTTGGATTTTATGCGCAGCGTCATGAGTTCGCGACACGATTCGAGAGTCGGTTCACATCTGGGGAAGTTAGGATCGATCGCATTTTCACCACAGAGACCACGGAGATCACGGAGGGGGAATGCCGCGATTCATGCCC
>JAFNAG010000499.1 GCA_017860135.1 Acidobacteriota bacterium
CCCTCCGCGATGGCCACACGGTTGGCGGCCGTGCGGGTCCCGACGTCCTCGAACTTCCGGATATCGCCCGCCATCTTCTCGTCGGACGGCGTCAGGGGCCACAGCCCCGCGATCTTGGACTTCCTGACGTAGAGGAACCCGTTTCCCGGCGGCGCCATGCACCACTTGTGCAGGCTGGCCAGATAGTAGTCGGCGCCGAGGTCACGGACGTTTACCGGATATTGCATGAAGCCATGAGCCCCGTCGACAAGAACGTCGATCCCGCGCTGGTGCGCAAAGTCGCAGATTCGCCTGACAGGCGCCGCCTGTGCCGTCCAGTGCGTCATCTGGCAGATCATGATCATCTTGGTGCGCGGGGTGACTTCCTTCACCAACCGGCTGTACAAATCATCCTGTTCCACCCACGGAGGCGGCATCGGCGCCTGCTTCAACACGATGCCCTCACGCCGCACACGCTGCTTGAAGGAGGTGATGAACCTCGGGTAGTCGTACTCCGTTGTGACCACCTCGTCGCCGGGCTTGAGGTCGAAGCCCATGATGGCGATCTGCCCCGATTCGCTACCTCCGCGGGCGATGGCGATCTCCTCGGCGTCGCAACCGGCGTGAAGCGCAAGGCGCTTCCGGACCCTTTCCACCTCTTCGTTGAGATCGGAGCTGGTGTGCGCACCGGCGCCCGCTGAGTATTCATAGGCCCTGCGCATCCGCTCCTCGACGACGCGGAGGTTCGGCTGCATGGTGCCGTTATTCAAGTTGACGACGTTGCGGTCGACCGTGAACGCCTGCTGGACATCGAACCAGAAGTCCTCGTCCTTCGCGACCTCCTGCGGCGTCAGGCTTTCGGCGCCGCGACCGGCCGCCAGAACACGATCCACGCCATCGGGGCGTAAGACCGCCAGCGCACCGACTCCTGCGCTCACCCGCCCAAGGAACCGACGTCTGCTCCACATTGCTTTTCCTCCTTTCGTTTCAGGTTGCCTGCGAAACTATCTGATTTATGCCGGATTCTAGGCACGCTCAGGCCGGAAGTCAAGCGACACAGCGCCCGTGCCCCCGGTTTCCGAAGAACGTCCCACGCCAAGACTCCGCCGGGCCACCAGCGATGTTCAGCACCTCTGTACATGGGCCGAATCGTTGTCCCGCTCGGGGATGGGCGATAATCCTCGCCCTCAGGCCATGGAGAATTCATTTTGCGTCACTGGGTTTCGTGCACCCGGGTGCAGGCCGGCACTGGTGAAACTGTGTTGAGACTTATTCGGGGCCGGGCACATTCATATTTGAGCAAAATGAGAGGATCCGATATCCTTAACTACTTGTCACACAACCAGGGATCCGGAGGTATGAAATGGCCAAAGAGAAGATAATCCTCGCATACAGCGGTGGTCTGGACACTTCAGTGATTCTGAAGTGGCTGGCCAACAAGGGCTATGATGTTGTCGCCTATGTCGCCGATGTCGGCCAGCAGGATGACTTCGACCGAATCAGCGACAAAGCATTGAAGACGGGTGCTTCCAAGGTGTACGTGGAAGATCTGAAGGAGGAGTTCGTAACTCATTACATTTTCCCGGTCATCAAAGCGAACGCACTGTACGAGGGGCGGTATCTGTTGGGAACTGCCATCGCAAGGCCCCTGATCGCCAAGAGGCAGATCGAGATCGCCAACCTGGAAGACGCCTCCTGGGTCTCCCACGGCGCCACCGGCAAGGGGAACGACCAGGTGCGATTCGAGCTTTCCTATTACGCTCTGAAACCGGGGATTAAGGTTCTCGCGCCGTGGAAAGATCCCGGATTCCTGAGCGAGTTCAAAGGGCGGCCCGATCTTATGAGATTTGCCGAACTCCATGGGATCCAGGTTCAGGCGACGGGGGAGAAGCCCTACAGCGAGGACGAGAATCTGTTTCACATCAGCCACGAGTCGGGCATCCTGGAAAATCCCGCACTCGAACCCACGCCGGACGTTTATTCGAGGACCGTCGATCCCGCGGATGCACCGGACAAGCCTGCCAGGATCGAGGTTGAATTCAAAGACGGTATTCCGGTCAAGGTACGGAACCTTGATGACGGCACCATGGAAACCAGCCCACTGCCGCTGTTTATGTACTTGAACAAGATGGGAAGCCAACACGGCATCGGCAGGGTCGACATGGTGGAGAATCGTTACGTCGGCATCAAATCCAGGGGCATTTATGAAACCCCCGGCGGCACTATTCTGCATGTGGCCCACAAGGACATTGAGGGTGTGGCCATGGACCGCGAGGTCATGCGCCTTCGTGACATGCTCACCGCCAAGCTGTCCGAGCTGATTTATTATGGTTTCTGGTTCAGCCCCGAAATGGACTTCCTGATGGCTGCCATCGACAAGAGCCAGGAAGTAATCGACGGCCAGGTCTATCTGAAACTCTTTAAGGGGAACGTTTTCGTAACCGGCCGCGAATCCACAAGCTCGCTCTATGATCAGGACCTTTCCAGCATGGATATCGAAGGAGGCTTCAACCAGCAGGATTCCGTCGGATTCATCAGGATCAACGCCATCCGGCTGAAGGCGCACAGCGCGATCATGAGCCGAAAAAAACATGCCTGGGGGGTGAAATGAAGCTCTGGGACAAGGGCTATCCGCTCGACAGGGAGGTGGAGAGATACACGGTGGGGGACGACATTGGTCTCGATATGGCACTCGTCAAGTATGACTGCCTCGCGTCCATTGCTCATGCCGGCGCGCTCCGCAAAGCGGGTGTCCTGACGGAAGCCGGAAGGCGGAAACTGGTGCGGGAGTTGCGTCGGATCATCGAACTGCGCGAGCGGGGCAGATTCCGGATCGCGCCGGAAGACGAAGACGGGCTGACGGCCATCGAGAAGCATCTCGTCTCTGCCCTGGGCCCATTGGGAAAGAAAATCCACACGGCGAGGTCGCGGAATGACCAGGTAGTGGCGGCAATCCGGTTGTACTCGCGTGACAGGCTCCTGACGTTGAAACGCCGGATCGACTCATGCGCCCGCGCGTTGCGCCATAAGGCCCTGACACTGCGAAGCGCAAAAATGCCCGGTTACACGCACGCGCGCAAGGCCATGCCCTCAACCTTTTCGCTCTGGCTGGAAGCGTTCGCCGAGAGCATGGTCGACAACAAGGTTACGATCGGCGCGGCGCTCGAACTGCTGGATCGAAATCCTCTGGGAACAGGGGCAGGATATGGAATCCCGGTGTTCAAGATCGACCGGCAGCAGACGGCGCGTGAGCTCGGCTTCCGCAGGGTTCAGAAGAATCCTCTTTATGTTCAGAACAGCCGGGGGAAATTCGAGGCCATCGTTGTATCGGCCCTGTCGGACGTCATGTTCGACCTGAACAAGATGTCCACCGACCTCATTTTGTTTTCCATGGACGAGTTCGGCTTCGTCAGGCTGCCACGCAGCATGTGCACCGGAAGCTCCATCATGCCGCAGAAATTGAACCCGGATGTCCTCGAGATCGCCCGGGCCAAGTATCACGCCGTGGTGGCTAACGAGTTTCTGATCAAGGGGATAATAGGGAACCTGATTTCCGGCTACAACCGCGACCTCCAGCTGACCAAGAAGCCTCTGATGGAGAGCTTCGAGATTGTCGAAAGCACGCTGTCGATTCTGAT
>JAFNAG010000500.1 GCA_017860135.1 Acidobacteriota bacterium
TACAGAGGCGTCCGATTATGCACAATTTTCGATAGCGATTGCGACTGCGATTGCGATCCCGATGCCGATACCGACCCCGACCGTTATTCCGTGGTGCTGAAGAATCCTTTCCTTTTTGGCAAGGATTTTCAGGTTAGTAGTACAGAAGAACCACATACCCCGACTCTGTAAAATCTGTGCAATCTGTGGCAAAGCTCTTCTCCGGGTTCAATGAGTTGCGGTTCTGGACTCGAGTTCGCATTTCTAATAGAATTCTGCTTTTGCCTGACGAGGTGGGAATGGCCCGGGAAATTCTCGACAAGTCGTATGACCCTGTTCGATTCGAGCAGCGCTGGTATTCGTTTTGGGAAGAACGACATTACTTCAAGGCGGAGAATCCTTCTCCCAGGCCGCCTTTCTCCATAGTAATCCCTCCGCCGAATGTGACCGGATCCCTGCACATGGGGCACGCGCTGCAGCACACGCTGCACGACGTGCTGGTGCGGTGGAAACGGATGTCGGGATACAACACGCTGTGGCTTCCCGGCACGGATCACGCGAGCATCGGCGTTCATTACGTGCTCGACAGGCAGCTCGAGGCGGAACACACGAACCGATTCGAGCTCGGGCGCGAGCGCTTTCTGGAAGTCGCCTGGAAGTGGAAGAATACGAGCGGCGGCAACATCCTCAACCAGATGCGCCGCATGGGTGTCTCGGTCGACTGGAGCCGGGAGAGGTTCACGATGGATCCCGGCCTGTCGCGCGCCGTGCAGGAAGTCTTTATCCGCCTCTATGAGGAGGGGCTGATCTACCGCGGCGAATACATGGTGAACTGGTGTCCCCGCTGCATGACGGCCATTTCGGATCTCGAAGTTGCCTATCAGGAGACTCACGGCAAGCTGTGGTATGTGCGCTATCCGCTGGTCGGCAGGGAGGGGCACGTCGTGGTCGCCACCACGCGGCCGGAGACGATGCTGGGGGACACGGCGGTTGCGGTCCATCCCGATGACGATCGTTACCGGGACATCATAGGCGCGCGTGTCCTGCTGCCGGTGATGCACCGCGAGATACCGGTGATCGCCGACAGCTTCGTCGATCGGGAATTCGGCACCGGCGTCGTGAAGGTTACGCCCGCACACGATGCGAGCGACTATGAAGCCGCCCGCCGGCACAATCTTCCGCGCGTGACGGTGATCGACGCGTCCGCAAGAATGACAGAGCAGGCTGGGCAATACGCCGGCATGGACCGGCTCGAGTGCCGCCGCAGACTCGTGCAGCAGCTGACGCAGGAGAACTGGCTGGTCAAGGTGACCGACTACGTCCACAATGTCGGCAGTTGCTATCGCTGCACCACCGTGGTGGAACCCAAGATCTCGATGCAGTGGTTCCTCAAGGTGGAATCGCTCGCCAGGCCGGCCATCGACGTGGTCGAAAACGGCAGGATCCAGTTCGTCCCGGACAGCTTCAAGAAGCGGTACTTCGAGTGGATGTACAACATCCACGACTGGTGCATCTCGAGGCAGCTGTGGTGGGGGCATCGCATCCCTGCCTGGTACTGCGAGAGCTGTGGCGACATCGTCGTGTCGCGAACGACGCCTCTGGCATGCCCGAAGTGCGGCGGCGTTTTGCTCCCGGAGACCGACATCCTCGACACCTGGTTCAGCTCGGCGCTCTGGCCGTTCTCGACAATGGGCTGGCCTGACGACACGACCGACCTGAAGGTCTTTTATCCGACGGACGTGCTGATCACCGGGCCCGACATCATTTTCTTCTGGGTGGCGCGGATGATCATGATGGGGCTTAAGTTCGCAGGGGACATTCCGTTCCGGCAGGTGCACATCAACGGGATCGTGCGCGACGCCAGCCACAACAAGATGAGCAAGACGCGCGGCAACGTCATCGAGCCGCTCGAACTCATCGAGGAATACGGCGCGGACGCGGTCCGGTTCACGCTTTCCTCAATGGCGGTGCCGGGGACGGATATCCCGTTCTCGACCGACAGGATGAAGGGATACAGCGCGTTTGCAAACAAGGTGTGGAATGCGGCGCGCTTCGTTCTGATGAATCTCACGGAGGAGGATGCGCCGGTGCGGGCGGCGGAGATCGACGCCATGATTTCCGCGGAAGGTGCAGGGCTCCCGGCCGAGGACCGGTGGATCCTCCACCGGCTCAACCGGGTTTCCGGGGAGATCTCCGAGGCCCTCGACAAATTCCGATTCCATGAAGCCTCGAGCCTCATTTATCAGTTCATCTGGCACGAGCTGTGCGACTGGTACATCGAGCTCATCAAGCCGGTGCTCACCGGAGAAGTCGTGAAACCGGAGGAACGGAAACGGCGGGTGTCGGTCCTGATCCACGTGCTGGATTATGCCCTGCGCCTGCTCCACCCGTTCATGCCGTTCATCACCGAGGAGATCTGGCAGCGGATTCCGCATGACGGGGAATCGATCATGATTCAGGAATTCCCGAAGCCGCGCCCCATTCGCGAAAACGAAGGCGCGGCGCAGGAAATGGAGACGATCATGGACCTGATCGGGTGCATCCGGTCCGCGCGCGCCGAGATGAACATCGAGCCGAAAAAGGTCCTGGACGTCTGGCTGGTGGTTGCCGATGCCCGTGTCCGGGCGCTGACGCAAGACAACCTGGACAAGGTCCGGATCCTCGCCAGGCTTGGGAGCGCGGAATTCGTGCCCGGACTCCCGGACGGGCGGGCGCAGCTCAAAGGTGTCTGGAAGCACGGCGAGTTTGGCCTCGATCTCAGGGGCGCCATCGACTTCCGGGCGGAGCGCGAGAGGCTGCAGAAGGAGCGCGCCCGGATCACCGCGGACATACAGAAAATCGTGAAGAAGCTCAACAGCCACGAGTTCCTGGACCGCGCGCCCGAAGAAGTGATTTCGGAAAACCGCGCGCGGCACGCCGAGCTCATGCAGAGGCTGGAGCGGCTGGAATCGAATCTCAACCGCCTCCCCGCCGGCTAAGGTCGGAGCGCGTACGTTAGGGTGAGATGATGTTGTTCTCGAGGTCCTCCAAAGACAGCGCGGAAAAGAAGCCCGGCCTCTTCGAAAGGATGAAGCGGGCGCTGGGCGCCACGAAACAGAATCTCGTCGGGCGCATTGAGAGCGTGCTCACCGGCAGGACCGCGATCGACGAAGGGCTCTTCGAGGAACTGGAAGGCGTGCTGCTGGGCGCCGATCTGGGTGTGAAATCCACCGCGCAGATCATGAATTTCATCCGTGACCAGCAGAAAAAGCACCTGGTCAATAGCGCCGCCGAAGTCCGTGCCGCAATCCGGTCGCAGCTGATCGCCATTCTCAAATCGAAGCAGAAAGAGCCTCCGGAGCAGGCGAAGCCGGCACAGGCTGTCTGGATGATCGTCGGAGTGAACGGCACAGGGAAAACAACCACGGTCGGCAAGCTCGCGGCGCGGTGTGCTCAGGACGGGATGCGGGTCCTCGTCTGCGCCGCCGACACGTTCCGCCCCGCCGCCATCGAACAGCTGGCGATCTGGGCGGAGCGCTCCGGAGCGGAGCTGGTCAAGAGCAAGATCGGCGCCGACCCGTCATCGGTTCTCCACGATGCGCTGGCGGCCGCCGAAGCCCGGAAGTGCGACCTCGTGCTGGTCGATGCGCAGGCGCGGGAATTCCTCAAGTCGGCGGGAGTGACCGGCCTGATCGTGACCAAGCTCGACGGGACTGCGAAAGGCGGCGTGCTCTTCAGCATTGCGCAGGAGATGAACATTCCCGTGCGCTACATCGGCGTCGGGGAGTCGCTCGAAGATCTGCTCGAATTCTCCCCCGAGAATTTCGTCGAATCCCTCTTCTCATAACGCGGCCAAAAAAGCTCACCACGAAGAACACCGAGACCGCAGAGAAAAGTTTGGATTCGATCATCAGGCCAATGGACATTTCCCGCGACCCCGGACATTTCATTCTCTGTACTACTAACCTGAAAGTCCTTGCCAAAAAGGAAAGGATTTTTCAGCACCACGGAATGACGGTCGGTATCGGCATCGGGATCGCAATCGCAGTCGCAATCGCTATCGAAAATTGTGCATAATCGGACGCCTCTGTATTGATGCCGGCAGCGCGATTATG
>JAFNAG010000041.1 GCA_017860135.1 Acidobacteriota bacterium
AACTCCGACGGCACCGGCTCCCAGGCCCGCTTCAACTCCCCAGCCGGCATCGCCGTCGAAACCGAACCTATCGCCCAACAGCTCGAACGGCAGATCTCAGGCGCACCCCCTCCCCCCGTCTCCATCATCGTCGCCGACCGCGGCAACAACACACTCCGACGCGTCACAGAATCCGGAGAAGTTGTGACCATCCGCACCTCGGAACAGTCAGTTGGCATGCGTAGACAGATGAGCAGAGCTCCAGAGCCGGTCGCCGCCCAGGACGGTCTGAGGGGACCATACGGTGTCGCAGTCGATCCCGCAGGGAACATCCACATAACCGAACCAGATTCGGCAACTGTGAAGACGCTGCTCAGAAACGGGACCCTGGTATCCATGAACATGGTCTCTACTTTCTTTGCACCAATGGGAATCGTGGCCGCCGAAGGCGGCAGAGTGGTTGTCTCGGATTCGAACAATGCGGCAAAGGAAATCCGCTTCGGCACGCCCCGGATCACGAGTATCAGTCCCTTCAAAGTCAGCCTTAAGGGCGGCGAAAGGGTGATAGTCCAGGGCGGGAATTTCGCGCCCGAGACACTGCTGGCGATCGCCGGCGTCCGAATCACCGACTTCGAAGTCAGGGACTCGAACACGATCAGCTTCGTTACTTCCGCACTGCCGAGTGGTCTTGCGACTCTTACAATCCAGAATCGTGGTGGAGCGGCCCAGACATCGCTTTACGTGGAACCGGTCGCGCTGAGGGATCTGACCCCCGGGCACATCACAACGGTTGCCGGCGGAAGCTCCTTTGCCGGTGACGGGGGAGCAGCTGAATCGGCCGGGCTCTTCCACCCCGCGAGAGTCGCGCTGGACAACGGCGGGAACCTGTACATCGCAGACGCATACCACCATCGCATTCGCAGGGTCTCAGCCTCCACAGGAATAATCACGACCGTGGCCGGCACAGGATTCGTAGACTACTCGGGTGACGGGGGGCCGGCAGTATTGGCAGGCATGGCGTTCCCCTTCGGGATTGCGGTCGACTATGCAAACGGTCTTCTGGTCGTCGACACTATCAACAACCGGATTCGCAGAATCGACGCGGCCTCCGGCGTGATCGCGACCGTCGCAGGCATCGGCCAGGACGGGTACTCCGGCGACGGTGGCCCTGCGCGATCCGCGAGTTTGACTTCGCCATACGCAGTTGCCGTGGACGGTTCCGGTAGCCTCTTTATTGCAGACACCGGAAACAACCGCATCCGGAGAGTCGACGCAGGCACGGGGGTGATCACCACTGTCGCCGGCAATGGCACGGGCGGCTACTCTGGTGACGGAGGACCGGCTGCGAGTGCAACCCTGTCGGAGCCCTGCGGCATAGCTCTCGATTCGGGGGGGAACATTCTTATCGCGGATACAGGAAACAACCGCGTACGCAGGGTAGATGCATCGTCGCAGATCATCAGGACCGTGGCCGGTAATGGCATTCTCGGCATCTCTGGCGACGGCGGCCCGGCAGTGGCTTCAAACCTGGCGAGGCCCTATGGGGTTGCCCTGGATTCGAACGGCGACCTCCTGATTGCGGATACCGGGAGCAACCGTGTCCGCCGAGTCGATGCAGCTACCGGAATCATACAAACCGTCGTGGGCAACGGCTATCCCGGTTATTCGGGCGACGGTGGTCCAGCCACATCCGCACAACTGATGGCGCCGACGGGGATAGTTGTCGATGGTGCCGGCAACTGTTATGTTGCCGACTTTTTCAATCACAGGGTGCGGCGTGCGTCGGCCGCCACGGGCATCATAAGCACGATGGTCGGGGTTGGGACGCAGGGGCTCTCCGGAGACAACGGCCCTGCAGGCGCCGCACAGCTCATGGGACCCTATGGATCTGCTGTCGATTCCGACGGGAACATCTTCATCGCAGATACCTTCAACAACAGGATTCGCAAGATTGAAGCCTTGACCGGCATCATCCGCACCGTAGCCGGGACGGGCGCCCTTGGATATTCGGGGGACAACGGGCCGGCACTTTCTGCCGGCTTGTCCATGCCGGAGGCAGTTGTCTCGGATCGATCGGGAAACCTTTTTGTGTGCGATACAGCCAATCAACGCATTCGGAGGATCGATGCGGCCAGCGGCGTCATTACTACCGTGGCCGGGAACGGAAACCAGGGCTACTCGGGAGACAACGGCCCCGGCACCAGTGCCAGCCTGAACGTACCGACATGGCTTGTGTTTGATCCCGCGGGCAACCTGCTTATCGCAGACTCCGGGAATCACCGGATCCGCAGGCTGAATTTTGCCGGAGGAATCATCACCACGGTTGCAGGCAACGGCAGCGGCGGGTTCTCAGGCGACAGCGCTCCCGCCATATCTGCCAGCCTGATGGAGCCGGCCGCCATCGCGGTCGATTCTGCCGGGAACCTGTACATTGCCGACACCGGCAACCAGCGCGTTCGTAAGGTCGCAGCGTCGACAGGCCTGATCACTACGGTTGCGGGGACCGGGCAAGCCGGCTTCTCGGGCGACGGAGGACCAGCAGCAGCAGCCACTTTGCAGAGCCCGAAGGGCGTTGCGGTGGACGCTCGTGGCAATCTCCTCATCGCAGACACGCTCAACGCGCGCATCCGGATGATAGCTGCAGGCACCGGAATAATCACAACTGTCGGGGGCCCCGGAAAGTGGGGGAGCTACGGTGATGATGGACCGGCCACGGCAGCATTCCTGGCCATACCGACCGGAATTACTGTTGATTCTGCCGGAAACATATTCATCGCCGACACCGGCAACTATCGTATCCGGGCCATCCGCCGGTCCATCCCCTGATCAATGGCGTTTTGTGCGGGCTGGCCTGAGAGCTGCAATATGAACCGGTTCGTTAGATCTGGCCGCGCAGGAGCGAATTCCCAGATGTGGTCGGTCATTCTGCATGAGCAGCACACTCAACAATGGAGGCAGCTATGAGAGGTAGTTTGACACTGATTCTTACCGTGGGCATCCTGCTGGTACTCTCGATAGGTCTGGTTGGTTCCGCGTCAGCCGCCAGCCTTCTGGTGGATGTGAAACCAAACCCGGGGATCGCGGGAAAGCCGGTCACCGTTACCATAACCGCAGCGGATGAGGGCATCAAATACCTGTACGGCCCTTGCGACCTGTTCATCGATTATGGGGATGGCACAAAGCCGGTAAACATCGGGAAACTGATGTCGGCACCGGGTGGGATCCTGACAAAGTCGGCAACGCACACCTATGCCATAGTGAAGGGCTCCACTATAGTCAAGACCTATACTGTTACGGTTTCTCCCCTGAACTGCGATGCCTCGAAGAACACGGCTAACATTGTAAAGACAACCGTGAAGATAGGGCCGCCGTCCGCGCTTGCCCTTCCCCGCTAGAGACAAAGCGGAAAGGATCTAACGCCGGCACCGGAATGGAAGGAGATGAAGCCCCCTCAGTCCTGAACGGGGCCGGCGGGTTGGACTTCATCTGCTCACCTGCACTTGGGTGCGCCGGCAAAAGCGAACTTGATGCCATCGAAGAGGATCGCTCCCTCGTCCTTGGAGACAACCTGGTAGGGGATCCTCTTCGACTGTCCGCTTCCGTAGGTCACGGAGATCACGCCCCGGTTCCGGTCCCCCTGGATGCTCCAGCGCGCCGCGCCCCTCTGATTGTTGACCGCGCCCCAGGAGCCGGTGCCGGAGGCGCTGAACTCGTAAGAATCGCGATAGAGGCCGTCAGGACAGAGCGTTACAGTACGTTCCGTGCCGGCTCCGCCATACATGGTCGAACCGCTGGAGTAGGAATAGTAGTCGCCGGCGAAGTAGCGCATCAGGTCGCTGTCGGCCTGCGCCGGCATTGACGGTGATGCGGGCTGTGGGGCCGGTGCCGGGAGGCCGGGCTTCCGCTCTCCGGCAGGGGCAGGTGGAACGGGTACTCCTTTTGCAAGGGCACCTTTCGAACGCGTGAACTCGAGTGAGCGTGAGGAACCCTCACCTCCGGCACTGATTTCGACGAGAGTGAAGATCAGCTTGCTCTCCTCAAATTCAGCCTCGAAGTAGGACTGACCTGCATCACCGGCACAGGTGCCCTGTGCGACCCCTTCCGTGATAACTCCCTCGAGTCGGAAACGGGTGCCCTTGGTACTGGCCAGACTCCCTGTAATCCGGCCCGCAGCATCCTGATCGAGCGTCAAAGTAAGCGTGACGTCGCCGGACGTCATTGTGTAAGTCCCGCGATAGTTCTGACCGAAACCCGGCGTGATGGTCAGAAGCGCGACTAGGAATACGGTATGGAAGTCTCTACTCATCTCGATATCCTCCTCTTTGGCGCGGCCAACCCACGATGGCGGGCAGCCGGGCCGGCACAGCTTCGGGCCAGCCAGACAATTCCGGGATTACTGCACCGGTAGTTTCCTGCGTAACCGCTCCTCGTAGACACTCTTTGACAGGGTCTGTACGGATGTGGTCAGCGTGGCATTCAATTGGGCGGCCGTGGTCGTCTGGATACTCGTACTGCTCAGCGCGACAAACTTGACCGGGGACAGCAGGACAGCCCTGGGTTGCACGAGGGTGAAGCCAGTTCGCAGGGTCACGGTGGACCTGCTCGCAGCCTGGTTCAACTGCTGATGGAGTTGGGCAAGCTGGGCCGAAATGGCGGTGAGGCTG
This sequence comes from Acidobacteriota bacterium, assembly GCA_017860135.1. Taxonomy (GTDB): domain Bacteria; phylum Acidobacteriota; class UBA6911; order UBA6911; family UBA6911; genus JAFNAG01. Next base: position 4,644 of record JAFNAG010000041.1, read on the forward strand.
CTCAGTTGGGTTTCGGCTTCCGTCTTCTTGGGATTGGCCGCCGTCAGAACCGCGTTGGCTACCTTGGCAACCTCGAACGCAATCGTGGAGGTCAGGTTGTTCAGGTCTGCCTGCAACCGGGTCATATTGAGATCCCACACGTGAGTCAGGAATCCCTGCAGGAATTTCATAAAGACGGTGATACTTGCCGAGACCGCGTTTGAGATTGCGGATTCTGCGGTGTTGACGACGTTCAAAGCGGCGGACAGTGCCGCGGTTACTGCCGCCCCGATACTGGTGATCAAAGCGTCCACCTGGGCGATCTTGTTGTTCAGGTTCGCGATCAGGTCCCTCTGCTCGGGAGTCAGGGAATCAAGGAAACGCTGTTTTGCGCTTGCCAGAGCGTTGTTCCAGGCAGTGACATACTTGCTCACTGCGGTCATGCATGAGTCGTAGCCACTCCTGAAAGCACTGACATCCGCGGCGACACGAGTCACAATCTTGCCGACCTGGTCCAGCACATTGTTGAGATGGGAGACCGCAAGGGCAGCGTCTCCCTGTGCAGCCTGAACGATCTGGCGGGCCTGGGCGAGTGCGGTTCCTGTCTTGGTTGCCTGCATCTGCAGCTGACTCCATGCGCTCTGGTAGGAAGTCTGCGCCTGTTGCATCTCCGGGACCTCTTTCTGCAGGTCCCCATATCTCGCCTGTTGCACTGCCAGCACGACGTCGTTGGTTTCTTTGGTCAGCCTCGACAGTGCTGTTGACCACGCCTGCACCCTCTGAGAAAGGACATCCGCCTCGCTGACTGCTGTTTGCACGGCCTTGACGGCGGTGGCCGCAGTTGTTGAACCGATCGGGGCTGCCGCCTTGGCCGCATTCATCTCTGAGGCAATGACCTGCTTGGCGGCGGTGATCAAGTTCAGGCTGCTGGCGGTGCCGGTCGCAGAGGCCTGAATGGCTCCAATGCAATCCAGAAGTCCCTGCAGGGGCGCAGTTACATCCTGGGGATTGATGACCAGGCTGTTATTGACCAGTTGGTTGATATTGGTTCTCGAGTCATAGGCTGACTGCTTCGCCGCCGCCGCAACGTTGGTCACGCTGTTGCCTGACGTCCGCAGTGCCGAATCCAGTGTGTTGTAGCTGTTCTGAGCTGCCGCCTTCGCCGAGCTTCTGGCCTGACCGAGCAAGCCGTTGACTGTACTGATCAGGTTGTTGAGGTCATCGAAGATAGTCGCCCGCACGGATAGTGCAACCATGAAAGTGACCGCAAAGGTAGCAACGCCGACCTTTTTTCTCTGCCCTGCTTTCATGCTCGCGCTCCCTTCCTGAGTTGGAAGGCTGGATGCCGCAAGTAGATAGAGCTCATCTCCAGCCTTCTCTTGACACTGTCTCCCTGCTTCCAGATTCGTACCAGGTCAGTCGTATCTAACAGAGATCTCAACAAAACGCCGTGAGAATTACCGTGTTCAGCGGCAAGTTGCTCAAGGAACACTTCACGTTCGGCCAATTTCAGGATTACTGGGACCTCTCCGGTGCGCACGGCTTGCCTGTCGGCCCTCAGAAAGGCGCCACATTCATCAAGAGGCCGCAAGTAGGCAGCCGTGATTTGACGTACGTCATTCACCTCTGGATCGAGGGTGGAACCCAGAGAGTCGAGGCTAATATGCAGTGGTTGACCATGGGCAGGCCGTGCAACAAGACATGGGTTGAGGGCTTCTGAGGAGAAACCTCAAGTCACGCAGCCCGGCTCGTATCGTCGCACAACCGGCGGCAACCCCATGGTCGGCTGCCATGGAATCATGCCGCCCGGTGTCCGGATGCAATCCCGGGCGCACTCAGGCGTGTGCTCAGTTCGAGGCGCCTTCCTGGGGGACCGCGATAATGTAATCGTAGGTCTTCATCCATGCGCCGAAGCGGCGCCATTCGGTGATGAAGTCGAGATGCACGTTCAGGTACTTGACCTCTTTGCGCGTCCTCAGGGCGGCCGCGCACTGGTGGATGCCCTCGATACCGAATTGCTCCGCATCACGCCAGCTCCACCCGAATTCGTCGTCGGAACTCAGGTAGGCCACCTGCGTCGGTGAATCTTTGGTTCTGAACCAGTTCTTGAACAGGGCCGTCACGCCGGACACCACCCCTCCATAAGGCCCCATGAACCTGGAGAAGATGTCGATGCTGGTCATCTCCTTCGAAACCGTGGCCTCGGTCGTCCTGAACTGACTCTCGCTGGGCGTGAGGGCGAGCACGGCAACGTAAGGGTTCTCCTCGTACTCTGTCGTATCTTGTTTCGACCTGAGCTCCAATTCACGGTCGCCGGGGAATGAGGCCCGCCGCGGAGCCAGCATCGGTTTCTTGTTTGCATCAAGACCGCGGACCTTGACATTCACGTGCAGCTTGCGCAGTTCCGCGTCGCTTACCCACTTCCCTTCCACCTTCCCCGGTTCGATCACGTCATCGGTCATGAGCTTCGCGGCGGCGGAGAAGACGAAGCTCAGGGAAGGAAAGCTGAACTCAGCCGCTGCCTGCGGCGGCAGTCCCTGGGCCTGGCCCGGCCCCCCCGGCGACACAAGAACGTAAGTGGTGGTGAATGAGCTCGGGTTCTTCGGCGGCGCGCCCCGGGCCCTTAGCCCGGAGTCGTCGGTGGACAACACATAGGGTTTGTAGCTCTCCTGCGGAGCCGGTGCAGTCTGCGCAACCACGGTGCTGCAGGAAACCGCCACCAGCGTCAGGACTCCAAGGATGGTTCGATGCTTCATTGCTGTTTCTCCGTCGGACTCTAGAATGAAAACCGTACGGTTAGCCTGATCAGCCTGGGCGGCAACCGTGTGTCAAAGGTACTGCCGAAGCCCGGCGATTCGAGGATCCTGTCCGGCACTCCGAATTGGGTGTGGTTGAAGATGTTGAATACCTCCACCCGGAGGTCGAGCCTCTTCGACTCCCCGAATGCAAGAGTACGCCAGAATGCCACGTCGACGTTGGCAATCCCATCGGTCTGGAAGGAATTGCGGGCCACCTTGCCGTCGGATCCCTGCGGGGCAACCAGGCTGAGCAGCGACACGTCTGAATCGATACTGATCGCTCGGACTTCTCCGGGATCCGCACTAACACCGGCGACCGAATCGAGACGATCGGTCAGGTTGCCGTCACGATTCCGGTCCAGAGACGTATTTGCAGTGAATGGTTGCCCGCTTTGGAATTCCCCGATCGCCGCCAGGTACCAGTCTCGCAGGAACGCACTCGCAGAGGCTCCCGGAAGAGCCCAGCTGAAGTACCAGGTCAGACGGTGGCGCGCATCGAAATTGGCGGACGCACGCTCGAGATCCAGATTCAGGCTGTCCTGTGGAAGTGAAAAGAACGCCCGGCTGTCAAACGGATCCGACACTTCATCAATGGCATGCGACCACACATAGCTGGCACGGTACTGCAGCCCGCGACGCAACCGGCTCTCCACAGAAAGCTGCAGAGAGTGGAAATCAGACGCGGCCGAATTCGCAAACACAGTGTAGGCACCCAAAGACGGTTGCGGGCGGCTGCGACCCGTGGACGGAATCGTCGGAGGAAGACTCACTACCGTCAGCACGGCCCCGTTGGGTCCCGGCGACAAAAGCACCGGAGTCGAAACCAGTCCGGCATTCGGCGTGATGAAACGGGTGAGGTGCAGACCGTGTGTTCCAACGTAGCCGGCAGATAGAACGTAGTAGTCGCCCAGCTGTTTCTCGAACGTCAGCGACCACTGCTGGGCACTCGCTGTTTTGAATTCCTTTTGAGGCAGTGTAAATGCCAGCCCGTTGCTGCTCAGGCTGCCCCCGGGAAATGGCGGCGACTGCACAAACAAGGTACCCAGGCCGGTGGCAAAGGCGTCTGCGGGCAGGTTGTACGTGTTCAGAGTCCCGGGCCGGATCAAGGGTGTCTGCGTCGGCGTAAATACGAAGAAGCGCGGACTGTTGACGATCTGCCCTGAGGTCACGTAGAAGCTCGGGTCGAGGTTCAAAGGGGCAAACGTGGGAAACACGTTGCGCGACTGGCTGGTGACGGCTCCCAGGTTCGCATCGTATGACACCGTGAAACCCGCGCGGATGGCCATCCTGCCCTGCCCCTGCGGGTCCCACGCCACGCCGAAGCGCGGTGCGAAGTTGTCTCGGTCCGGCTCGTAGATCTTCTGCCTGCCATCGAGGAATTGATTCCAGGCCTGAAGGGCCGCGTCAAAAGCAGCATTTCCGGCCTTGATGATCGCCTGATCCTGAGGGCTCCCCGATGGAGTCAGGTGCCCGAACATATCCGGAGTCAGGTTGAATGTGTCTTCGATCCGCCCATTGGCCTCGGTGGGTACCGTCTGAAGTTCGTAGCGAAGGCCGAAGCTCAGTGTGAGGTTGGACCGCAGTTTCCAGAGGTCCTGTGCAAAGACGTCATACTGCGTGAAGCGAAGCCCGATCGTGGTGTCGGGAACTGCGCCGGTGCTGATTGTCTGCAATAGTCCTGCGGCCACACCCAGCGCTGCCAGATCGGTGCCGTGCAGCAAGCCATCCGGGGTGGCAAAAAGGCAGAACGGATTGCTGGCGCATCCCGAGGACACGATGCCGTTGCCAAAGAGGAGCAAAGGACGGCTGTTACGATCCGAGAAACTGTTCAACTGGGAGTGCCGGATGTCAAAACCCGCCTTAAAGGTATGCCTTGCGCCTGAACGCGTGAGGAACTCGCTGACTTGATAAGTGTTGTCGACACGTCCCTGCGGAAAGTTGTATGCGTCGACCCCGATGGGGCTGTAGGGTTCGATCAGAAGCTGACCGACCGGCCCGGTGGCACCGAACGGACCATACTGGCCGTAGGATGTCGCGATCGACTGGTTCAGGTCCGGGGGCAATTGATCAGAAGGGGCCGAGCCGAAAAGGAGCGGGCTGCCTTCCTGCCATGGAAAGGAGAGTGCTGTCCGCCCATAGGAGCCTCGCAAGGCACTCGCCAGTCGCGACCATCTACTGTTCAGAAACAGCGAGATGTTCTGCGTCCTGGTACCAGTGCCCACCGCCGAATTGACAGCATCGCCCGTGAACGGAATTCGCGATCTGTCGTCCGTCAGGCTATACCGGCCGGCGAAGCTATGTGCCGACGACAGACGCCAGTCTGACTTCGCGGAGAAGTTGGAGCTGTTCTGTTTCCACCCCGTCGCCTGGGAATAGTCGTGCACCCCGAACGGACCTGACGGGTTGTTCGGCAGAGGATAGAGCGAATAGACTCCGGCCCCCGCCACGTCCGAGTAGTCGATGGCGTAGTCGCCAAAAAACTCGCCCAGCTTTTCGATCGGAACAAAGCCCTGGCTGGTCCGCAGACCCCGCTCGCCGGTGGTGGGCACAACGAAGTGACCCAAGGCGGTGCCGTGGTTCCTCTGTTGTTCAAAAGAGAGAAAATAGAACAGCTTGTCAGCACGTATCGGTCCCCCGATCGTGGCACCGTAGCTCAGGCGACTCGATTCCTTGCCGTCAAAGCTTCCACCGCTCAGGCCGCCGGCGTTGACTCTATCCACGAATTCGTAATCGAAGAAGTTGCGGGCGTCGAGTCCATCGTCTCCAAAGAGGCCGTAGATGTTGCCGTGAGTATCCTTTCGGCCTGACTGAGAAACTGCGTTGACCATGGAGCCGGAGTTCCGGCCGGCTTCGGCCAGGAATCCCGCAGTGACCACCTGGAACTCCTCGATGCTCTCAACACTTTGAGGGACGAGTGCTACGAAGCCCTGCCGGCGCAGACCGATGTCTTCGTCATTGTTGTCCGAGCCATCCACTGTGAAGTTGTTGCTCCTGGGTCGCATTCCATTAACGGAGAACTGACCGCCTGAACCGACTCCAATTCCCACCGAGGGGCCCTGCCCCGTGGAAAACGGCACGCGGAAAACCCCGGGCGCGTAGAGGGCAAGTTGGTCAAACGTCCGGCCTCCGGCCAGCGGCAGGCTCTGGACAAGGGTGCTCCCGAAGTTGAAACGGAGCGCCGCGTCGAAAAGAGTCACGAGAGAGGTGAAGCCGGGGGCGGTCAGCACGGCAAGGATCGCAGGAGTTGCCCCAGGATTGGACAGATCGACAATGGCCGTCTTGGTCTGTTCGCCCCGCAGCGTGATCTGCTGTGTCGGAGTCGAGACTTTCCTTCTCAGCTCGAAGGGTGGAATCAGGACCTTCGGCATGTTCAGCCGGATCAGCACATCCGTCCGCTCACTGGGGTAGTACCCTTCCATCTCAACCGACACCGAGTAACTGCCCGGTTCCAGCTGCAGGAACGTGTAAGTGCCGCTACTGTCCGCCTGCAACTGCTTCTTCCATCCCCGATCCACGCTCGTCAGGGTGACCGTGGCTCCAGCGAGGGGCACGCCGCCTTCGATATCAAGCACGGTGCCGCGTACCTCACCGGTCAGCGTGTCGGCGAAACAGGTCCATGGGACCCGCGAGCAAAGCAACGCGAGCGCAACGAGAACCACAGCCTCGGTGTGGCGCATGGGCGACTCCGGCTCTATGGCTTGAGTTTTCGCAAAGCCTCTTGCAGGGATTTGTTTTCGGGCTGCATCTTCAGCCCCTCTTTCAACGTGTCGCGGGCTGCTGTGCGATCGCCCGCGAGGCATTGGATGTCAGCCAGAAGAACAAGCGCATCCGCGGCCAGATCTCTCTGGGCAGCAACCTGTTCGGGAGTCAGGCTCTCCTTGAGGATAGAAATCGCCTGGGTCCAGCTCTTTTCCCGGCGAAACACTCTGGCGACAGTCATACGGACGGCCAGGTCCGGTTTGTCTGTTTCCAGGGCAGCCAGATACTTGGCAACATCCACGCTATTCCCCAAGCCGGCGTGGGCTGCGGCATATGCCTCGTGTGCATGCCTGTCGGGGTGATGTGCGATCTCGAAATCGGAAAACCTGCCGGGCTCAGGATTATCGGGGGGAAGCATGAGGCTGTCGATGGTGAGCGGGGAAAAATCCGGTACGATGCCAAAAATCCTCTGACGCAAGGCTTCATCCATGAGCTTTATGGCCGCCGAATAATCCCCCTCCTCCACAAGGCGTAGAGCCCACCGGCTCACTCTTCCGTGGATACCGTAGATGTTGTTCCCGAGGTTAAAATAGACACCCAGGATGAGTAGTCTTTCGTCGGGCTTCAGGGATCCCAGAGTAGCGAGTATCGCCTCGGAAGCGGGCATCTTCCGGCCTTCCCGCCACAGCCTCTCGGCCTCCGCCTGGTTCCGCCAGAATGAAGATTGCATGATCTCCTTCAGCCGGCATGGAGGCAGGCTCGCCGGATTCGCCTCCATAGGCTGTCCGGCCTCGAGCGGCAGGGCAACATCCCGAAGCTGCCTGTTCTCCGGGGCGGCTCTCAGCGCCCTGGCAATGATTTCCCAGGCCGATGCATACGCCTTCGCATCTATCTTCTTCTTCGCTTCTTCGACACTTCCTCTAACGGCGGCATCTTCGGCCTGCTCTATCTTCTCCGTGATCTCCTGTCGCTGAGGTGCCTCGATCGACAGGCTGAGAGCCGATCGATATTCGTTGAGCGCCTCTTCGTAACGATTCTGGGCCGCGCGCATGTCGGCGAGGAGCACCCGGGGAGCCGGGTAGCGCGGGTCGGCCTTTATTGCGGCAGCCAGCTCTATCTCGGCATCAGGAAGATTCTTCCGGGCAAGGTAGGCCAATGCGAGGTTGTGGTGCGCATAAGGATTGGCCGGCTCAATTCGGATCGCAGCTCTGAACTCCCTGGCTGCATCTTCGGTGCGATTCCGCTGCAGCAGGAACATCCCGTAGCGCACGTGCACAATCGGGTCCGCCTGAGAAACACCCAGCGCCTGTTTGAATCCCTTCTCGGCATCAGGATTCCTATTTCGGGACGCAAGGAATGAGGCATGGGCCAGCAGGTACTGAGTGTTTGACGGGTTGCGCTGCACAAGCTCCGCGTACAGCTTCTCCGCATCGTCGTAACGTGCAGTCCTCTGGAGCAACTCCGCCAGGCTCAGGCGGAAGGACGGTTCGTCCGGCTCGAGACGGATGGCGAGCCGGAAGATCCGCTCCGCCTTGACCCATTCCTGTCGCCGCTGAAAGAGTTTCCCGAGAGTCTCATAGGCATAGGCATTCCCGGGCGTGACTTCGATCGCCTGGAGAAGGTTCTTCTCTGCGTCTTCGAGCTGGCCCAGCAGGAGCTGAAGCTGGCCGAGGCAGTGATATGCCATGCTGTCTTCGCCGTTCAGCTTGATGGACGACTGAAAGCTTCGGGCTGCGTCCTGGTAGCGGCGCTGCTCGAGGTATATGAGGCCGAGGGTATTGCGCGGGTAAGTCCAGGCGGGATTGAGGTTGATGGCCTGCCCGAGCGGCGTGATCGCCTGATCGAGGAGGTTTTGTTTCCACAGCGCCAGACCGAGTGCATTCATGGCGTGGCCGGCGGCAGGGTCGACTTTTAGCGCTTGCTCCAGCACCCGGATCGCCTCGGAATTCTGACCTTTCTCGATCAGTGCGCGCCCTGCAAAGAACTGTTCCTGAGATTTCAGAGTGTCGGTTGGCCTTTGCAGACTCTGCGCCTGGTGCGCAAGTGCCGCCCCCTCTTCAAAGATTTCGGTCGTCCATCGGATGTCGCTGCCCTTGAGATACTTGAGTATGATGCGCTGCGCTCGATCCCCCATCGCAACGACCAACCGGTTCTTGAGGGTCTCGAGCAGCTCACTCGGGAGGCTTGCACTCATCGCATGGTAATAGTCCAGGGCGGATGCACCCGCGGGGTTGATCAGTTTCTCGTCCCAAAGTGCCTGAGAGAACTTGCGGTAGGTATCCTGCTGCTCAGGTGGAAGCGCAGGCGGAAACGGCAGGAAGTCCGGCGGAGGCTGGATGGAAACTACAGCGCGCAGCTCGCCGCTTTGGACGTCAAACATCTGCCTGCCGGGAAACAGGGTCAGGCGAAATCGTTGTTCGCGCTCAGGATTGGGCATGAGCGCCAATCCATGAAGCCCTGGCGAGATGCCCTGCAACAGGAAGTACCTGTCGGAGCCAGGGCTGGCACCAAAGAAATCGCCATCGATGTATACCTGTGTGTCGGCCTCCAGTCTCAGCAGGAGAGACGCGTCGATCGCAGCATCGGCGCCGGCTGTATAGGCCTGGACCGCCGGCCGTGCGGGCCGCGGCGAGAACACGACCGGTAGAAATCGCTCTCGGGCGGGAGCCCACCGCCGGCCCTGACGCAGTGTCAGGAGATCTAGGCTGTTGCCGCCTGGCTTCAATGTCACGGTGACCTTGCGGCTGGAATTCTCAGAGTCGAAGAAAATGAGATCGATGTCGCCGGGAGTCAGCGAATCGATCTGGAACGTGGAGCTGGGCAACTGAATCCGTCTCACAGCGACTGCCTGGGTCACAGGATCGATCCATTGGACTCGTACGAAACCCGCTTGATCCGCATTCAGGACCTTGAGGGTGGACCTGGAGGGAGCAGCGGCGGCTGCGGGGCCAGCCCCGGCAGTTGCCGGCCGGTCGAGGTAGGACAGCGGAAGCTGAGGGTCAAAGTCCTCGTTCACCATCGGCGTCTGCCGGCCGCCGGTCGCTCTGGGCACTTCCGCTTTGAGATAGGCGACAAGTTCACGGGCATGGACTACCGGGCTTCCTGGCCGAGCGGCCTTTCCATTCAAGGCCTCCAACAGGGTGTAGGAAAAAATGCCGCTCTTCAGCTTGCCGGATTCCCAGGACTGTTCCAGCGGGTGGCTGGACAGGAGATTGAGGTAGCTTCCTTTTCCTCCCTGCGTGACCTTCATCAACTCCGCGTTAATCAACTCCTGGATCTTCCCGGTCAATTCTGACTGCTGAGGGCCGATCCGACCCGCGTGGCAAAGATCGGTGATCAGGATCCGGCGTTCCGTGTTGCCCAGGCCGAGCTCGACAAGCTCTTTCAATGAGGCGAAAGAAATCGACGTCGAGGCGGGGACCCTCATGTCGCCGTCGCTGGGAATGAAATAGCCGATGCCGCGGTTCGTGAGGAAACCGTGCCCGGCGATGAAGATATAGACCGTATCGCCTGCCTTGACGCGGTCCTGCATCGCCTCGAGCTCCACCTCCACGCCTCGCCGGGTTGCCTGGTCTTCAAGGAGCGTGAAGATGTGATCGCCGGGGATTCCGCCACCGCGCGGACTGCTCAGGAAGTCACGGAAGGATTGCGCGTCTGACGCCGCAAACTCGAGCGGATCGGCGTGCGTATAGCGGGACACGCCGATCACGAGCGCCCACATGCTGTCCTGGCTCGGCTTGTCGCGAGTCTGGCCGAATGAGATGCTGCTTCCGATGAGCAGCAGGATCAGACCCGGCAGGGCGGTGATCGATTTGAGTATTGGCAAGATTGCCCGAGCGCTTATCATCTTCTGAACTGCCGTGCCCCCGCTGTCGGAAGCGGAAAAACAAACTGAGAATCCAGGCTTGCAGGGAGTTCCGATTCCCCGAATCTAGGGAGGTTGGCGGCTTCCCTGGTAATTCTGGTTCACCAGGTCAGCGGTGACTCCGGAGTAACTTCTTGAGACTGGCGTGAAAGCACAGTTCGGCTTGGCGGGCTTGACTTCCGGGTGGGAGAAACCGCACAAGACCCTGTGACGATAGGATCCATCAGGGCCGGTGACGACAGTGACATATGTAGTGCCGGTGAACGCAGCCAGCCCGCCGATCGTGACCCCGGGGATCCCTTTACCGGACGAGTCTGTGACGCGGCCCGATATCAATACCGTCCTGTAGCTGACCTGATAGTCCTGGCTCGGCCGATCTGCGGTGACATTCGTGTAGGATTTCGATTCCGGCGAGTATACCGCGCACACTGCCGCCTTCGGCCGCACCATGCCGGCCCAGCCCTTCGGCACCTTGATCGAGTATGCACCGTCGGTGCCGGTGACCACCTTCTGTCGACCACCGCCGGCCGGTACCGGCGTAAGCTCCACAAGTACGCCTGAAACGCCTTGGGAACCGTCGTCGACAATCCTGCCGGAAATAGTCGCTGATCCAGCTGTGGAACCGTAGGCTGCTGTTCGTCCTGATTCGAAACAAAGAAGCACGGCGGCCAAGCCTAACGCTGCTGCTCGCAAGCGCAGGGAAGCGTTGCTCTGAACGCGGAATAACGCCGACGGACGCGGTCCCACACAACGGTCCAACGGTTGTCTCGTCCGTTCAGATGACGGTCCGCGCCTGCTCCGTCTTAGAGGCAGACAAATCACCCCCCCTGTTCCCATACCCTGTTCTTCGGGCCGGCACTCCCTCATCTAACAGCCGCGCGGCGGTTCGGTCACGTTACGACGGTATCTTCTTGTTAGAATTAGTTCCGAAGGCACGAACAGGGAAATAGGATCAACATTCCGAGATCGGGTGGTGGGTCCGCCTATGCGACCGGAAACCGACGATTTCATCCCGACCAGACAGAGCCTGCTCAGCAGGCTCAGGAGCTGGGACGACCAGGAGAGCTGGCGGGACTTCTTCGACACCTACGGCCGCTTCATATATGGAATTGCCAGAAGATCGGGCCTTGCTGACGCCGAAGCACAGGATGTGGTCCAGGACACCTTTTTTGCCGTGGCTAAACAGATGCCCGGTTTCAGGTATGACCCGTCCATTGGGTCTTTCAAGGGCTGGCTGCAGCAGATCACCAGGAGGCGAGTGTTCGACCACCTGCGGAAGCGGCGGCCTGAAGAGCAGCCGGCCCGGGATGGTGGTGCGGTGGACTCCATGGAAGAGGTGGCCGATACAACCACGCCCGGCTTCGATGCCCTGTGGGAGGCGGAATGGCAGGAGCATCTCCTGCGCACCGCGATAGCACGCGTGAAACGGAAGACCCACCCCAGGCAATTCCAGATGTTCGACCTCTACGTCACGCAACAGTGGCCCATGAAAGCGGTGATGGACACCCTGGGCGTCAATGCCGCCCAGGTGTACATGGCAAAGATGCGGATTTCGAGGCTCATCAAAGCTGAGGTCCGCCTCCTCCAATCCCAGACCATCTGAACCTGCCCGGCTGGCACGGCTATCCTGGCTGGTCCCCACCTCTGGCCCCGGAACCCCCAGAAAATCCTGCACAGGAGGGCGATGTTTTACCGATCAGTAGTAGAGTCCTTGTGCCGGCGGCCTCGATGTCATATAAAGGCGCAGGCTACGCTCAGTTCAACTTCAGGAGCTAGATCAGGCTTTCGCGGCGAAGATGCCTCACGAGATACGTTCCGGTTCTATGACGCTTGCGGTCCCTGTCATCCCCGATCACAGCCTGATTCGGAAAATCGGCATCGGCAGCTACGGAGAGGTCTGGTTGGCACGGAACATCGTGGGGACGGAACGGGCCGTCAAAGTGATCTACCGGCGTGCCTTCGACCACGAACGACCCTACGAACGCGAGTTCGCAGGCATCAGCAGGTTTGAGCCCATTTCCCGCTCCTATGACGGCTTCGTGGACATCCTGCAGCTGGGGAGGAATGACGAAGCAGGCTACTTCTACTATGTGATGGAACTCGCGGATGACGCGCGGGATCATGCAGGTGAACCGTCCGCGGATGGATATCTGCCCAGGACGCTGCGAACCGAAATGGACAAGCGGGGCCGTTTGCCGGTACCCGAATGCCTGAAGATCGGGATTGCCATCTCGGATGCCCTGGCCCACCTACATGCTCATGGGCTGGTACACCGGGATGTCAAGCCTTCGAACATTATCCTTGTCGGTGGAGCGCCCAAGCTTGCCGACATAGGTCTGGTCGCCGGCGTCAGCGAAGCACGCTCCTATGTAGGAACGGAGGGATTCATTCCTCCCGAAGGGCCGGGCTTCCCGCAGGCCGATCTGTACAGTCTCGGTAAAGTGCTCTACGAAATCAGTACCGGCAAGGACAGAAACGAATTTCCCGAACTGCCCTCCGAGTTCCGCGCAGATGGCGACCGCGCGGCGTTTTCCGAGCTGAACGACGTCATTCTCAGAGCCTGCACCAACCGGCCGGAACAGAGATACCACTCCGCGAAGCAGATGCACGATGATCTCTCCGCCTTGCTCGCGGGCCAGTCGGTTCGAAAGCGGCATGCCCGCGCCCGGTTCCTGGGCCGATGTAAAACGGCCGGCTTGATCTTGTCGTCCATCCTGACCCTGCTAGGCAGCCTCTACTGGGGCGGATACGCAGGAATCGGGATCGCCGCATTGGCCCAGGTAGCGATTGGCGCGGCCGCATATTTGGTCATGACCGCCAGATCCTCGGTACGAGCGGCAACCCTCCATGCTGCCGCAGCAGCGGTTTCGCAGCCGGGAATTTCCTCAAAGAGTCCATACTCCCGAAACGCGGTCATGTCGAGAGCTCAAGATCGACCGTTGGACCGGACTGTTCTGGCAACCGGGGGGGCCTTCGAGTCAGCCCTCAAAACGGTTTCGCATGTCAGAAACCGGTCTGCCGCAGCTCTTGCCGTCTTCGTCCTGGCGGCCGCCGGCCTGGGCTGGATGGTCTGGTCCTCCATGCGCAGGCCCCTTGATTTCATGTCGCGGGACTGGATCCTCGTCGCTGATTTCGTGAATCAAACGGGTGAGCCGGTCTTCGACAGGTCCCTGTGGTCCGCTTTCAGCATCTCTCTGCAGCAGTCCACGTCCGCCAACGTCTTCCCTCGTTCGCGTCTCGAGGAGACGCTGAGGCGGATGGGCAGGAACGTCGACGTTCCCATCGACGAAGCGGTCGGCCGCGAGATCTGCCTGCGCGAAGATATCCGGGGTCTGGTGACGGCGGAGATCGCAAGCATAGGGGGAAGGTACGCCCTCTCCGCCCGGCTGGTGGACCCGCAGACGGCAGCCTCCGTGAGGGCCTACCAGGTGACTGTCGCAGAACGGGATGACGTGATCGAAGCCCTCGGGACTATAGCGGGACGGGTCCGCCACGACCTTGGCGAATCGCTCGCATCGATTCAGAAAAACGACCGTCCTCTGCCTCTTGTGACGACACACTCGCTGGAAGCCCTGAAGTCCTTCGCGGAGGGAAACCGTTTGTGGCGACGGGGCGCATACGAGCAGGCGGCCGGAATGTATGAGTCGGCGGTGGCTCGCGATCCTGACTTTGCCATGGCGCATGCGGCACTGGGCACGGCCTACTGCTCCTTCATGCTCCGCAAGCCGATGCTCGGAAAAGAGCATTATGAACGCGCGCTTCGCAACGAGGAGCGAATCACGGACAGGGAAAGGCTCTACATCCGGGCTGCCTTTTCCCGCGATCTGGGCCACATCGAAGAAGCATCCGAGGACTACAAGCTCTATCTGTCGATATACCCGGACGACGCCTCGGCACGCTATGTCTTTGCCACCATGCTGATGCTGAACCAACGGCCGGATGCGGCGATCGAGGAATTCAAAGAGGTCATCCGGACCGCACCGTCCTACGCACCTGCGTACATCAACCTGGCAACCAGTTACAGGAAGCTGGACAAGCCGCGGGAATCGCTTCCCTATTACGCCAAGGCATTCGAACTGGAACGGACGTTCCTCAGCAACGCTACTATCAATCACGAGTACGCTTTTGCCCTCCTCGCCGCAGGCGATCCGGCCAGGGCGAGGGAGGTCATCCAACTGGCGCTCGACAACCCTGATCTGAAGTCTTCCGGGCTGCGATCGATGGCCCTCCTCGCGCTCTACGAGGGCAAGTATGCTCAGGCAAAGGAACACCTCCAGGAATCGATTCTGCTCAGCCAGGCGAAGAAGGACTTCCTGAGAATGGCGCGCGGCTATGTTTTCATGTCGATACTGCTTGATGGAGAGAACGATCCAGCCGGACGTTTGCAGGCGCTCGACGAGGCAGTCCGTAATGTCGCCCAACTGCCCGATCCACAGGTCTGGCTTGCTGCCAGGATAGGTGCCGGATATGCCCGCAGCGGCCGCCCCGGCAGGGCGGAGCGGATTCTGCACACGATTCAGCCCGCGGTTGACCAGAAGAACGCGGAGCAGAGGAGTTACCTCCACCTGCTCGAGGGCGAACTCGCCCTGGCCAACGGCAGCCCGCGGCGGGCAGTGGAGCTTCTGCTCCTCGCCGACCGCGAAGCCGGCACCGAGGAGACGCTCGCGAGCCTGGCCTATGCCTATGACAGATCCGGCAATGGAGTACGTGCCAGGGAGTCGTATGAGAAGCTGATCTCAAGAACCTGCAGTGCACTGGGTTGGGAACCGCAGCAATCCTGGGTCGCGGCCCATGCCCGGCTCGCCGAACTGTATCTCTCCGCCGGTGATCGGGAAAGGGCGAGCGCCACCCTCTCCAGACTCGAGACGATGTGGAAGAACGCCGATCCCAATCTCCCGCTTACCAGCGAGATGATCCAGCTGCGGAAGCGGCTCTGACTGCGCCAACAAGGCGTGGATTTGACCTTCACCTCACAGCCGTGCCAATCGAAGCTCCCTTCGTGGTCGGTATCGGGGTCGCTATCGGTATCGACCTGGAGTTGACCTCAATCACAGGACCTATCAGCTAATCGTAATTCCGAGTTCCGATACCGACCGCGATTCCGATTCCGATCTCGATATCGAGAATCCTCCGCGCCTGTAACCACGAGTCG
Source organism: Acidobacteriota bacterium (assembly GCA_017860135.1). GTDB lineage: Bacteria > Acidobacteriota > UBA6911 > UBA6911 > UBA6911 > JAFNAG01. The sequence goes on from JAFNAG010000041.1 coordinate 20,137, forward strand.
CGCGTCAAGCACAATGCGCCGGAGTGGCGATACTCCAGGCTATCGGCACAGGATGGTAAACAACGTCTCCTTCCGATTCGGTTGTCCGTCGTTGTTCGGATCCGGTTTCCAGGTTACAAACTTCGCCGCATTGGTTGCCGCTCCAGGGCAGCTGGCTACCTGAAAGGTTATCGCATAGTTCTGCTGGCCCGCCGGAACTGTGATCTGGTTGAAGCGGGCAGCCGGATTATATGCTGTACCGCCCGTGGCTTGCTTGATGCCACTGCTGGGAATTACCGCCCAATAGACCACCCCCGGACCCGAGACCACGCCGGTGCTCTTGTCCATCGATATCGGAGTCAAGCCACCTGATGGAACCGGCCGATCCAGGCGGATCGTCACCGTGACCAGAGTGGTAGTCGAATAGGCGACCGTATAGGTCTTGTCGGTGCGGTCAAAAAGGTGGTCCTTCACATAGATGGGCCCTGCGGCCGGAGCCTTCAATGTGACGTTGAAGCGTGCCGTGCCCGGATTGAGTCCGCTGCAAGTATTCCCCGAGCGGAGGGTGATCTCAACAGTGGCAAGGGTCAGCCTCTGTGAGAAGTTCAGCCGCACGATCGCCTGGGTATCAGTATTGGTCGAAGTGTCAGGCTGTGCGGTTACGCTCACGCCGGATGCCGCCTGGCCGCCGGCGTCCAGAAGTTGGTTGAATGAGTCGCTGATGATCCGGACCGTTGCACCGGTCGTAGGAGTTACGCTGCTCAAGCCTGTTCCCGTCAGCTTGACGTCGACGTTGCTTTGGAACGGCGCGGAGAAGGTCGGCACCGTGGCCCCTGTGATGACACCCTTGCCAATTACCTTGACGCTGAAGCTGTCTCTTCCGACAGGGTAGTTGATGTATACGTAGTGACTACCGGCCGGGATACTCGTGCTTGCATGCACGAGGACCTTGATCTTGCCCCACAGAACGTTGCCACCGTCCGCCGCGTTCTGGGCGCCATTCCACCTTTGCTGGATGGTCGCCGTAAGTGATGAATTGCTTACACTTAAGCCTGTGGTCAAGTCCACTCCTGCCCCTTCAATGAAATAGATACCGCCTGAACCCTGGGTGATGGTTGCCAGACCGCTGCAACTGGGGCCGGTCCATCTTTCGATCCTTGCCCAAAGGTTTCCTGCGGGCATAAGCAGAAGAACAATCCAGAACAACACGAATAGCCTTCTCATGCGACGCCTCCTCAGACGTGGATTCAGAATGCCGTGCGACCTAGTCGGTTTTCGGAGTTCTCTCCAATCATCAGATTCGGCGGATTTCGACCGGATCTAACAGATACGGCTTGGAAATCACCATCCCCTGCCAGGGGAGCTGCCATTCCCGCAGGATCAACCTTTCTGGGATCCTGAGAGTGAAACTTTTCGACCATGAGAGCATCATCTCTCGCGAAAGGCAGTGTACGTTTTGAATAGGGAGGATTCATGAAGTTAAGAGTTCTGTTGGTTTTGTTGCTGTTCGTGTTCGTAGCTGCTTTTGTCTACGGCCAGGCCCCTACCAAGGTTGGGGCTGACAAGTGCAAGCTCTGCCACAAGGTG
>JAFNAG010000501.1 GCA_017860135.1 Acidobacteriota bacterium
CCGGAGGGCATTTGAAGCGGATTCGAAATTCTCCACTCTGGCAGCCGTAATCGAGCGCGACCCGGCTTCTCTCGCAGGCGAGGTGCCGTATGACCTCGAAAAGATCGTCACCCGTTGTTTGAGGAAGGATCCGGAGCGGCGCTTCCAGCACATGCACGATCTGAAGGTGCTGCTTCAGGAGTTCAAGGAGGATTCGGATTCGGGACGGGTGCAACAGGCGCCTGTCGCCGCTAAGCAGGCGAAGCCCATGAGGCTCGTGATCGGTGTTGTCGCGGCTGTCGCCGTCATCGTCGTTGCCGTGGCCGGATGGTACTGGCTCAGCCGGCAACGCAGTGGCGCTCAGGAGGCACAACTGACTGTTGTGCCTCTCACCACCTATCGAGGTTATGAGTGGAGCCCCAGCTTCTCTCCGGACGGCAAACAAGTGGCCTTCATGTGGTGCACGGAGGGAAAACAAAGCGGCTGCGATATCTACGTCAAGCAAATCGGCCAGGAACCTCCCCAACGGTTGACCACGGATCCGGCAATGGACTTTGGCCCTGCCTGGTCTCCCGACGGGGAATATATCGCGTTCCTGCGCCAGCGTTCACCGAATCAAACGGCGCTGATGCTCATCCCGCAGCGCGGCGGCGATTTGAGCAAGTGGTTGTATATAGGCTGGCCTTTTCTGAATTGGTCGCCGGATTCGAAATGGCTCGTGGTTGCGTGGCAGGAAAGCGGCGAGGCCCTGAGCGGCTTGTCTCTGTTCAATGTCAAGACCAGGGAGATGCGGCCGCTGACGCAAGGCACGGACGATTATCCTGCGTTTTCGCCGGATGGGCGAACTCTCCTGTTCCTGCGGAGTGAAGGCCCCGGACTTATGTTGCTCCGCCTCGGGGAGAACTACCAGCCGCAGGGAGAGCCTCAGAAGGTCGGAGTGTTCTATGACTATACGCAGGCGGCGTGGACGCCGGACGGGAAAGAAATTGTGTTCTCCTCCTTCCTCTTCGGCCGGGGGCTCTGGCGGATGAGCGCATCATCGTCGGCGCACCCGCGGAAAGTGCCGGTCGGGGAGGATCGCCGCATCGATGATCCAGCGGTTTCCCGGCAGGGCAACCGGCTTGCTTACAGGGTGAGCAGGGACGACACCAACATCTGGCGTGTTGCCCTGGAAAGCCCGGGCGGAAATGCGGGCACACCCACGCAAGTCATTGCATCGACCTGGGCGGACGGGGAGCCAGACTACTCGCCGGATGGAAAGAGAATCGCGTTTGCGTCCGACCGGTCGGGAACACCGGAACTATGGGTGTGCAATGCCGACGGATCCAACGCGGTGAAGCTGACTTCATTTGGAGGAGGTTCTGTGTGGGAGCCGCTATGGTCCCGGGACGGACGCAGCATTGCTTTTCATAGAGATCCCAGCGAAGTCTATACCATCAGCGCGGAGGGCGGCGTGCCGCGTCTGATGAAAAAGGGCGAATATCCGTTCTGGTCTTGGGACGGCCAATGGCTCTATTTCAGGAACCGCGGCCTGTGGAAGATGCCAGCAATGGGAGGGAAGGCCATTCAGGTTACGAAGGAATTCAATGCCGACAGGCCACAGGAATCGCCTGACGGAAAGACCATCTACTATGCGAAGCCAGGCGTGTGGCCCACATGCAGCGTATGGAAAATGCCGGTTGCAGGAGGCGATGGGATCAAAATAATCGATTCCGCAAAGGGCTCCTGGAAGGTTGAGAGACAGGGGATCTACTACTTTTCTCTGCCGGACGGAAAGGGTCGCGAGGAACTCCGCGTCTACAATTTCGCCACAGGTACGGTGAGAAAGATCCTTTCCGTTGACCGGCCTGCGGACGGCCCCTCTGTTTCCCCCGATGGCCGATCGATCATCTACATGGAGCAAGACCAGTCCGGCAGCGACCTGATGCTCGTCGAAAACTTCCGCTAGGGAGGGTTGACATGACTACGCGGACGAGAGTGTTGCTTTCATCCTTTCTGATGCTTGGCTGCAGCCTGCCCGCTTTCGCGCAGAGCGCACGCGGAACGATCACGGGGCTCGTAAGGGATGCCACGGGCGCCGTTGTTCCCGGGGTAGACCTCACGATCACCGAAAAAGCCACCGGTGTAATCACCCGAACCGTATCGACTGAGGCGGGCGCATATCGAGCACCATACATTCCGCCGGGCAATTATCACATCACAGCGTCGCTGGCCGGATTCAAGACGGCGGTCGCCGACAACATCCAGGTGCTGGTAGGGCAAACCGTCACAGTGGACTTCAACCTGGAGATCGGGCAACTCTCAGACCAGGTGACGGTCATGGCGCAAACGCCGTTGCTGGAGGCATCGAATCCCGAGATCGGCATCAACACCACCGAGAAGGAAGTCCACACGTGGCCGATCATCGTGTCGGATGGTACACGACAGCTGCAGACGTTCATGTTCAACTCTCTGCCGGGCACCGAGGGCGGCACGTTCGCTGGCTCCATCAATGGCGGCCAGGCTTTCAGCCACGAGATTCTGGTCGACGGGATATCCATCGGGCGCATGGACCTCAACGGCGGAAGCATGGACGAGTTCACCCCGACGATGGACTCCGTGAGCGAGTTCAAGCTGCAGACGGGCGCTCTTTCCGCCCAATACGGGAATACCCAGACTGCGTTGACCAATTTCGGCATGAGATCGGGAACGAACGTATACCACGGCTCGGCTTTCTGGTTTCACAACGAGCCTTTCCTCAACGCGAACTCCTGGGCTAACAACGCTCAAGGTGCCCCAAACACAGGCTCAAAACAGAACAACTTCGGCGGTACCGTCGGCGGCCCGATCTGGAAGGATAGGACGTTCTTCTTTTTCTCGTACGAAGGGAACCGGCAGACCAATCAGAACCTCGCGGGCGAGAACGGGACGATGCCGATCAGAGCCTTCAAGAACGGGGATTTCTCCCAACTCCTCGACCCGGCCTTCACCGGGGACGAACGGTCCGGCACAGTCGTCGGGGCGGATGCGCTCGGGCGCCCGATCGTGTTCGGTCAGATCTATGACCCGGCCAGCTCGCGACAGATGCCCGACGGCACCTGGATCCGGGATCCCTTCCCGGGAAACATTATCCCCTCGTCACGCTTCAGCGCCACGACCGTGAATGTCCTCAAGTACGACGTCCCGGACCCGCCGCTTGACACCTTCAGGCGCAATCAACCGTGGGTTGATGGTTGCTGCCCGTTCCTGAACATAGACAATTACAGCATCAAGCTCGACCAGGTCGTCAACAACAAGCACAAATTCTCCGTGAGCTTCGTGGACAATGATCGAAGCCGGAAGCGGTTCGGCGGCGGCACTCCGCAATTGCCGGGGGATATTCCCCAGCCTCCCATGGGGGCAACCAAACTGCAGGCGACGCCGGGCCAGATTATCCGGTTTGCCGAGGACTGGACAATCAGCCCCACGGTCGTAAACCATTTTGCTTATGGTTACAACCGATTCATGAACGCCAACCAGTCCTATTCCTACCTGCAGGGCCAGGACTGGGCCACACTTCTGGGCCTCACAAACGTGGGCTCTCATGCCTTTCCGGTTATCACCTGGCAAGGCTATGACTCGACCCTGGGCAGTGGGCTGTATCAGACACTCGGGGGCGTTGGCGGAACCGGCTTTGATGTTAACGGAAGCAACATTATCGGCGACGATCTGACCTGGATCCGCGGGAGCCACAGCTTCCGATTCGGTTTCGAGCACCGGCGGTACTACGAAAACAGCGGGTCTGTCGAGAACACAGGATCCTATCAGTTCAGCAACGAGAACACCGCCCTGCCCGGGTATAGGCTCGATACGGGCTTCACTTACGCGAGCTTCATGCTCGGCGCGATCCGGTCCACGAGCCTGTACATCCCCTTCGTGACGACCGGAAATCGCTCGAGGGTTACCTCGTTCTATGTTCAGGACGACTGGAAGGCGCGCGGCAACCTGACGTTGAACTTCGGTCTGCGCTGGGATATCCCGACGGCGGTCACGGAGGTCCGCCAGCGGCAGTCGGGCCTGGATCCTTCGATGCCGAATCCCGGCGCGGACGGCTACCCTGGCGCGATGGTCATGCTCGGGGATTGCCAGGGCTGCAACGGCAAGGGGCGGGGCAGGAGCAACAGGATGGTCATCCGCGGCGGCTATGGTATCAACTTCAGCCCGCCGATCGCGGATTTCGGGTGGTTTAACTATCAAGCAGGATTCGACGGCTCCAACCCGATCAATGCTTACACCAACAGCCTCTTCCGCGAGGATCCGAGCCACAGCTGGGACAGCCCGTACCCGCCTTTCACCCAGCAGCTGCCGAACCCGGATCCGGCTCTGATGAACGGCGACTATATCGGATGGTATATGCCTAGCGTGACCAGGTACCCGTACGTCCAGAATTGGAACTTCGGAATCCAGTATGAGCTGCCATGGCAGGTGAAAGTGGAAGCCAACTACGTGGGAAACAGGGGGCTGCGGCTGAACGAGTCGAACTATTCCTGGACGCTCAACCAGGTGAATCCAGAGTACCTGTCTTTGGGCGACACGCTTGTGGAGGATATCAACGACCATCCTGAGATCCCGAAGCCCTACCCGGGCTTCGAAGGTTCGGTCGGGCAGGCGCTGAGGCCGTTCGCGCAGTACTATGGCGTTTCGTCGCACCGGCTCAACGGCGGGTTTTCGAACTACAATGCATTGCAGGTAACGGTGACGAAGCGCAGCAGCTACGGGCTGAGCTTCCTTGCGGCCTATACGTTCGGCAAGGCACTCGGGACGGCCGACGTGGCCACATGGAGCTACTACGACTACGGGCAGGACTGGTACAACCGAAAGTCGGACTATTCGGTGACTCAGTACAGCATCCCGCAGGACTTCAAGCTCTCCTGGATCTACAACCTGCCGTTTGGCACCCAGGGGCGCTGGTACAAGAGCGGTCCGATGAGTTACGTCCTGGGCGGCTGGACCATGAGCGCGATCCAGAGGTACAGGTCCGGCGATCCGCTGAAGATCAGCACCTGGACTTACGGTTACGACATAATCTTCAACCCCGGGTATCGTCCGGATGTGCTGCTGCCGCGATCGCAACAGACGCTGGCGAAGCCGAAGGACGTCGAGTTCGGGGTGGGAGCCCAGTACCTGAATCCGGAGGCTTTTGCGGACCTGCCGTCGACGGCGAACGGAGTCCCGCTTCACCTGGGTAATGCGCCGCGATGGCAGCCGAATCTGAGGGGGTTTGCGCAGTTCAGCGAGGACTTCTCGCTGATCAAGCAGACCCGGCTCAAGTTCACCGAAGCGGCTAATTTCGAGATCCGGATGGATGTGATCAATCTTTTCAACCGGACGCGGCTGAAGGATCCCGAGCCATGGGTGAGCGATATGTCATCGTTCGGTCAGATATTCGGCAAGACGGGCGGTCCGCGCATAATTCAGCTTGGCCTGCGGATCTCGTTCTGATCCAAGGTCGCAAAGACACGCGCCACGGCTTGCGCGAGTTGCAGGAATTCCGTCCGGGTCAAGCGAGGTCTTGCCAGCCTGTGTCGCGAAGCTGCGGCTGATTCCTTACCTGGCATCTCCATATCAATATCAATGAGAAATCCACCGGACTATAATGGGGCCAATTCCTGAAGTGCGTTTCGGTCAGGGGCGCTGACGGACGGGCGGGAGGTCCCTCCCCATGATCGGCAAGACTCTTGGTCACTACCAGATCACAGACACACTCGGCGAAGGCGGCATGGGCGTCGTCTACAAGGCCCGTGACACCCACCTCAACCGCACAGTCGCCATCAAGGTCCTACCGCCGGAAAGGATATCCGATCCCGAACGGAAGCGGCGCTTCGTGCAGGAAGCGAAGTCAGCCTCGGCATTGAATCACCCGAACATCGTGACGATCTACGACATCGATCAGTCCGGCAGTGTTGACTTTATCGCCATGGAGTACGTGGACGGCAAAACGCTCGATCAGCTCATCCCGCGCAAGGGGATGCGGCTGAGCGAGGCGTTGAAGTGCGCAGTCCAGATAGCGGACTCCCTGGCGACGGCCCATGCCGCAGGCATCATCCACCGGGATCTCAAACCAGCGAACGTCATGGTTACCGATAAGGGGCTCGTCAAAGTGCTCGACTTCGGCCTGGCGAAGCTGACCGAGCCTGTCGGGAGCGACGAGACCAGGACGACCGAGACGCTGGAACCGCA
>JAFNAG010000167.1 GCA_017860135.1 Acidobacteriota bacterium
CGGGAGCGCAATGCTGCTGGTCCCCGAAATCGGCCTGACTCCTTTGCTGAGCCGGATCGCTGCCTCGCACTTTCCGGATCAGGTTGCGCTGCTGCACAGCGGCATGTCCCCCGGAGAGAGATTCGACCAGTGGAACCGGGCACGTGCCGGGACAGCAAAAGTCGTGGTCGGCACGCGTTCCGCCGTGTTCGCACCTCTGGAAAACCTCCGCCTCATCGTCATCGATGAGGAGCAGGACGGTTCGTACAAGCAGGACGAGCCTCCCTGTTACCACGCGCGCGAAGTTGCCTGGCGGCGCCTGCAGCAGGGCGCAGGGATGCTGCTCCTCGGATCCGCCACCCCGGCCATCGAGACCTTCCACGGCACACAGCACCCGTCAGGAATCGTGCGCATGAACCTCCCCGAACGCATCGAGGCGCGCCCCCTCCCGGAAGTCACAGTCGTGGACATGAGCGTCGAGTTTCAGCGCCATGGACCGAAGGCTGCGATCTCGGAGCAGCTGCTCGGCGAACTGCGTGAGAATTTGAGGCGCGGCGAACAGTCGATCGTGCTCCTGAACCGCCGGGGATACTCCCGTTCCCTGCTGTGCAGAAGCTGCGGAAACGTCTTTTCGTGTCCGGACTGCAGCATATCAATGACCTTTCACCGCAAGGAGAACCATCTGATCTGTCATTACTGCGGTCTGGAGAAGCAGATCCCTGCCTCCTGCGACAGGTGTGGCGGGGAGTATATCTATTTCGTCGGAGTGGGAACCGAACAGCTGGAGGAAATGCTGCGCGCGCAGGTTGCCGGAGCCCGGATCGCGCGCGTCGATCGTGACACAACCCGGCGCCGCGGCTCTCTTCGCAAGCTCCTCTTCGACTTCGCAGACCGCAAACTGGACATCCTCGTGGGCACACAGATGCTCGCGAAAGGGCACGACTTTCCCGGCGTCACCCTGGTCGGCGTGGTGTCGGCCGACGCCGGCTTGTCGTTCCCCGACTTCCGTTCCGCCGAGCGGACGTTCCAGCTGTTGACCCAGGTTGCCGGAAGGGCAGGGCGCGGGGACAGGCCCGGACGCGTCATCCTCCAGTCGTTCTACCCCGACCATTACGCGCTGCAGTTCGCACGCAGACAGGACTATGTCGGCTTTTACCGGCACGAAATAGAATTCCGCCGGGCTCTCGGATATCCCCCGTTCCGGAATCTCGTCCAGATCCTCATCACGGCGGCCCGGGCCGAATCGGGGCTGCGCACCGCGGGAAAAGTGGCGGAGGAACTGAAATCCGCCGCGGCCCGCCTGGGAATGAAGCGCGGGCTTCAATTGCTGGGCCCGGCCGCCGCGCCGCTGGAAAGACTGCGCGGCCGCTACCGTTTCCAGGTGCTTCTGAAGACGGTTCCCGGCGAACCGGTCACCGCGATCCTGCGGGAGGCATTCTCGCGGCTCGGCGAACGCAAGGTCCCGCTCAAGAGTGTTCACGTGGATGTCGATCCCCTCACTCTGCTGTGAGGGGACCGGCGAAAGCCCGGAACGACCTAAGTCCGGCATTTGCCGCAAAGCTCATGGATCGCCCGTCCCGGACCTGGACACGACTTCATTGGATCATGTCTGTCAGGAAAACATCCACAAGACTTGGTCGGAGGGGATGGCCCAGATCCGGGTCGAAGGCCAGGCCCTTGGAGGCGGATTCCAACCGAGCGCCAACCGGTGCGCTCCCGCTTTTTCGCGGCCGGTCGCGCGACTTTGCCGGGAATATGCATTTTCACATTGCTACCACGGCACTGTTTATGATATTTGCAATTCAGTGAGATTCGTTCCGGCAGTAGGGCCGGGCCGATGCAAGAGGGTCGTTTTCCATCGGATCGGGACTGCGCACAACAGAAGGGATCAGCATATGGCGTTTTGCTTGAAGTGTGGAACAGCACTAGTCCAGGGCGCGGCATTCTGCGGCAAATGTGGTGCACCGGTTTCAACGGGCGCGGCGGCGAGCTCTCCTCCGCCACCGCCACCGCCGGTTCAACCGGCAGTGCAGGCCCCGCCCCGGTACAGCTATGCGCCGACCGGCACCGCGACGGCGCCCGGCCTCGTCACACGCGTGACCAACATCCTCACCAAACCCAAACAGGAGTGGGAGGTCATCGCAGGCGAATCCGCGACCATCGCCGGCCTGTACAGCGGATACATCTGCATCCTGGCCGCCATTCCCGTCGTGGCGATGTTCATCCAGATTTCCTTCCTCGGGACCATGCTTTCCTTCGGTTCCATGAGCATCGGCATCACGGCGGGGCTGGTCACAGCCATCCTCACCTACGTCCTGAGCCTGGGCGGGGTATACCTCTCCGCGTTCATCATCGAAAAACTGGCGCCGAGTTTCCAGTCACAGGGGGACACAGTTCAGGCGCTCAAACTCGTGGCGTACGCCTACACGGCCGCCTGGGTTGCGGGCATCTGCAATATCCTTCCGATCATCGGCATCATCGGCCTTCTCGCGGGCGGCATCTACAGCATATACCTGTTCTACCTCGGCCTGCCGGTCATCATGCGGACCCCGCAGGACAAGGTCATCGTGTACATGATCGTCTCGGCCGTGGTGATTTTCGTGATCTATGTCGTGATCGCCCTGATTGTGGGCGCCGTCACCACTGCGGCGTTCCTGGGCAGCCGCATCCTGACTCCGGGCTTCTGACAGTCATGGTGCACGATCACCAGCGCGCGCACGAGCATCCCGGAAACAGGAAGAGCCTGTCGCTGGCCCTGATCGTGACGGCGCTCTGGTTTATCGTGGAACTGGGCGCCGGATTCTACACCAACAGCCTCGCGTTGCTCGCCGACGCCGGCCACATGCTGACGGACCTGGCCGCGCTGTCGCTCAGCCTTTTCGCGCTGAAGATCGCCGAACGCCCGGCCACCAACGAGAAGACATTCGGGTACCTGCGCGCCGAGATCCTGGCTGCGCTCGCCAACGGCGTCTTTCTGGTGCTGGTGGGCCTCACCATCGTGTACGAGGCCTACCAGCGCATCCTGGTTCCCCCGTCGATCCGCAGCATCCCCATGCTCGTCGTATCCAGCATCGGCCTCGGTGCCAATCTGCTGGCCGCCGGGATCCTCTCCAGGTCCGATCTCGGCAACCTGAATCTGCGCGGCGCGTTCCTGCACGTGCTGGGAGATATCGTCGGTTCCGTAGGCGCAATCTGCGCGGGCATCATCATGGTGGTTTGGCAATGGTACCCGGCGGACGCGGTCGTCTCCTTCGTCGTGGCGGCGCTCATCCTGTTCAGTTCCTGGCGCCTGCTGCGCGACAGCGTCGATGTGCTGCTCGAAGGGACCCCCCGGCACCTGGACGTCGCCACAATCCTCGCAGACCTGGGCAGCATCGAAGGCGTGCGCTCGGTGCACGACCTCCACGTGTGGTCGATCACTTCCGGAATGCCCGCCATGAGCTGCCACGTGGTGTTGCGCCGCGGCTCGGACGCGCCCGCCGTGCTCCGCTCGCTGAGCCGCCTTTTGCGCGAACGGCACAATATCGCGCACACCACCATCCAGATCGAAACAGACCAGTGGGTTGCGGCGGACAGCCTTGCGAAAAAACCGTGCGGAGCAGGATCATAGCTCCGAAGAGCCGGCCGGCGGCGGGGGCGGGGGGGGCAGGTCAACCGGCGGCCGGTACGGTTCCGGAGTCGCCGCCGTCTGCCTCTTTTCGAACAACGCAACACCCAGCACTCCTCCTCCCATCCCCACGACCGCAAAGATGAATATGTTGAGAAGGCCGGTGAGCAGCATCAGCGCCATGCTCGGATTTCCCGATGCGGCCAGCACCGACATCAGCAGCTCGCGGGTTTCCGGCGGCAGATCCGGCAACTCCCCGAGCCACTCGCTCACCTGTTGTGCGAATCCCGTTCCCGCGCTCCGCAACATGATCTGCAGGGGGATGCTGAACAACGAGGCGGTCAGGCCCCCGATCGCCCCGGTGAGCAGGCCGAGGACAACGCCGCTGCCGAGCGTAACCGCGACGGGAGAATCCCGCACATATAAGTGTGCCGCCAGCACCCCCCCCGCAATCACCCACGCGCAACAGAAACAGTTGAAGACGTTCAACACCGGGAGCGCGGAGAGAACCCCGAGCAGCACGCCTCCGATCAGGGCAGGCTTCCACATCCCATCGTTCTTCATGCGAGGCCTCCCCCCGCGTCAACAGATGCATATCTCCTATGCCGCGGCGCCTCCCGCATGAGTTCGGCGAGCGCCGGCGCCATCAGGGAAGAGAGCATCCCCCCGAAAATGAGGCCCGTGACGAAGCGGCTTGCCGCAGTATTGCTCCAGATTCCGGCAAACGACAATGCAAAATCCAATAACAACGGTGCGGCGCCTGCCACCACCCAGGCGCGGCGCCGCCGCGGCATCTCCAGGAGACCAGAGAACTCGAACGGCAGCAGGGAAACAGCAAAGACACCGAAGCAGATCCCCGAGCACCGGTGGCAAACCGCCCAGGAGTGCCCTAAAATTGCGAAAGAGCGCGCGGCGTCCTGGTGGCAGACGGAGGAAAACAACGCGTTCACCCAGGCAGCCGCCACCGCAAACCCCCGGTCCGCAAGCAGCGGCGCGGCGAGGATCAGAATGCAAATTCCTCCCGAGAGCGAAGCGAGCAAGAGCCTTGCCACGAGCGGAATCGTATGCAAATGACGGCGTTTCATAAATGAACTACAATTATAGCAGAAAAGCCGCCGCGGGAGAGAAAAAGATGCATGCCCGGCCTGTCGTGCCCGCTCCGCAAAGGGGCCTGAATCGGGTATACAGACGCGGGTGAAATGCCCCACTTCCTGATTCCGTCCTTTCCACAAAGCGTTGTGCTTCAACCGGCCGTCAACCCAAAATCTTGTGTAATCTGTTGAAAACTACTTGACAGCACAGCTGGAATCCATTATACAAATCACCAGAAATGTGAGGGTGGATGAGAGTTGGGCTGACGTACAACCTGAAGAGGGGGGAGCCGGAAGAGGGGCAGGAGCCTCCAAGTACCAGCCGCGAGGCGCAGGCGGAGTGGGATGAGCAGGAGACCGTGGATGCGGTTCATGCCGCTCTGGCCGAACGGCACGAGGTGATTCCGATTGATGCGGCGGATGACGCCTTCAACGCGCTTCGCGAGAGCCGGCCGGATATCGTTTTCAACATGGCGGAAGGGACCTTCGGGCCCTGCCGCGAGGGCCACATCCCTTCGATTCTCGAGTATCTGAACATCCCCTACACGGCGAGCGATCCCCTGACGCTGAACATCTGTCTGGACAAGTCGCGTGCCAAGGAGATTCTGGCATATCACAGCCTGCCGACGCCCCGGTTTCGGGTCGTCGCCGGCGGCGATTTCTCCTCCAACGGCCTGCGCTACCCGCTGCTGGTCAAGCCTCTTTTCGAGGGCTCCAGCATCGGCATCCGCAACGATTCCCTGGTGCAGACGTACCAGCAGCTGCTCGCCAGGGTGGAGTGGGTGTCGGAACGTTTCCGCCAGCCTGCGCTGGTAGAGGAATTCCTCCCGGGCCGGGAATTCACCGTGGCGATCCTCGGCAACGGCGAGGGTGCGCGCGTTCTGCCGATTGTCGAGATCCGTTTCGATTCGTTGCCCGCGGGAATGAACCCGATCTACTCCTACGAGGCGAAGTGGATCTGGGATCAGAGTTCGCATCCCCTGCAGATTTTCGACTGTCCGGCCCGGATCGACGGGCAGACCAGGGCGGAAATGGAGCGGCTGTGCCTGCATGCGTATAGGATCTTGCGTTGCCGCGACTGGTGCCGCATCGATGTCCGGCTGGATGCGGCGGGCTGTCCGCACATCCTGGAGCTGAATCCGCTGCCGGGGATCCTGCCGCGCCCGGAGGACAACTCCTGTTTCCCCAAGGCGGCGCGGGCCGCAGGAATGTCCTACAGCCAGCTGATCCACAATGTCCTCGACGCCGCATGCATGCGCTACGGGATACACTGATGCCAAGATCCGACTGCATCATACTGTTTAACGCCGCCGCCTCGCGGCATGCGCCTTTTTCGCGCGAGAAAGTCTACCCGGCGAATCTCGTCCGGGAGGAGGTGGGCGCGGTCGAAGAGAGTCTGCGGGAGCTGGGGTTCTTCCCGGCGGTCCTGACGGTCGACCAGTTCTCGAAAGACCTGGTGTCCGAACTCTCCCGGCTTGCGCCCAAGTTCGTCTTCAATCTCTGCGAGGAGATCAACGGCAACTGCGAGCAGGAAATGTGCGTGGCGGGGCTGTTCGAGCTGATGGGGATTCCGTATACCGGCTCGGGGCCGCTGGCGTTGGGCCTCGCGCTGAACAAGTTCCGCGTCAAGCAGGTGCTGCGCGCGGCCGGCGTGCCGGCGCCGCGCGGGTATCTTTGCTGCTTCGGGCAGCGGCTCAGGGCGCACGCTGCGCGGCGTTTTCCGGTGATCGTCAAACCGGTGCACGAGGATGCCAGCCTGGGGATCAATGCCGACTCCGTCTGCCGCGACTCCCGGCAGCTCGAGGATCAGGTCGCATACATACATGACGTCTATCGTCAGGATGCCCTCATCGAGGAGTACCTCGAGGGCAGGGAGTTCAACGTTGCGATTCTGGGCGGGCGCGAGGCCCAGGTGCTGCCCATTTCCGAGATCGATTTCAGCCGGATGCCCCCGGGCGAGCCGCGCATCGTGAGCTACCGCGCGAAGTGGGACGAGGAGAGCGTGGAATTCCAGTCCACCGTGCCCGTCTGCCCGGCGGACGTGCCGTCCCGCCTGGCGAGCAGGATCCGGTCCGTCGCGCTGCGCAGCCACAGGTGCATCGGCTGCGCGGACTACTCGCGCGTCGACATGAGAACCGATTCCGGCGGGAACGTGTATGTGCTCGAGGTCAACCCCAACCCGGACATTTCTCCGCGCGCCGGGTTCGCCCGCGCCGCGCGCGCCGCGGGGCTGACCTACACCGATATGATCGCCCGCATCATCCAATCCGCAGTGGAACGGGCTACGAAAATACCTGCGGTCGCCTATGCCATCTCCTGACATTCCCAACCATACGATACGGAACATGGTCTCCGCGGACCGGCCAGCGGTCGCGGCCATCGTGCGCGAAGTCGGCAATTTCAGCGGCCCGGAAAAAGACTGCGCCCTGGAGCTTGTCGACATTTACCTCCGGGACGCCGCGCAAAGGGACTATCGGATCATCGTGGCCACGAACGCGGCGGGAGCGGTGCAGGGGTATGCCTGCTGGGGGCCGACCCCGATGACCCTGGGCGCATACGACCTCTATTGGATCGCCACGCACCCGCGCGCGCAAGGCAACGGGGTCGGCCGCGAGTTGATGGCTCATGTCGAAAGCAAGGTGCTCGAGGAGAACGGCAGGCTTCTCATCATAGAAACCTCCTCCAAGGAATCATACGGCGGGACCGTCGGATTCTATCGCCGCCTGGGGTACGAGGAAGCGTCGAAGATACGCGATTTCTACGACGTCGGTGACGATAAGCTGGTTTACATCAAGAGATTTTCACGATAAGGAGAATTTCACTCCATGGAACAGTGGAAGGCTGATCTGCGCAACAGCGTCACCAGAGGCGAGAACATCACCCAGGACTTCGCAGGGGACCGGGAGGAGATCGAGGAAGTGCGCGCCGTTTACCCCATGCGCATCCCGCGCTACTACTACAATCTGATCCGGGAGAAGGGGGATCCGATCTGGATGCAGTCGGTCCCCTCGCTCGCGGAACTCCAGGACACGGACAGCCCTGAGGATCCGCTGCACGAGGATGAGGACAGCCCTGTCACCCGCCTCACTCACCGGTACCCCGATCGCGTGCTTCTCCTGATCACCGACCGCTGCCCCATGTACTGCCGTTTCTGCACCCGCAAGCGCATGGTGGGCCGCACGAGCGACATCACCGAACGGACGGTCACCGCAGGCATCGAGTACATCCGCGCGCACACGGAGATCCGGGACGTCCTGCTCTCGGGCGGCGATCCGCTGATGGTCGGTGACGAGAAGCTCGAAAGCATCATTTCCCGGCTCCGCGCCATACCGCACGTCGAGATCATCCGCATCGGGACGCGCTTCCCGTGCGTGCTGCCGAGCCGCATCACGGATGACCTCTGCAACATGTTGAAGAAGTACCACCCGATCTTCCTGAACACGCACTTCAACCATCCCCGGGAAATCACGCCGCAGTCCCGGGAGGCGTGTGAACGGCTCGTGAATGCGGGCATCCCGGTGGGCTGCCAGACCGTGCTGCTGAAAGGGGTCAACGACGACCCCGAAATCATGAAGGAGCTCATGCACAAGCTGGTCATGATGCGGGTCCGCCCCTATTACCTGTACCAGACCGACCTCACGCGCGGCACCAACCACTTCCGCACGCGGGTGGAGGCCGGACTCCAGATGATCCAGGCGCTGCGCGGGCACACCTCCGGCTTCGCAGTCCCCCAGTTCGTCATCGACGCGCCGGGCGGCGGCGGCAAGATCCCGCTCATGCCGGAATACGTCGTCGCGTTCGACGAGAAGGAAATCCTGCTACGGAACTTTGAAGGCAGGCTGTACCGCTATCCGCAGCCGGCGGAGGAATACGTGCGCGACGTCCGCGAGATCGAAGTCATCAACTTCTGACACGCAGGCCCGGAAAATCGGACCCTCGAAGTCCTCAAAGTCGTTTTCCTTTTGAGGTCTCTGTGTATTATGGGGCGCCGTCCGGGTGTGCCCGTGCCTGCCGACCATGCCCGTAAAGGCTTGCCTCGACAGCGCCGGACTGATAATCTTGCCCCTTCGAAGCGGATATCCGCAGCGCTCGGAGATAATCGCCCTCCGGATCGGAAACCATGATGCACACAGTCAGAGTCGGCGGGCTGATGCTGGGCCGGCGCCCGCAGCCGTTTTTCATCGCCGGCCCATGCGTGATCGAAAGCGAAAGACACTGTCTGAAAACAGCGGAGCGCCTCGCCGCCATCGCTGCGAGATTGTCGGTCGACCTGATATTCAAGGCTTCCTATGACAAGGCGAACCGCACTTCGGCGGATTCCTACCGCGGCCCCGGCCTCGAGGAGGGACTCCGCATCCTGGCGAAGGTGCGCGCAGTCAGCGGCCTGCCGGTGCTGAGCGACGTGCACGAGACCGGCCAGGTCGCGGCCGCCGCCGGGGCCCTCGACATGCTCCAGATCCCGGCGTTCCTGTGCCGGCAGACCGACCTGATCCGCGCCGCCGCTGCCAGCGGCAAGGCCGTCAACATCAAGAAGGGGCAGTTTCTTTCTCCCCAGGAGATGCGGAAAGCCCTCGACAAGGCGCTCGCAACGGGGAATCGTAACATCCTGCTCACGGAGCGGGGGACCTTTTTCGGATACAACAACCTGGTGGTGGATTTCCGCTCTCTGGTCATCATGAGGTCCTTCGGGCAGCCGGTGGTCTTCGACGTCACGCACAGCGTGCAGGCGCCGGGAGGGCAGGGGGACCGGTCGGGAGGTCACGCGGAGTTCATCCCGCA
>JAFNAG010000502.1 GCA_017860135.1 Acidobacteriota bacterium
CCTAAACCGCGGGCCGGGTGTTCGAGTCACCCCAGGCGCACCAGCACGTCATTTAAGTCAAACCGACAGCGGTTGACGCTCAAACCTCCGGGGCCTGTCGAAGGACACTCGCTGGCAGGTGGGCGGGGCGAACCACGTGCCGCAGCGACAAGCGATGCGAAGCGTGATTTCGGTACTCTGATTTGGCCCACTTCGGAACTTTAATTTGGCCCACCTCTGAATCGTGGCCCATTCTTCATTCCGGGTGTATCGGTGGAATGGAGGTGGGGTTTTGGATTGGAGATCAAAGGTGGAGCTGTTCGAAAACATCCGCAGAGAGTATGAGTTCGGCGCCGGGACCATCGCCGGTGTGGCCCGCAAACTCGGTGTCCATCGCCGGATGGTCCGGGATGCGATCCGCAATGCCCTTCCGATGGGACGTAAAAAGCCGGACCGCCCCCATTGGAAGCTGAAACCGTTCATTCCCCTGATCGAGTCCATGCTGGAAGAAGACCGCAATGCTCCGCGCAAGCAGCGGCACACTGCGCATCGGATCTGGCGGCGGATCAGGGAGGACGTCGCAAGCTTTGACGTCAGTGAGCGGTCGGTCCGCAAATATGTCCGGAAACGCAAACTGGCCCTGGGCCTGATCGGGCGCGAGACCTGCGTGCCGCAGAGTTACCCCTGGGGTTCGGAAGCGCAGGTAGATTGGTACGAAGCCTATGCCGACCTTGCGGGCGAGCGCACCTGCCTGCAGGTGTTTGAGATGCGGAGCATGGCCGGCGGCGGTTCGTTTCATCGTGCCTACCCGCGGGCGACCCAGCAGGCGTTTCTCGAAGGGCATGAGCTCGCGTTCGCGCGCTTTGGCGGGGTATTCAGGCGTCTCCGGTACGACAATCTCAAACTCGCTGTGAAGAAGATCCTGCGGGGATACCGACGGGAGGAGACGGCACGATTCATCGCCTTTCGTTCCCACTGGCGTTTTGAGGCCGTGTTTTGCAATCCCGGAGAGGACCATGCCCATGAGAAAGGGGGCATTGAAGGGGAAGGGGGCTACTTCCGCCGCAATCATTGGGTTCCCGTGCCGCAGGCTCGGGACTTAGAGGACCTCAATGAACAACTGCTGGCTGCCTGCTACGAGGACGAGCAGCGCAAAATCGCCGGACGGGAGTTGACCGTCGGCCAGGCCGTCCTGGCAGAAAAGGAACATCTGATTCCCTTGGCTGAGGAAGGTTTCGACCTGGCCGAAGTCAGCTTCCCCAGAGTCGACGGTATGGGAAGGGTCAAGGTCAGGACCAACTTTTACTCCGTCCCGGTCAGGGCAGGCCTGGAAGTCCAGGCGAAGGTTTATGCGAGCCATGTGGAGCTTTGGCACGAGGGGCAATGTGTCGCCCGCCATGAACGCTGCTACAGCCGGTTCCAGGAGATTCTCGACCTGGAGCACTACCTGGAACCTTTGGAGCGCAAGCCTGGAGCCCTGGCCGGGAGCAAGCCGCTGGAACAGTGGCGTCAGAAAGGACGCTGGCCGGTGAGCTTCGACCGGATCTGGGAGGAGTTGATGATCCGCAACGGCCGGCAGCACGGGACCCGGCGAATGATCGAACTGCTTCGACTGGGCAAGACTCACGGGCACGAAAAACTGCGCGAAGCTGTCGAATCGGCGCTTGAACTGGGCAGCTGCGATGTCGCCACCGTGCAATATCTCATCACAGCGCGGCAACTCGACCGCGCCGCTGCGGAACCCCTCGATGTCGGCCCGCTGCGTTGCTACGAACGCCCACTGCCGGTGATGACCGACTACGATCTGCTGCTGCGAGCGGGGGAGGTGAGGCTATGAGCGCAGAGAGCGCGGGGATCGTGGAATCCGTGGTCCGGCAACAGTGCAAGACCCTGCATCTTCCCACCATCGGCGCTCAGTTTGCGCGGCTGGCGACGGAGGCGGTCAAAACCAAGCAGAGCCACTCGGAATATCTGGAAGCCTTGCTGGCGGCCGAGCTCGAGGAGCGGGAACACCGGACCATAGAGCGGCGCATCCGGGAAGCCCATCTGCCCAAGGTCAAGACTCTGGAAGATTTTGACTTCTCCAAGGCTTCAACGATCTCGCCGGCGCAGATCCGAGAACTCGCCGGTGGCGGCTACATCGATCGGGCGGAACCTGTGGTGCTGACAGGCGATTGCGGAACCGGTAAGACGCATCTGGCGACGGCGTTGTGCATCGCCGCCTGCCGGCAAAGAAGGCGCGTGCGTTTCACAACGGCGACCGGTCTGGTCAATGAGTTCGTCGAAGCCAGGCAGGACAATCGTGTAGGGCGCCTGTTGGCCCGCTGGTTTCGTTACGAACTGGTCGCAATCGACGAGGTCGGTTACGTTCCGCTGGCCGATATCGGCGCTGAATTTCTCTATCAGGTGGTTTCCGAGCGCTCCGAGCGGGCGGCCCTGATTATCACCACGAATCTTGGTTTTTCCGAATGGACCCAGGTGTTTGCCAACGCCCGCCTGTGCAAAGCCATGGTGGACCGGGTGACGGACCGGGCGCACATCATCGACACCGGCAAAGAGTCCTATCGTTTCCGGCGTACGATGGAAAGCCGAAAACGGAAAACCAAATCCGCCGGGAAGGATGAAGACCATGAGTAGCCACGCGGCCGTCGGAGAAAAGAGTCTATCTTTGAAGGAACCCATCGGCTGGTTTGCCGCCGGCTCTTCGTTCCGCCGGGCCCTGCGGACGCTTTCCGATGGCGCTTTCAAGTTGTTTGCCCATATCTGCCTGGAGGCGGATCGTCGGACCGGACGCTTCGAAGCGGCGCAAGCCGAACTCGCGAAAGCGATCGGTAAATCCCGGCGCATCGTGGGGAAATACGTCGAGGAACTCCAGTCGATGGAAGTCTGCACAGTTCGTTCGGCTAGAAACCAGCACGCCCGGACGTGCTTTGAGATACGTGACAATTATTGGCCCTATCGCCGGACAGAAGGGGTCGAGTCCGGCAATGCCGAGGTTCGCAATAGCTATGTCGAAGCCGTGAAAGAACGTTTCGTCACGATCGGCTGCACAATCGGGAGCTTCAGTGCGCGGGATGCGAAACTCGCCGAGGACTTCCAACGGCGAGGAATCCCGCTGGAGACACTACAGCACGCCCTGCTGATGGGAGCGGTCAGAAAATATGTCTCCTGGCTCAATGGTGCTTCGTCTCCGCCGATTGGAAGTCTCGCTTACTTCTCGGCACTGGTATCGGAAATCCAGGCGCGGCCACTCCCGGCGGGCTATGAGGAATATCTTCAGCGAAAAATAATGCAGCTCGGGCGGGCGTGGAGGTCGTTCAATAGCGGCCCGTATACGGGGCGTATCTTGCTGAGGGCGCACGAAAAAACCGGGTTTTGCACAGTCGGAGTCGGTGCTTGCGAAAAAAGGTAACAAGCAAAAAAGCACAAAAAGAGACGGATGATGCTGATTATCAATTAGTTAAGGTGGGCCAAAATAAAGTTCCGCAAGTGGGCCGATTACAGTTGCCGAAACCAACCTGCGTGGGGAACGGACAGAGTGCAAATCGGGAGGCCCCGCCGGGCACCTCAGGCGAGGCATTCGATGACCGAAGGAAACTGCTACTT
>JAFNAG010000168.1 GCA_017860135.1 Acidobacteriota bacterium
CCAGTTTTCCTCCGCCCTTCACGACAGAAAACCGGACCGGCGAGATGTCACCGCCCCCCGCAGGACCGTGGCCCCAGCGGACCGGCCGAACCGCAGCCGGCACTGCGAATCGCCAATTACGGAGTCCATCGGCGCGGGGGCTTACCTCGATTGCAGTCTTGGACATATCTCCGCCATAGGCGGGATGGATAGTCCACAGGAAATGGGTGTATCCCTCCGAGGAGCGCTGGTAGAGGACCGCCTTGACCTGATCCCTCCAGTTAGGATCCGCCAGGTGCACGCAAGGCCTCAATTTGAGCGCCGGCGGGAGGCTCTGCTCCGAAATGCCATGCAGCAGGCCCAACAGCGGGAATCCGGAGCCCTTCTTCTCATAGGCGCGATCCAGGGCAGCGAGCAGGCTGTCCCTGCAGAAGGGATCGTTCACGCATCGCGGCGTGAGCAGATAGGCCCAGCCGTCGATCTCGCCCGAAGAGATGCACCGCGAGATCTGATCCCACAATGTTTCCGCATGGGAGAGTCTGATGGGGGCGTAAGTCACCTCGAAGCCGGCTCCCTTGAGCTGGCGTGCCAGATAGCCGAAATCGGCTTCTTCCCTTTGTGCCCAGGCGTAGGTTAGATACAGGTGCGATGCGGCTATACGCACTCGTTTCGCGCGCTTTGCCCCGGTCATCAGCCGGAAAGACTGCGCGCCGTACTCCCAGAAGAGACTCTCGCTGACATTCCCAATATCGCCGGGAGATCGTATTCGCTCGGTGAGCGTGGTCACAGGTTTCGTGCACTGCAGCGCCGATTCGTCCCTCAGCCGCGATTTCCTCTGTGGCGGCATGTCCGTATTTGTGATTGCCGGCACAGTTTCATGCGGATTGCCGATTCAGATAGTGTGCAACCGCCTCCATGCACCGATAGAGTTGGCATGGCAACCACAGCGTGAAGGCCACGACGGCGGCCGCGAGGCAGGGCCGAGGGGGAACGACTGATGAAAATAATCGACAAAGGCCAGGGCAAAGAGGCAGGTTTCTCGTTCACCGAAGTGGTCATCGTGGTCTGCGGGGCTGCGATCTTAGCAGGCCTGGGATTGCCGGTGCTCGACACGATGCTGGACCATTACGGGATCGCCATGGCTTCACAACAGATTGCCGGCCAGCTCGAATACGCCCGGATGAAGGCGGTTTCCAGCAACGAACCCTACCTGGTCCGGTTTACCGCCGGCACCCAGTCTTTCCGCGTCGAGGCAGCCGATGCCACCTGGCAATCGCCGGACTACCCCCTGCCACGAGGCATTACATGGAATAACGGAGATGCCGGGCCAGCAATCGATTTCCAGGGCGGGTATGTGATGTTTCTCCCGAGCGGCAATATCCCCGCAGCAGGAGACGGATCGGCCGGCAGGATCAAGCTCATCAACCGCTCCGGGGTTCGCGTCGATATCGTGGTTACTCAAGGCGGGAGAATCCGCGTCACACCGCCGCGCAAATCAGGCCCGGCACCCTTCTGACGTCCGAGTCCCACCCGATCGCCGACCGGCCTCCAGCCCCGAGGCTCCTGACTGCCAGGCTTTCATCAACCGTAAAGTCCTGAAATCGACCACCCTTGCATGCTCTTGCGGTCCCGTCCTTCCAGCCGCAGCACGACATTCTCATCCTTGTAACATCGTGAAACTCTGTTGCCAGGTGCGCATCAAGGCAAAGAAGGACTATTTCAGTCCTGATTGGAAATGGTAATGCAACAAAGCACAGGAGGAGGGAATGAGCGGAAAAAGGATTCTTGCAGTGGTTGGAGCGACGGGCGCACAGGGCGGGGGGCTGGTCAGAGCCATACTGAGCGACCCCCGGGGCGAATTTTCCGCCCGCGCGATCACAAGAAATGTGAATTCAGCCAAGGCCAGGGAGCTGGCTGAACTTGGGGCCGAAGTGGTTCCCGCCGATATCGACAACGCGGAAAGTCTGAAGAATGCGTTCGCCGGCGCGCATGGAGCCTTTTGCGTGACTTTTTTCTGGGACCACTTTTCCCCGGAGAAGGAGCATGCCCAGGCGCGGGCGATGGCGACTGCTGCGAAACAGGCGGGCTTGCGGCACGTGATCTGGTCCACTCTCGAGGACACCCGCAAGTGGGTGCCTTTGAATGACGATCGCATGCCGACTTTGATGGGCAAATACAAAGTCCCGCACTTCGATGCAAAAGGCGAGTCCGATCAGGTATTCAACGAGCTGGGAGTGCCGACGACCTTCCTGCTTACGTCGTTTTACTGGGACAACCTGATCCACTTCGGTATGGGCCCAAAGCGGGGCGGCGACGGGAAGTTGGCGTTTACCATGCCGATGGCAGACAAGAGGCTTCCGGGCATCGCCGCCGAAGATATCGGGAGGTGTGCTTGCGGCATCTTCAAAGCAGGAAACACCTATATCGGGAAAACTCTGGGCATCGCAGGCGAGCACCTGACCGGAAGCCAGATGGTTGCGGCTTTGAGCAAAGCGCTGGGTCAGGAGGTCACCTACAACGCGGTGTCCCCGGAGGCCTATCGCAGTGCGGGATTTCCCGGCGCCGAGGACCTGGGCAACATGTTCCAGTTCAAGCGCGACTTCGAGCAGGTTTTCTGTGGCGCACGCAGTCTCGAGGTTTCCCGCAAACTCAACCCCTCGCTGCAGACCTTTGAGATGTGGCTGGCGCAAAACAAGAACCGCATCCCGCTTGGATAGCAGACACTCACCCGGAGATTTCATGAACCGGGGATGGTCACAGTCCGGATTCAGGCACCGGCTTCAGAGCCGCGCCCGTGAGCAACCGGGTGACGTTGCGCCGTCACCCACCCACTCCCTCATGATCGCGGCTCTGTGCGCCTTGCCGGTCCCCGCCAGATCTCAAAAACTATTGCATCGTGTTGCCATGCGAGGGCAAAGCCTGGTCACGCCGTCGCCTGAAGGCGAGATTTCCGACCACGCCGACACGGGACAAGGACCCTCACACTCATTGCGACTAATCCATAAGGAGATGGAATTATTGTTTCCGCAGCGCGGATGCCGCGAGCTTATAATGCTCGCTTGCATGCACCTGAACATGTCTTCACAGAACGACTTCATGAGATCCAAAGGAGGAACAGTGCATTCAGCATTGCGCAAGTCATTCTTCGGTTTCCTGATCGTGATGGCATGCCTTCTGGGCGTACTGAGCTACGCCCAGAACGCGCAGGGCCCGCTCACGGCAAACGACTTCGACCAGTTCACGTGGCGATGGGTGGGACCGACCACGTTTTCGGGACGGATCACCGCCTTCTCGGTCCCCCGCGGCCAGAGCCAGACTTATTACGCGCTGACGGGCAGCGGCGGGCTGTGGAAAACGACCGACGGCGGAATTTCTTTCGAGTCCGTCTTCGACGGGCAAGGCACCCTGAGCATGGGATGGATGGCGATTGCGCCGTCGAATCAGGACGTCCTCTACCTCGGCACCGGGGAACCGATGCACGCCCGTGCAAGCACGCACGGCAAAGGAGTGTGGAAATCGACGGACGCGGGAAAGACGTGGATACATGCCGGCCTGGCGAAGAGTTATTTCATTCCCAAGGTCGAAGTGGATTTCAAGAATCCGGACATCGTGTTCGTTGCGGCGGAAGGCAAGCTTTACAGCAACGAGATGGATTGCGAGCGCGGTCTCTACAAGAGCACTGACGGCGGCAAGACCTGGAACAACATCTTCCCCGTCAAGGATCGCGGCGTAGCCGATTTCGTGATTGACCCGCGCAATTCCAACGTCATTATCGCAGCGGCCTACCGGACGTTCCGCCGCGCCTGGACCTACATCGATCGGTGGCCGGGAAACAACCTGTACAAGACGACAGACGGCGGCAGGAACTGGAAGCAGTTGACCAGCGGCCTGCCCCTCGACCAGCGCCTGGGGCGCACCGGCCTGACGCTCTATGAGAAGAATCCGAACATCCTTTATGCCCGGATGGATCAGGGGGTGAGCCTCGGGTTCATGGAACGCGAGGGGATCGCCAATTTCCGGGCTCCCGGCGGCATGGGAGGCAGAGGAGGAGGAGGAGGGGGAGGCGGATCCGCGCTTTTCGTCGAGGACTTTTCCTTCGACCAGTTCAAGACGTATACAATCAACCCGGAGATCGCCCGGCTGGCGCCAAAGTTCACACCGGTCAGTGCTGCGAATGAAGGGGAACTGGTCACTCGTCTCAATGAGATGATCCAGGACAAGGATTTCCTGTCGAAGAGCGGTGTCGATGTGGCCAGGCTCAATCAGGCGGCGCGGAAGGTTTACGCGAACGATCCCGACATTCTCGCATCGATCAACGAGATCGACAGGCTGATGAAGAAGCCGGCTGCGGCGCCGGACTCCCCGGAAGCGAAGGGTCGTGCGCAGATCGTCAACCGGCACGTCCTCGAGATGCTGTATGCCAAAGCACTCGGCACCCAGCAGCCGGTGACGCGGAGCGGCGCCATCTATCGCTCCGACGACATGGGCGAGACCTGGAGGATGACGACTTCCTACAGCCTCCCCAGCGGCGACGCCCAAGGCGGCCGCGGCATGGGGGGCGGACAGATGCAGGTCAATCAGACCGAAGGCGGCTACTACGGTCGCATCATCGTCGATCCGAACAATGACCAGGTGGTATATTGCGGAGACACGAACACGACCGTTTCCCGCGACAGCGGCAAAACCTTGCAGGCGACGGGTTGGGACAGCGCGCGCACTACGCCCATGCCGACCCACGTGGACCACCGCGTGGTGTGGGTTGATCCGCTCAACTCGAATCACATCCTGAGCGGCAATGACGGGGGCGTCAGCGAGAGCTGGGACGGCGGCAGGCACTGGAGCCAGAAAAACCAGATCAACGCCCAGCAGTTCTACGACGTGGCCGTCGACAACGAGCAGCCGTACAACGTCATGGGAGGCACCCAGGACAACGGCGCCTGGCTGGGTCCCACGCAGAATCGCAACAGTTATGGCCTGTTCCCCGCCGACTGGCTGTACCTCCCCACCGGAGACGGTTTCTACGTTGTCCGCGACTGGTGGAATCCCGAATATGTCTACTATGAAAGCCAGTTCGGTTCTTCCAGCCGGCAGAATCTCAAGACCGGCGAGACCTTGTCCATGACCGTGCGGCCCACGCCGGAGCAGATCGCTGCCGGCATGAACCAGACGAGGTATCAGTGGAACGCGCCGATCGTTCTGTCGCCCCACAATCCCGGGATCGTTTACATCTGTTCTCAATACGTACACCGGTCCCTGAGCCACGGCGACCGCGGCACGTTCATCACCATCAGCCCGGACCTCACCAAAGCCGACAAGGAGAAACTGGCCCTTTCCCGCAAGACCAACCTACAGTGGGCCACGATCTACAGCTTCGCCGAATCGCCCAGGAAGCCGGGGTTGTACTGGGCGGGAACGGACGACGGCAACGTGCAGATGTCCAGCGATGGCGGCGTAACCTGGGTGAACATCACAAGCCAGTTTTACGACGCTACCGGCAAGCCCAAAGCGGGAATCCAGGGCGACCTGATCCCTTACGACCGCTGGGTCAAGCGGGTGGTGCCGTCCGCTTTTGATGAAAAGACCTGCTATGTGGGCTTCAGCGGGTATCGCACACACGATGAAGACAAGACCTGGCTCTATGTCACAAAGGATCTGGGCAAGTCGTGGACCGACATCTCGGGAAACATGAACAACCCGATCTTCGATGTCGAGGAAGATCCCGACAATGCGAACGTGCTCTACCTCGGCACCGACTACGGCATATTCATCACCATCGACCAGGGCAAGAGCTGGGTGCCCTTCTCCGCATCGGCGCCGAGCGTCATCATTCGCGATCTCGCCATTCAGAAGCGGGACCGTGAAATGGCGATCGGATCCTATGGCCGCGGCATTTTCGTTGCCGACATCGGGCCGATCAAGGAGTTCAAGCCTGAGATTTTCCAGGAAAACTCGCATCTGTTCGACATCAAGGATACCATCCGCTGGAACCGCTACCAGCGCCGCGGGGATACCCTGGGCCAACTTGTGAAAGCGGACAATCCCCCGGTGGGAGCAAACATCTACTACTACCTCAAGGCGGACGCGCAGAACGTGAAACTGACCATCAAGGACCTGGAAGGCGCAACGATCGCCGAACTCACGCCAAGCAACAAGAAAGGGTTGCAGAAGCAGTTCTGGGGACTGAACCGTGTGACCGCCGACCAGGGCGGCGCCGGCGGACGGGGGGCCGCACCCGCCGGAGGCGGTGGCGGCGGCCGCGGCGGCGGCCGCGGCGGCCAGGTGGACAACGGCATCTACAAAGTCACCCTCACCGTGGATGGGAAGGATGTCGAAACCAAGAAAATGACCGTCCTGCCCGATCCCTTGTTCAAGTAGACCTGCCCCAGGAGAGGGTGCGGACCTGAACGCACCCTCTCTCTTCCCTTCCCGAAACCCGCCACCCGGATACGACGAAGACCTGGAAGCGACCACACCGGCAACGGGATGGAACAATTGCGCTATGGAATTCGAACGCAATTTACTATGATGACAATGCAAACAGGTCAACGGGAGTTTCTGCGGGAGTGGGCACGTGGCCTCCAAAAAAGAATCCTCCAGCTTCAGCCGGCGACTGGCGGATATTGTCGCTCATTTCGAAGAAACCATGCGGCACGGGCCTGCACAAGGCCCGAAGCCGCCGAAATCCGGTCTTTCTGAGGTATTGGACGACCTCCGTGAACTTTTCATCCAGGGCGTGACCGGGGAGGACCTGAAGGATCTGGTCAGGCGTGACGCTCGGGAAGCTTTGCATTTTTACACGCGCGAGATCGATTTTGCCGCTCTGCGGGCACTGCCCTGGTACCGGCATTATCCCGCATTGGCCTGGAAAGTGTTCCTCGCCCTGGCCCACCGGCTCACTCCTGCGCGGCGTATCGCTTTTGCTGCGGCAACCCTCTTCTTCCTGCTCGGGTGGATTCAGTTCCTGATCCTCAGGGGCGACTCAGCCGGAGACTCGCGCAGCTCAGGTGCTTTCTTCCTGTTTCTCGCCTTTGCGCTCTGGGTCCCGCTGCTTCTGATGGAACTCCGCGACAAGCTCGACTTGAAGCGGGACCTCGAGATCGCACGGGAAATCCAGTTCGGGCTCGTGCCCGCGGGTCCTCTGCACCGCAATTCCGTGGACATCCACTGCTTCATGAGGCCCGCCAACACGGTGGGGGGCGACTACTACGACATGATCGACCTCGAGGGGGACCGCATCGCGGTCGTCGTCGCAGATGTAGCCGGCAAAGGCATGCCCGCCGCCCTCCTGATGGCGCTTCTGCAGGGAAGCCTGAGGACGCTGCTGGCTGCAGGCCATCGGAGCGCCGATCTCATGACGAAACTCAACGTCTACCTGTGGTCGAGCATTCCGGACAACAGCCTGATCACGCTGTTTTACGGCGAGCTCGACACAAGAACAGGCGACCTGTTCTATGTGAATGCAGGCCACAATGCCCCGATGCTCCTTCGCCAGGCCGGACCGCTGGAACGGCTGCCCGCAACCGCCCTGGTTCTCGGCATCGACCCGGAATCCGGCTTCGAAAGCGGCCACGTGCAGATCGGCTCCGGAGAACGCCTGCTGCTTTACACCGACGGAATCCCGGAGGCGTTTGATCCGAAAGAGGAAGAGTACGGCGAGGAGAGGCTGGCAGCCTTTCTTCAGGCCCGCACCATAACGCCATCCGCGGAGCTGATTCAGGAGCTCATGAAGGACGTGCTGCGATTCTGCGGCGCGGCCCGCGTGAGGGACGACATGACCCTGATGCTGATCGCGCGGGAAACGACCGCCGGAGACGCACATCCGGGGTGACGTAGGAACGCGCCGCCCGATCAGGGAAGCGCATTGGCCGCGGAGGGCAGCGCGAAGCACCGGAGCGCGCAGGAAGTGGAGGACAACGGTCATGACGGAACAGGATCTGCTGCAGCAAATCCTTGCCGCAAACAAGAGGTTCCTCGCGGGGAATCCGAATCCGCCCGGTACCGAGGGCAAGCCGTTCGCTGTGGTTGCCTGCATCGATTCGCGGCTCACCGGCCTGCTCGAACCCGCACTGGGATTGCCCCGGCACCGGGCCGTCGTGATTCGCACCGCCGGCAACCAGATCACCGAACGCTGCCGCGACGCTGTGCGCTCGATCGCCACAGCCTTGTACGTGAAGAAGGCGGAGGAAATCGTGATCGTGGCGCACACCGATTGTGATCTTGCCAGATTCTCGGCGGCGCAAGCGGCGGAAAACTTCCGCAGCGCCGGTATCCGCCGCGAAGCGTTCGGCAACGAGGATCTGCGCAGCTGGTTTGGCGCATTCTCCAGCATCCGCGACAACCTGCTCGGCAGCATCGCCTACCTGCGAAACTCCGGGATTGTGCCGCGCACAATGAAGATCCACGGGCTGCTGCTCGACAGCGAGCGGGGCGGCATCGAAGTTGTCGTCGATGGCAACACGACGCCGGACGTCCCTCTTCCGCAGGCACCCGCACCTGAGGCTGAGAAGCCTGTTGCCGCCGAAGCCGGGGAGCCCGATGAGGCTGCGCCGGCGCCGCGAGCAGCCCAGGGCCCGCCGCCCCCCTTACCCCGCGAGCAGGCGCCGAGGAAGGGACCGATCATCGTCGGCCAGCCGCAGGCACCCGCTGCGCCGGCGCCGGAACCGGTCGGTTCCCTGCTCGAGGCGGCACTGATACTGAGGGATTTCTTTTACCGTGAGCGGCAGAGCCAGCAGGTGCGCCAGGTTGCCTCCAGCCTGAAAACAATCTGGAACAAGGAGAAGAATCCCGCCCGGATCTTCGCGGAGATCGAAAAAACCGCGCGATCGTATCAGACAAAATATCCGAGGATTCCGGGCGCCCTCGATTATCTGGATCAGGCGATCCGCAACGGCAGCGCCGACAGGATCGGCTTCGCGGAGATCCTGAAACGCATATTCGATTGACCTTCCCGGGCATCTGTGATGCAACGGGCCGCCCATGAAAGCGGCCCGTTACTGGAGGAGAGGAGCGGCTATTCGAGAAGGACTCTGCTAACGCGATGTGCGCTCCGTTACCGTACCGGAGGCGGCACGTCCCACTCCGCTCGAGGCTGAACCCCTCGGGCGGGATATCTGTTGCGGCGCAAGAGAAAGAACCGTAAAACCACTGACCTGCGCGTTGGCGAGAATGTCCAGCGCGGAGGGGATCCGCCGCTCATCCCCGCCGATCCCGCTCATGACGGATCCGTAGGTGATCTCGAGCGGATCGAAATGCGATGTGATCCCAGTCCGGTTGGATGCAAGCGGTATCATCGTGCCCGCGTGGGGGAGTCCGTCCCCGATCCGGATCGCACCGTCGACGCCTTCCTGCATGAATGCCAGGTTCGCAGCGCACATTCCCAGCGCGTGGCCGATTTCGTGGATCACAACCGAAAGCAGGTCGGTGCGCCCGGCAGCATCCCCGACGGAACCGCCAAAAATTCGCGCCACATTGACGAAACCGCCGCCCAGATCCTGATACTCTTCCGTCCGGCGCCGGTATTCTTCGTCCGAATCAGGAGTCGGATCCAGATAGAACCGGGCCGCACCGCTGTTGTCGAACAGGATCAACCCTGTGATTTCCCTGTTGGGAGACCCCCCCTGTGCAATGAGTGTGTGCGTCCCCGCATCCCCGACCGGAGCCCAGCCGAACTGGATCGTAATCGTCACGGGATCAGCATACGCGGCTTCCCATATTCTGGCCGCGGCAGCGACAATGTCCGGGAGATTTCCCGCTCCCGCGGCGTTGGCGGGCGCTTCGCCTCCTATGTATCTGGTCACAATCGTCAGGGCCGATGCCTCCGGAATCCCCAGGAGGACCATCGCCATTACCATCGGGAAAAATCGCCGCAGAGCTTTCATTCTCTTCCTCGCGCTTGTTTCGTACACGAATCGGCATTGTCGAAAGCTGTCTGCTAACCTGCCTGCCTGGTAATCGCAATTTGGCTGCCAGTTTTTTGACACCAGCGATATTCGGACCCGGGATTGACAGCATATTTGCATATTCTGCAGTGACTTAGTTAAAATACTCCCGGTCGAAAACCATTCCGGACGGTGTCGCGCTGGCAGGCAAAAGTGTAAAGGCCGCCGACAGTGCGGTCTGGAGACCTTCGGCGAAATATTGCTTTAAACTGTTTATAATTAATGATTTGTGAGTTTTTCGGAGTGGTCTCTGCAGTGTAAAGGAGACCGACAGTGCGGGTCTCGCGCCGAAGTTCGCGGTCTCGCACGGGAAATGCCGCGCCTGGAGCGCTTGCAATAAATCTATTAAATTAGAACTATTAGATCATATCATCTAAACAAACATCTTATGTGTGGATAGATTTTGCTTGTAGATGGTGCGATAGTGGTTTGGAATACCATGGAGGGAGGCACGCGCAGGCTGCCGCATGGGAATGGCACATCTCAAACAAATCGTTCATCCGTCGGGGATGAGAAGCGGGCATCTGCTGGACCTGCGGTCAAGGCGCCGGATGAGCGCAAAGTCCGTTAGCAATCCCCGGGGCAGGGCGTACGGGATCTTCCAGGCTGGGTTTCGATTCGCGCGCCTCCGATGCCGGGCTCGCGCTGTCGATTGCGCAGGAATGTGCTGTGTAGCCAGCCTGGTTCTGACGCTCGCTGCGGAGCCCGGCCACAATCACCCCGGGACTGAATGCACCGATTATGCCGCCATTGCGGGAGAGCCTGTTTCCTTCGATGTCCCCTCGTGCCCCACGGGCCTGCCTCAGACCGGAGTGCCGCAGCAGGCGATCAAGGTGAACGTCACCCTGGTCACGGTGCCCGTGATTGTCTCGGACAAAGATGGGAAGTACATCCCAGGGCTCAGTGCCTCCGACTTTCATGTGTATGAAGACGGCATGGAGCAGAAGATCGACCGATTGGTCCCGCTTGACGAGCCGTTCAGTGTCGCGCTCATGCTGGACCGTTCCGGCAGCACGCTCTTCAAGCTGGAGGAGATCCAGCAGGCTGCCATCGCGTTTGTGGAGGCTCTTCGTCCGCAGGATCGCGTGATGGTAGTCTCTTTCGACGACACGGTCCATTACACCGTCGGTTTCACCGAGAACCGCACACGACTGCGAGACGCCATCCTGCGGGTTCAGAATTCGGAACGCCGGACGGCCCTCCACGACGCATTGGAACGAGTGCAGGCAGACTGCTTCCATGATCTCCCGGGACGCAAGGCGATGGTGCTTTTCACGGACGGAGTGGATAATGCAAGCATGCGAACCAGCCAGAGCGGCACTCTTGCGGGGATCGAGAGATCCGATGTCGTGGTGTATGCGATCCAGCATGACACTCGGGAAAACGGGGCTCCCGATCGCTTCCGGGTGCCCCTTCCGGCGGGCTACGAAAGCTTCGAAAGCCGCTTCGCCCGGGCCGGCAGGTATTTGAGGGATTTGGGCAGTCGGAGCGGCGGAGGGATGTTCCAGGCGGAGAGCATTCCAAGGCTCAAGGAAGCTTTCGGAAAGGTCGCAGAGGAACTCGCCCGCCAGTACAGTCTCTGCTACTATCCGGAAAAGCAGGCGCGTGACGGGACGTACCACCGCATCCGCGTCACGGTGGACCGGCCCGGTGCGAAGGTCCGCGCTCGTCCCGGTTATCGCGCATCGACACAGCATCTGGAAATCAAATAGATCCTGCGATCCGGGCAGCGAGGACATTCTGCATCCTCAGGATTCTTACAGGTGAGGCGGCGAAGCCCGGCGCGCAAGCCTCTTTGGCGTTGAGTTCGGTCATCATGCCGTCACAGAGCAGGCGATGGCCGCAGCCGAGCCAAGCGCCCACTCCTGGAAATGGCACGATCGGAATCGGTATCGCAATCGCTACCGGGATCGATTTCGGTATCTTCGCGCTGCCGGCATCAATATTGAGGCGTCCGATTATGAACGGTTTTCGATAGCGACTGCAATTGCGATCCCGATGGCGATACCGACCCCGTTTTTCCAAGGTTCTGAAAAATCCTTTTCTTTTTGGCAAGGACTTTTATGTGAGTAGCACAGACCTCGACCTGGAGCGGGACGTTTACCTTTCCGGCACTTCTCGATTCTGGAAATGCACCCTGATTTCTTGATTCGGGCGACTGCCGGTATGGTAACGTTGCCGGTGCTTCAATCTTCGAAATCAGGGGGGAATTATGCGCGCAAGTAGATGTGCCATCGGAATCCTGGCGGTGCTGATCCTTGGAGTGCCGGCTCTTGCACAGCAATCCTGGTTTTCGGAAACGCTGGTCCGGAGCCGGGAGGCCCAGCAGGCCTTTCAATACATCGATCAGAACCAGGACAGGCAGCTCGAGGAGTGGATCCGCATCACCGGGATCCCGGCTCCCTCGGGCCAAGAACTCCAGCGCGCCCTGTACATGGAATCCGAAATGAAACAAGCGGGGCTCGACGAGGTCTTCCGCGACAAGGCGGGGAATGTTGTGGGCCGGCTCTACGGAACAGGCGCCGGGCCGGTGGTGGTTTTCGCTGCGCACATGGACACCGTTCACCCTGCGGGCACACCCGTCAAAGTGCGCCAGGAGGGAGATACGCTGTACGCACCCGGGGTATTCGACAACAGCGCCAGCTGCAGCAATCTGCTGCAGGCGATTCGCGCCATCCGGCATTCAGGCGCGCGGTTGCAGGGAAGCCTGGTGTTCGTGGCGACCGTCCAGGAGGAGGTGGGCCTCAAGGGAATGCGCGCGTTTCTCGAGGAAAACCGGGGCAAGGTCGGACTGCTCGTGGCCATGGATGGGGGGCTGGGAAGCGTTTCCTACGGAGCCCTGGGCATTCACTGGATCCGGTTCCTCTACAGCGCCGAGGGTGCGCACACCAACAACAGCCGGGGAAAGCCCAATCCTAACCGGGCGGTCGCGCGAGCGATCCTCGATATTTCCAGACTCCCCGTGCCGGGCCCGGAGTCGGAGTCCAGCGCGATCTGCAACATTGGCATGATCGGCGGCGGCAAGGTTTTCAACGCGATGTCCCAGGAATCTTTCTTTACCGTGGATCTGCGCTCAACTGATCCCGGACTGCTGAAGGACCTCGATGCCCAGATCACCCTGCTTGCGGAAACCGCTGCCCGCACGGAGAACGTCGGATTCCGCAAGGAGGTCGTGTCTGAAAACCCGGCAGGGGGCACCGAATCGCAGCTCGCCGAGCGCCGCAGGCATCCGATCGTGCAGACGGGTGTCGACGTTTTAAATTATTTGCTGAAGGACAGCTATCCGGGTATTAAGGTAGGTGCCGTTGCTTCCGGTTCGACCGACGGAAACGTCGGCGTGGAGATGGGAATTCCGACCATCGCCGTCGGAAGGACGTTCGGCAGGGACCAGCACACGCTGCAGGAATCGGCCGAAATCAAGCCGCTTTTCCTTGCGACGAAACAGATCATCCTGCTCGCATTCGCTCTGGGTCGGCTCGAACCGGGTTGGCCCTGAATTCCGGATGAGTGCACTCATGTGCGCTGAGCAGCACTGGCATGCATGACGGGTCCCCCTCGTCGCCGATCAAATGAAACTCCAGGAATGGAGGGCGGTTTCATGAAACAGAGACTGGTTTTCGCGATCCTGCTGATTGCTGTCGTTTTCCTGCCGGCCTACAGCCGGCAGTCACCGTTCTGGTTCGTGATGCTGGCAGACCCGCAGTTCGGCATGTACGCCTCCGACCGCAGCTTTGAGCAGGAAACGGCAAACTACGAATTCGCCGTCGCTGCTGTGAATCGATGGAAGCCTTCGTTCGTGATTGTCCTGGGCGACCTTGTGAACAAGGCGGGGGACCCGGCCCAGATCAAGGAGTTCCTGCGGATCTCTCGCACGGTCGATCCGTCGGTTCTCGTCCACTTCGTGGCGGGAAATCACGACGCCGGAAACGAGCCGACGCCGGAGTCCCTGCAGGCCTATCGCCGGGCGTTCGGGCCCGACTGGTACAGCTTCCGGGCCGGGCCGATCTACGGCATAGCGCTGAACTCAACCCTGATCAAGTCGCCTCAAAACGCAATGCACGAGTACGAGGCGCAGGATGCCTGGCTCAGGAAGGAACTCGAGACCGCGAGGGCGTCTGAAGAACGGAACATTATTGTCTTCCAGCACCATCCGTTGTTTCTGTCCAGCGCCCAGGAACCGGATCAGTATGAAAACATCCCCGTCCTCCGGCGCCGCGAACTGATCGACCTGTTTCGCAAGCATGGAATCCGCCATGTATTTGCCGGCCACACCCACAAAAATGTGCTGGCGAAGGACGAAGATCTGGAGGTGACGGCCACAGGGCCTGTGGGCAGGCCTCTGGGCAAGGATGGTTCGGGGATCCGCATCGCGACTGTGACCGGCTCCGGTCTCTCACACCGGTATCACGATTTCGGAATGCTGCCGGCCGTGCTGCGCGTGCCGGACCTGCCTCTGCCGCGGGATTGGATGCGCTAGCGATCTTGAGACCGCGAGGTTATGCACCTGAGCGCGATGCAGAACACATGATGGCGGGCGATTGGATGGTCCATGGCTGGCGTGTACCGTGTTTAAAGCGCGCGGGCTGAAGCCCGCGCTCACTGAAGTCTGGGGACTGTTTAGCCGGCTCGGAACAGTTAAGGGTCTGCAAATAAAGCCACGAATTTCACGAATTCTCACGAAGAATCATC
>JAFNAG010000503.1 GCA_017860135.1 Acidobacteriota bacterium
CGCGGAGGGCCATGCGTTCCGTGTGCTCGAGCGCCAGGGCCTTGGGGACCAGTTCGCCGAGGATCAGGGACAGGTAGGCGATCAGACCGACCACCAGGAACAAGGCGAGCGGTTCCGCTGCGTTGCGGACGAATGCCAACGGCGCCTGCTGGAGCATCGGCTTGAAGCTGCTCCACCAGGAGGGCGCGCTTGTCTCCCGCGGCGGCTAACTGGGCCGTTCGCCCGCGGCGGGCTGACACGATGGCCAGTTCGTACCCCGCAAAAAAGCCGTTGCCAAGAATGAGGCAACACAATGATGTAGAATTCGAATCAGATGCCTTCCATTATAAATCCTTTTTATCCGTTGCTTTGTTGTTCGTGCCAAGGGGGCGGGATGGCGAAGTCTTGCCAGAGTTCGCTTCGGCGGGGCTGCCCGGCACCCAGCCGTGGATGGATTCGGCGGCGACCTCTTTGGGGAGATGCCGCGTCTTGATGACGGAAACCAGCATGGAGCCCCCGATCAGCAGGGCGGTGCTGATTAAAGCCCATTCAGTCGGAATGATTTTAGCATCGAAGGCGGCGTTGACCAGCATCTTCGTGCCGACCAACACCAGTACCAGCGACAGCCCGTACTTGAGATAGTGGAAGCGGTGAATTATACCAACCAATGCGAAATAGAGGGCGCGCAGGCCAAGAATAGCGAACACGTTCGAGGTGTAGATGATGAACGGGTCGGTGGTGATGGCAAAAATCGCCGGGATTGAGTCGAGGGCGAAGACCAAGTCGGTGACTTCTACCAGGATCAGCACCACCATCAGCGGTGTCAGGTACAGCAAGCCATCACGACGGACGAAGAAGCGGTTGCCGACATACTCGTCCGTAACCCGGAACAGCCGACGTATCAGGCGGGCAAAACGATTTCGCTCCAGGTCGGGATGCTGATTGATGGTCAGCAGCATCTTGATGCCGGTGAAGACCAGGAAGCCCCCGAACAGATAGATGACCCAGTGGAACGCCTGGATGACCGCCGCGCCGACCAGGATCAGGGCCGCGCGCATGACCAGGGCCCCGAGAATTCCCCAGAACAGCACCCGGTGCTGGTACTGCGCGGGTACGGCGAAGTGGCTAAAGATCAGCACGAAGACAAAGATATTGTCGACGCTCAGACTCTTCTCGATCAGATAGCCGGTGAAGAACTCGTAGCCGGCATCGGCGCCGAGGAAGTGGAAGACCCCCAAGCCGAAGAGTATTGCCAGGACGAAATAACCCAGGCTAAGCAACAGAGCCTCGCGGATACCGACGGTATCTGATTTACGGTGCAAAACGCCTAGATCCAGCGCCAGCAGGAGCAGCACGAACAGGTTGAAGCCGAGCCACATCCAAAGTTGATTCATACTTGATCCTTCATTAGCTCTTATGGCGGAGACAATATGATAATGCCATTCGCTGTCTCGTGCGGAATCTTTCGTTGTTTGCAGCTACAAGGTAATGACAGACGGTTTTTCGGGCATTGATGGGGCTCATGATCCATAGGAATGTAGTCCTGAAAGCAGCAGATTGACGCCGAGATAGCAGAAGATCGTGGCGGCGAAGCCGATGATCGACAGCCAGGCCGCGCGCCGGCCGACCCAGCCGCGGGTGAAGCGGGCATGCAGGAAGGCGGCGTAGATGAACCAGACGATCAGGCTCCAGGTTTCCTTCGGGTCCCAGCTCCAATAGGTGCCCCAGGCGTAGTTGGCCCAGGCCGCACCGGTGATGATCCCCAGGGTCAGCATCGGGAAGCCGACCATGATCGCCTTGTAGTTGAGATCGTCGAGCACCTTGACGCTCGGGAACATGCCGAGAATGCCGCCGACCGGGTTGCCGGAGGCCGCCTCTTCCTTGCCGACCTTGATCAGGTACATGATCGACACGCCGCAGGCCACGGCAAAGGCTGCGTAGCCGATGAAGCAGGTGATGACGTGGTAGGTCAGCCAGTTACTCTGCAATGCCGGTACCAGCGGGGCGATGGTGGCATCCAGGCTCCACTGTGCCCAGATCATGCCAGCGAAGGCGAACGGCATGACAAAGGCGCCAATCGCCCGGTATTTGTATTTGAGATCGAAGAGAAGGTAGATGAGCAGGATCGACCAGGCGAAGAAGACCACCGACTCATAGAGGTTGGAGAGCGGGGCCTGCTGGAAGCCCATGGCATAGGCCTCGCGCCAACGCAGACCGATCGCGACGGTGTTGGCGATGAAGCCCAGCCAGCTTAGGACTGTTGCAATAAGGCCTGTCTGCTCGTTTTTCGCGGTTAAAAAAATGATGAATCCCACCATGGCGAAGAAATAGGCGCCGGTGGCAATGTTGAAAAAAAAGGAACTGTCCATAAGTCTCCTCCCAGAAAGCACGTTTGGTTATTTGGTTGCCAACGTGGCAATGAGGTCTTTTTTTAGAGTGTCGAAATACAAGGCAAAGGCCGGCTGGTTGCGGTGGGCGCTGCCGCCGAGCTTGACGCCGACCCCTTTGGCCAGCGGCTGGATGGTCACCCACAACCGGCGGTGCGAGAGGAAAAAGGCGCCGCAGGAGCCGACGACCAACAGAAAGCAGCCGAGCCAGACCACCCAAACGCCCGGGTCCTTGGCGACCTGCAAGCCGGTGTAATAACCCTGCTCCATGCCGGTCAGCGAGAAGATGAACTCGCCGCCGCGCTGGGCGTCAAAATCAGGGAAATTTTGCAGCACGATGAACGGGCTGCCGTGCCGTCCATCCGGGGTGTTGACATGCATCTGCACGGCAGGACCAAAGCGGTCGTAGCTGTCGGTGGAGTTGGTGATGGCAAACGAGTAACCTCCCGGCAACGGTACGTGTTCACCCTGGCGCGCCGTGGCCTCGATGACCTGGCCGGTGGCGCGTTCGCGCACCTGGAAGCGGAAGAACGCATCGCCGGCCGGGCCGTAGCTCGATTGGTAGAAGGTGATCCCCTTATAGGTCAGCGGATCGTTGACGATGATCGTCTTCTTGAGAACCTCCTGACCGTTTTCCAATACCACCAGGTCGCTGGAGAAGAGCTTGGGCCGCTGGGAGCCTTCGTAGAAGCTGACGCTGAAATCGTCGCAGCGCACCGAGAAGCCCAGCGGGATCGGTTCCTTGCCGCCGCGCGGCCAGACCTTATCGACGGCACTGCCTTCGACGACGTTGACGTAGGCCTTGTATCCCCAGACGTTGCCGATCATCGCGCCGAGGAAGATGATCAGGATCGAGCTGTGGGTGATATAGACGCCGAAGCGGGAGAACGCTCCTTTCTCGGCGTAGAGGTGGATTTTACCATCCTGATCGGTGACAACCGGCGCAGCAAACCGGCCTTTAAGCAGGTTGACCACCTGGTCGCGAACGTCATCGAGGGTCCCCTTGGCGATGACCACTTCCTCAACGTGACTTAGGGAGCGGAAGAACCCATCGTCCGTCACCAGCTTCGGTTCGCGCACGGATTTCCAGACATGCGGGAAGCGCTTGATCGAGCAGCAGATCAGATTGACGGCAAACAGCCCCATCAGCGACAGGAACCACCAGGAGTGGTACATGTCGAAGGCGTTGATCGATTTGTCGAG
>JAFNAG010000042.1 GCA_017860135.1 Acidobacteriota bacterium
ACGGAAGCATTATTTCTCGCTCGGGAAACCGATGCCGGAGCTTTTGTTCCCCACCGAAAACGGCGGGGTGATGAACCGGGCGCACATCATCCGCGCAATCACGCGGACTCTCAGAAAGGCGAAGCTGCCGCTGCACTTTTCCGCGCATTCCTTCCGCCACTCCTTCGCCTCTCAGTTGCTCCAGATGGGAGAATCCCCGGCATACGTGCAGCGGCAGCTTGGGCACTCCTCCATTAAGATGACCGTAGATACTTACGGGAAATGGCTCCCTGCCGGGAACAAAAATGCCGTGGATCGGCTCGACGGGGAGGTGGCATTGCCGGAGGTGCGGGAGGGCTGAAAACCGCCCTTTTTTGAGGCAAGTGGTAGCAAAGTGGTAGCAAAACGGATCAAAAATGGGGCAGAATGGCAGTAAACGATTGAAAACAAAGGACTGGCGGAGAGGGGGGGATTCACGACGCCAGCTCCCGAACCGCAAGGCAGGAAAACCGACGCAGTGAGACCCGGATACGGGACGCAGATGACCCTGAAGGGTTAAGCTGGACAGGCCAGCGCGCGAGCCCTGGCGACATCGACGAGCAGGATGCCAGCCTGAAAAGGCCGAAGCGGCCTGCACCGGCCTTTCAAGGCGGACATCCGGACCTGCCAGTTTCCCAGGGCTCACGCCCTGGGCTGTCCTGCCGGATCCCGCGGGGTTCTTTTCGATTCCCTGACCGGGTGCGTTTCCTGACAGCCTGCGAAACCACCCACCCGCAGTGTCACGCGTATCCTGCAGCCGGCGCATTACGGGGCACCCCAATGCCGCGCCATTCAGACGCACAGGTTACTGATCTGCTGCCCTGCAGACCATTGGAGGTTATCTTGAAGTCCCCATCAGCACGGCGTTGATGAACAGCAATTGCATTGCCGGAGACAACGCGCGGAAATTGGGGTCTTCGGCAAACGCGATCACGTGTCCGCGCCCCAGCGGCTGATCGATCAGAAACGCCTTCTGGGGGAGCAGTTCCTGCGAGTTCTGCCAGGCATGCCCGCCTGCAAGCAGCCGATCCTTCTTGGCATAGATGCCGACGTTCCGGCCGCGGTCGAGCTTGACCGGGGTGAAGACGCGCGAGCCTTCCACCACAACCTGGATCTCCTCGTCCAGCCCGGAGGCCAGCCAGTGTTCCCGGTCAAGCGTCACGCGCATCAGCGCGCCGGGAACCGACTCGGGCGACTCACGATCCGGTTGGATGGCCTGATCGTAGTCGAAAGGCTTCTTGGGATCCGGCGCCGGTTTCTTTTCGTCCTTTGGAGGCTCGACTGCCGGCCTTCCGTCGCGCAGTTCCGTGCCTGTCGACAGCAGGCCGACCCGCTCGCCGGTTGCCCATCGAGACGCTTCGGAGAAGGTTACCAGCACGCCGCCGGTCGACACCCAGTCCTTCATGCGGCGCACATCCTCTTCCGAAAATGTGTAACTTCCCGACGGCAGGATGAGCACGTTGTAACGGCGCATATCGAGGCGTCGCAGCGACGACGCCCGGACGGCGGTGACCGGTTGGCCGAATTGCCGCTCCAGGACATAGCGCGCCCAGCCTGCCGATTCGCTGCGCGACGGAGCGTCCCAGGCGAGCACTACCTTCGGCGTTTTGAGCAGAGTCGCCTCGTTGGACCCGAGGGACATCCCCTCATCCACCCAGGAACTGTCCAAACGCACAATCTCGACATCGTGGCGCGCCACGATCGAGCGGAACTGTGCCAGAACCTCGGGCGAGTTGTCCGAGGTTCGGACGATCGCGGTGCCGACCTCGAATTTGCGCGAGCCGATTGTGAATGGCTCGCCTGCGGTGCGCATCCTTACGCCGGCGCGAAGCGCCTCCACGGCGGCGCCTGCCGTCCCCAGGCCCCAGGGCATCAGATACCCTACTTTCGCCGTTGGCGGGGAGGGAGCCATGGAAAGCGGCGCCGGGCCGACGCTCCGGGTACGCACACCGGCCGGGGTAGCGCTCGGCACGACTTCCAGGTCGTACAGCAGCGGCAGGCTCCACGCCGTGACGTCGTAGATACGATCGCCCAGGCGCTTCTGTCTCCGCCGCTCCTGCTCTTTGAGGAACGCGTCGTCCATCCGGATTTCCGGCTCCATCAGATTGCGAAGCAGTCGGTACGCGGGCTGGGCCGCCGGAATCACGAACGTTCCCGCCGGCAACACGGTGGCGCCGGACTTCAGGGATTCTTCGGCCCGCCGCACTTCGATGCCGTGTTCCAGGAGCTTGTTGGCGAAGGCGATCGCGCGCGAGCCGTCCACCCCCGCCGGCACCCAGTATTCCCGAACCTGGGCTTTCTCCCCTTCGGCAATGGCCGACCGGCGGTACTCCAGGTAGTCGCGCAGCAGAGTTTCGCGGTTGCGTGCGGCGGTCTCCAAGGTTGAAAGCGCCGCCGTGAAGTGGTGCACGACCGCGTCACGGAAGCTCAGCAGCGTGTCGTCGCCCCTGCGGTAGACGAGACCGCGGGGGGATGCCTGTTCGTAGGTCATGGCGATGGCTCCCTGAAGCATGGGCCAGGAATCGCCGTACCCGGGATAGAAAGAATCAAAAACCTCGCGCACAAAGTACTCGAAACCGCGCGCGTCGAAGTGCCTTGCGTTCTCCTTTCCAAAGCTTTGCAGCCACTCGCGCTGGCGCGGCGTAATGTAGGGATTCGCGGGTTCCGCCGGAGGGGCGAAGTAGTAGGTCGACTCGCCGCCCATCTCGTGCAGGTCGACGACTACCTGCGGAAGCCATTCCAAGCCGATCCTGGCCCGAGCTTTGGTCTCGATCTGCGACATCGCGAGCCAGTCCCGGTTCATGTCGAAAAGATAATGATTGGAACGGCCGCCCGGCCATGGCTCGTCGTGCTCGGCCGAAACAGGTTCGCTGTCGGGCACAGCCGCGCGCCCCTGCTGATTCGCCGCAAGGAAGCGCGCCCGGCCATCCGGATTCTGAAGCGGATCGACGAGCACCAGCGTATTCTGCAGAATCGCATCGACGGCGGCATCGCCCCGGGCGGCCAGAAGGTGATAGGCTTCGGCCAGCGCCGCATCGGGCGAGGATATTTCGTTTCCATGCACGGCATGGATCAGCCAGACCACGGCCGGCAGCTCCTTTACCAGGCGATCCGCTTCGGCAGCTGCCAAACTGCGCGGATCCGCCAGCTTCTGCAGACCGGCCTTGATTCCGTCGATTCCGCTGATACGGCCGGCGCCGCCCACTATGAGGAGAATCAGAGGGCGCCCCTCCCAGGTGCGCCCATACTCCAGGAGCCGGGTCCGATCGGGATCCGCGGCTGCTAACGCCTTCATGTAGGCTGCGATCTGTTCCGGCGTCGATATCTGCTCGCCGAAATCGTGGCCGATCACATCCTTCAGGCTCGGGATCCGGCTGTCATACCGCGCGCCGGGAGCGAGTTCGAAAGGCTTCTGCGCACCCTGCGCCGCCGGAAGCATCGCCAGCAGCGCCATGATCAATGTACTCAGCATGGGTGACTCCTCGCATGTGGAAAAGACCGTTATAGATACCCCGTCAGTAGTGCCTTTTCCAGTCCGGCCTCTTCCGGGCCAATTCTGCGGCAATGTCGGGGTAGAGCCGTTCAAAGCACTCCGGGCAGATGCCGTGGGTAAAATCGACATCCAAGTGTTGTTTGAAGTAGGCTTCGATGCTGTCCCAGTACTCCTGTTCGTTCCGGATCTTCTTGCAACTGGCACAGATGGGAAGGAGCTTGCGCAACTCGACGAGCTCGTTGATATCTTCCAGTGTGAGAACGACGTACTGGCTGCCTTCATACTTGAGCGGAGCGGTGGTGATCAGCAAAAACACTTCGCGTGTTTTTCCTTCCTGCTGCAGCATCATTTTAGACGCCCGTCGGAGGATTTTTTTGTTTCCGAAAGATTCCGCCACCGAGCTGCGAATCACGCAGCTCTGACAGTGAGCGCCTTTGCCGCAGCCTCCGGCAGTGTCGGCGCTGTGAATGCAGTGAAGCGCCTCCCCGCTCCGGTGCAGATAGACGATCGAAGCATCCTCTCCAATGAGCGGTCTTGCCGCCCGGTTTGCGGCAATGATGCGCACGTCGTTGTCGACAATGAAGACGGGAGAAGGCATGGCGTTCAGGACCGCCGAAAAGAACGAATCGTCCGGAAATTTCATCATCGCGTTTGGCCTCGGTTCATTCCACTTTGCCACAGAGCCGCCGATGGCCGCAACCAGGCAAAGCGACGACTCCTGAAAATGGCACAATCGGTATCGCAATCGCTATCGGGATCGATTTCGGCATCATCGCGCTGCCGGCAACAATGCTGAGGCGTCCGATTATGCACAGTTTTCGATGACGATTGCGACCGCGATTGCGATCCCGATGCCGATACCGACTCCGTTTTCCCATGGTTCTGAAAAACCCCTTCCTTTTTGGCAAGGACTTTCAGGTGAGTAGTACCGATCGGGCGTGCGTATAGGGGTTTCCCGGCCCGGCTCTGGCTTTTGCCCATATGTGAGACTGTGGGTGTGCACCGCCTGCCGTTTTCCTGGTAAACCCTGATGGGGCGCTGAGGGACGGCAGTCAGCACCACCCCCGCCCGGATACTGGACGCAGATGACCCTGGGGGTTGCGCAGGATAGCCCAGGGCGCAAGCCCTGGGAAAAAGCACCCACCTTCGCCCTCGGGGAACCACCCACGCTCCGATCCTGAAGGTCGAGCAGGACAGGCCAAGGCGCGAGCCCTGGCGACAGGGGCGCCTGGGATGCCAGCCTGGAAAGGCCGAAGCCGGCTGCAACGCAGTTTCAGGGCGGATAAATGGGCCTGCGACGGTTCCCGGAGCCTGGCGCCCCGGGCTGTTCTGCCGGATCCCGGCGGGGTCCGTTTAATTTCCGGATCTGGTGCGTTTCCTGACAGCCTGCGAAACCATCCACCCACA
Organism: Acidobacteriota bacterium; assembly: GCA_017860135.1. Classification (GTDB taxonomy): domain Bacteria; phylum Acidobacteriota; class UBA6911; order UBA6911; family UBA6911; genus JAFNAG01. Next base: position 4,919 of record JAFNAG010000042.1, read on the forward strand.
GCGTCAAGTGTGTCCCACAGCCCAAGCTCACCGCGCCCATGCATACGCTTCCACGCGCGGATCGGCGCCGGCCGCAAGTGCTCCGGTATTCAGATCCACCACGATTGCGGCGTTGGATCCCAGCGTCCAGGCTCCCGACACTCGCAGCTTGTGTCCCTTGGCAATGAGCCCGCTTCTGATAGACTCCGGAATTCTGGATTCGACCGACATGTCCGCCGGATACATGGTGTGAGGGAAAGGGGAAGCGGGAAAGCTGCGCGTCGACCAGCGCGCGGCCTCGATCGCCCTCTGGACGTCCATGCCGAAGTCCACGATGTTGAGGAAAGTCTGTATCGTGCGCATGATCTGGTCGTCTCCTCCGGGGCTTCCCATGATCATGTGCGGGCGGCCATCCTTCATTACAAGGGTGCTCTGCAGTGTGCTGCGCGGCCGCTTGCCGGGTTCCAGGGCATTGGCTTCTCCAGGAACCAGGGAAAAGTAGTCGCCGCGGCAATTGAAGATCAAGCCGGTGTCGGCCATGACGACGCCGGTGCCGAAGCTGCTGTGCAGGCTCGGCTCGAAGCTGATCATGTTGCGGTCCTTGTCGACTACTCCGATGTAACTGGTGTCGCCTTCATGATCCGCATCCCCCTCGAGATTGATCTCCACCTGCAGACCTGAAGGCACGGGATTCTTCATGAATTTTTCCGGGCTGCCGGGGCGGAGCTCGCTCGAAGCCCTCGCCGGATCGATCAGCTTGCGCCGCTCCGCGGCGTATTCCTTGGACAGGAGCCCCGCGAACGGGATCTTGATGAAAGCCGTATCGCCGAGATATTTTTCGCGGTCGGCCATCGCCAGCTTCACCGCCTCGACACTCGTGTGGAGGTATTGCAGGCTGTTGTGCCCCATGGCCTTGAGGTCGTATCCCTCGAGGATGTTCAGGGCGAACAACTCCGCCGGGCCCTGCGTGGCGGACGTGTTTTTGTACACCCGGTACCCCCGGTAGTCGATGGAAACCGGCTCTTCGATCTTCGCCGTGTATTCCGCGAAGTCCTCGTAGCGGAACAGGCCGCCGTTCTCCTCGGAGAATTTCGCCATCGCCCGCGCGATGTCCCCCTTGTAGAACCGGTCGCGCGCCGCTTTCAGGGCCTCGTGCCGGCCTTTGCCGGCGTTCTGTTTCTCGGCTTCCACGAGTTTCCTCAGGGTGCGCGCCAGATCCGGGTTCTTGAAGATGTCGCCAGGACTCGGCGCGGTGCCGTTCGGGAGGTAGAGCTTGGTGCTGGTGGGGTATTTGCGCAGTTTGCGCGCGCTCTGGATCGCACCGGCCAGCGAGTTGCCGATCGGAAACCCGTTTTCCGCCAGGTCGATGGCCTCCTCGAGCACCTGTGCGAAACTCATCGTTCCCCAACGGTCCAGCAGGATGTACCAGGCGTCGACCACTCCGGGGACGGTGCCGGAGAGCAGCCCGTCGTTGACCGGCAGTTTGCCCCCGCTGTTCCTCATGTACCAATCGATGGTCGCCAGCCGCGGCGCTGTTCCTTCGGCGTCGATGGACACCACCTTGCGGGCCTTGGAGTCGTACACCAGGATCACGGCGTCGCTGCCGACACCGTTGAGAGCGGCGTCCACAACCGCGAGTGCGGCCTGTCCGGCCACGATTGCGTCAAACCCATTTCCGCCTGCCTCCAGGATGCGCGCCGCAGCCCGTGTGGCCTCGGGTTTCATCGAGGATACCGCGTACTGTCGGCCGCGCAGCACCGGGCGCATGGGCCTGGAACTCGCCTGTTCCTCTTGAGTCCGGCCGGGCACAACCGCCAGGAGACAGAAAAAAGGAATCCCGGCCCAAACAAAATCTTGCCTTCGCATCGTTTGCTCTCCCCGTTCAGTCCTGTCCCGCACTATTGAACAGTTTGGACTGCATGTCAAGGATGTGCGGAATCGGCAGATTCAGTTTGTAGGAGTCAGGAGAAGTGCAGCCTTTCCGTGGGTTCTGAATGTGGGTTATCGCTGTGCGTCCCTCCCTGATCGTGCGGAACACGAATGGCGGCAGCCGTTGCGCACAATCATGAAATCTGATGTTGCGCGGGCGGTGACGGATCTGTCACTGACTTTGAGAATCGCTGTGCGCTCCTCCGCCCGGGTTACTCGATTCCCATTTCCTGCTGAATTTTTTCCAGGGAGATCCCCTTGGTTTCCGGCATGACGAAGATCACCCAGAGCAACTGGCCCACACAGCAGACTGCATAAAAGGCGAAGGCGTGCCCGCCGGATTGGGCGGCGATCATGGGGAAGGTCCATGAGATCAATGCCGCCATCACCCAGTGGGTAAAGGAGCCCAGCGCCTGGCCTCGGGCGCGGACGCGGTTGGGAAATACCTCGCCGATAAACACCCAGATCACTGCACCCTGGCCGAAGGCGTGCGACGCGATGAAGACGATCAGGCTCGCCAGCAGCATCTTGCCGCCGGTTCCCGTGTAAAACGAGAATGCTGCCGCGCTCAGGCTGAGTATGTAGCCGACGGAGCCGACCAGCATCAGTTTTCTCCGCCCGAAATGATCGATCACGGTCATGGCTGCGATCGTGAAGACCAGATTGGTGAATCCGATCACGACAGACTGAAGCAATGCATCGGTGGCGCCGTAGCCCGCCATTCTGAAAATATAGGCCGTGTAGTAGATCAGTGCGTTGATTCCGGAGAGCTGATTAAAGGCCGCAATGGCCACAGCCAGCAAGATCGGCCGGAGATACTTCGCCTGATAGAATGGCTCCGAGAGCGTGTGATGCCGGATGTCGAGCGAGCTCTGGATGTCCTGGAGTTCTTCCTCCAGGTTGCCGGAGTCGGCGCCGCACATTGCGAGCACGTTCCGTGCCTCTTCGACCCTCCCTTTGGCCACAAGCCAGCGCGGGCTTTGCGGCGTGCCGAAGAGCAGGAAGAAGAACGCAGCCGCCGGCACAGCCATGACTCCGAACATCCAACGGCATTCGCTGGCGCCGAGATCGAGGCTGCCGATGACGTAGTTGGACAGATAGGCCAGCAGGATGCCGAGCACGATGTTGAACTGGGTGATCGCGACCAGGCGTCCCCGGTATCGCGCCGGAGAAATTTCGGCGATGTAGAGCGGCGACACGACCGACGCGCCACCCACAGCAAGGCCCCCGATGAACCGGAAAGCAATGAACATGCCCCAGTTCCATGCAAATCCGCAGCCGATGGCGGATACGAAAAACAGAACGGCGAGCACGTACAGGACGCCCCGGCGGCCCATGGAATCCGCCGGCTTGCCCACTCCGATCGATCCGAGAATGGTGCCGATCAGGGCGCTTGACACGGTGAAACCGAGCATGAAGTCCGTCAGCAGGAATTCTCGCTTGAGCCACTCCGTGGTACCGGAGATCACTGCCGTGTCGAATCCAAAGAGCAGGCCGCCCAGGGCCGCCACAATGGCACTGCGCATCAGCGTTGCGCTCAATTTCATGACTGCCGCCTTTTGCGGATTGGTGCGAGCCGCATTCTATCGGTTCAAACTGAAAAAGCCGAAGACTGCCAGCGAGGGCGTAGGATATCACTACTTGCGCTTCGGCGGTAACGCAAATCCAAGGAGACTTCAGGCCTCATCTTTTTGACAGACCGTCAAGAGAGAAGGGGGGCAGCGGCGGCTTCTCGTGAGCGCGGGCTTCAGAGGGTGTCCAACGGTTGGATCACGGCGTGACCAGATCCGAAGGGACGGCAGTATCCCCGGCTGTCAGACCAGGGCAGGAATGGAGCATGGTGGAGCGCCGAGGGCGCGGCACTGGGCGCCCGGAAATATACGGGATGTGCCGGCGGCAAAATCAACTCCTGGACGCCCCGTTGCGTCCTGGGATTTTCCGGGCACTCCCTCCGGGATTGGGGGTTGCCGTACGTTCCACCATGGGAATCGCGGAAACTGCGGCAAATCACCGAGAAGCTTTCATGCGAGTTGTGATACTCTCCTGCTTCACGCTGTTGGCAGCGCATGGTCGCTGAAGTTATTCGGCTTCCCACACGCTGGGGGTCATCCGGCACGGTATTCCGGCCGCTTCACGATTGTCCGAGGGAATCGACATGGAAAATACAGGAAGCGGAAAGAAATTGACGATGGGGATCGATATCGGCGGCACCAAAATTGCCGGCGGTCTTGTGAACAAGAGCGGACGGCTTGTCAGATCCCTGGTGATACCGACGCTGGCGAACAGGGGAGTGAAAGCCAGCCTGGGTCAGGTCTTTCGCCTGATCGAGCGGCTGACCCGGGAAGCCGGTGGTAAGGACGGCCTTGTCGGCATCGGCATGTGTGCGCCCGGTCCGCTCAATCCCCGGCGCGGCATCGTTCTGAATCCGCCCAACCTTCCCGGGTGGCGGAATGTGCCGCTCGCGAGGCTAGTGGAGGAGCGCTTCGGGGTGAACGCAGTCGTGGAGAACGACGCCAATGCCGCCGGCCTGGCTGAGGTCCTGTTCGGCGCGGCGGCCGGGTATCGCAACGTCTTCTACATTACGGTGAGCACCGGGATTGGAACGGGCGTCATCATCGACCGGAAAATTTACCACGGGAAAAACGGAGTCGCGGGGGAAGGCGGTCACGTTTCCATTGACTACAAAAGCCCGTTTGTCTGCGGCTGCGGCACGCGCGGCTGCATCGAGGCGCTCGCTTCCGGACCCTCCATGGTGCGCCGCGCCCGGGTTCGCCTGGAGCAGGAACCCGGCGTTCCGAGCCTCCTGCGGAGGCGGATCCGGGATGACCGGGGGCTGATCACGCCGGCAATCATTGCCGACGCCGCACGCCGGCACGATCCGATTGCCCGATCGATCCTGGAGGAGACCGGCTTCTTCCTCGGAGTCTGGCTCGGGGGAATGGTGTCCGTCCTCGACCCGGAAGCTGTCGTGATCGGCGGCGGGGTCGCACAGATCGGCAAACCCCTGTTCGACCGGATCCGCGAGACGCTGCCGGAATACACGATCAACCGCAAATTCGTCGCTTCGCTGCCGATCCTGCCGGCGAAACTGCGGAAGAATGTCGGAGTCTTCGGGGCGGCAAGCCTGTTCCTGCCGCCGAAATGAGGCCAGGAATTGCCACCACGAAAGACACGGAATACACGAAACCTCTTCGTGCATTCCGTGGTTTGCCGCTTTTAAGGGTCCTGTGGCTTTCCGATACGCGAAGCTCAGTCGAAGTGCTTTCAATGCACACATCGAGGCCTTCGCCGTGCGCTCGATCGTCTTCTCAGCCGCTCATGAAAAGAAGGCGCGGAAGCCCATTTTCCCGAGGACATACAGCGCCCAGATGATGACAATACCGACCGCCGCTTTCTTCGTGGTCAGCTTTTTGGCTGAGATCGCGGCGAAGCCGATAGCAAGAAGCACGATCGACCAGAAAGAAAACAGGTCGATCGATGAAAGCAGGCTTCCCAGCACCGGTTGAGCCTTGCTGTCGACCAGGCCCCCCAGGTGGCTCATCACGACTCCCTGCGTGATGTCGACGGTGTTCGGGTCCTTGATGAAGAGCAGGACGATGCCGAGGATCTGCTGGATGATCCCCGGCGGTGCCAATCCCCACATCGTGACCGCATACGATTTCTTGAAGGTCAGCGGGGCTCCCATGAGAACGAAGATCAGGAGGAAGAGGCCCGCGATGATCGCATACAGGATCAGCACGAATACGGGAGCGACCAGGGGCGTTCCGTATTTATAGAGCGGATTCCGCTGCCTCGCGACTCCCTGCTGTATAGCCTGTTCCTTCTGTTCTTCCGAGAGTTGAAACGGCGATGCCTCCAAGGCCTTGCGGATCGCGACCTCCGGATCGACACGTGCTGCGCTTACGTACGCGAGCGCCAGCGTAAAAACGCTCATGAGCAGGAAAATGCCCAGCCAGGATGGCTTCCTGTTTATGTCCGCGAAAGTCTTGCCCGGTTCGAAAAAAATGCCGGTCAGTCTCTGCGTAAAACTCAATTGCGGGGTTTCCTCCGACAACACCTCTGATGTCTTAGAATTGTCTTCCATGCGCCTCCCCTTTCGAGTTTTGCCGATGCATTTTTGTACAATGAAATCACCTCTGAGTATACAGAAAAGGGAAGATCCATCCGCTTCGCTGCAGAGTTTCCTTCCTGCTCCGCTGCGGCTGCGGATCCGAACGGCAGGCCACGCCGCGCGTCGCCCGTGAATCCCGCCGGCGCCGGATACGAAGCCGCGCGCAAAAAGTCGCCGGTCTTTGGCGCCGCCGGCCAGGTCGCTCCCCCGGGTTTTTTGCCTGCGGAGACACGCCGTTAGTGTGGCAGAATACGAGGGTGAGTCACACAGTGGTTGTCGAGCTTTTCCCCCTGGACGTGCGCCTCGAAGTGCAGCGGGGCACGGCGCTGGCGGATATCCTGGCCGAATACGGCGTAGAATTCCCGTGCGGCGGTTCGGACATGTGCGGCGGCTGCCGGATTCGCGTAGTGGACGGAACGCTTCCCGCGGGGATTCCCGACAGGGTCGTGTTCACCGAAGATGAACTGGCGCAGGGCTGGCGCCTGGCGTGCTGTGCCCGGGCGGACTCTTCGCTCAAGCTCGAGGTCGGTCAGTGGATCACGCCGGTGCTCGCCGACAGCGCACCGCTCGAGGGCAAAGGCCGCGCCGGCCTCGGCATTGCCGTCGATGTCGGCACCACGACGATCGCGGCACAGATGCTCGACCTGGCCTCGGGCCAAGTGCTCGGTCTGCGCACTGCGTTGAATCCGCAATGCGCTCACGGCGCCGATGTGATGGGCCGCGTGTTGTTTGCGCTTTCCGATCCGCGCCTGACGCCATTGATACGCAGCACCGTCGGCGCAATGGCGGTCGACCTGGCCGGCGAGCGCAGCTCCGAACTGCGAGAAATCGTGCTCGCGGGCAATACCGTCATGCACCACCTGTTTTCGGGGCTCGATGTCCTGCCTCTCTCCCACGCTCCGTTTGTCCCCGACCGGATGGACGAGCAGATTTTCACACCCGCCCAACTCGACTGGTCCCTGCCGCCGTCGTGCCGGATTCGGTTTCTGCCCTGTATCGGCGGATTTGTGGGGAGCGACATCCTCGCCGGGATTCTTGCGACCGGCATTGCGGCCGGTGAGACCTTGAGCGCACTGATCGACCTCGGCACAAACGGCGAGATCGTTCTGGCAAACGGGCACAGGATACTCTGTGCTTCCACCGCTGCCGGTCCCGCGTTCGAAGGCGCCTCGATCCGCATGGGTATGCGAGCCGCCAGCGGCGCGGTTTCCCATGTTATTCTCCAGGACGGCCGGCTCGAATGCCACGTGATCGGGAATTCGCCGGCGCGCGGGATCTGCGGCAGCGGCCTGGTGGACGCGGTTGCGGCCGGCCTCGACCTTCGAGCAATCCTTCCCAACGGCCGGCTGGCAGACGGTGCGCAGGAATTTCCCCTCACCGGGTCTGTCGTGATCACACAGGCGGACATCCGTGAACTCCAACTGGCAAAAGCCGCCATCGCCGCCGGCATGCGCCTCCTCCTCCGGCGCTGGGGCGCCTGCCGCAACCAGATTGCACTCGTGCACCTTGCCGGCGCCTTCGGCAATTACGTGCGCCTGGAGAGCGCCGTTCGCACCGGGTTGCTGGAGATCGCGCCGTGCCGGATCACCTCCGCAGGCAACACAGCCCTTCGCGGCGTCAAAATGGCGCTCTTGTCCCCCGACCTGCCTTTCCCTGGTCCGATCGAGCATGTACCCTTGGCATCCGAACCGGGTTTCCAGGAAACTTTCATCGAATGCATCGCGTTTCCAGACATGTAGGGGCGACCGGCAGGTCGCCCGAATACGCTGTGTGATATTTGGCTTGTGATGCGCGGGCGACCGGCCAGTCGCCCCTACCGCTTCACGCGCACCAGCAACGCAAAAAGAAGCGCCAGAGGGGCCATGAAAGCGACAGTTGCTTTCAAGCCGGCCATGGGGATGAGTACAAGACTTCCAGCAAGCGATCCGATGCCCCCGCCGATCAAATCGGCGGCATATAGGGGAGCGACCACCTGCCGTTGATCCCGGGACCCCATGGCGCTGGCATAGGCAAAAACCGCCGAAACGGCAATGCCTGCAGCCGCCAGCGTCCCGGCTGTTTCCAGCAAGCCACCGCTCGAAGCAGCGCCGACGCGAGCTGCCGTGGCCAGGCTGAGGATGGAGAAGCCGGCGGCGATCAAGGGCCCGGACCACAGCGGGATTTCCCCGGCACGCCGTGTAAACCAGATATCCACTGCCAGCGCACCCAGGGCCAGGCCCGCCATGAAGCTCATCAGGAGTATGCCGATATCCTGGTACAGGACTCCGCTCCGGACCTGGTAGTGCAGGATAAGTACCGTCTCCAGGATCATGCCGGCGAACCCCGCCAACCCCGCCGTGAGTGCGCGGCAGAATGGAGGAAACCGCCTGCTGAGGAGCAGCAGGATCGAGACCGCAATACCTGCCGCCCACAGAGCATACCGGTTCGTCGCGCTCCGTGAATCGGGCGAAGAGAGATTCCAGGAGGCAAGATCCGGGTAGAACTTCGACAGCCAGATCATCACCGTGTACTGGTAACAAACGGGCCTTGCGTCGGTATTTTCCGGTGCGCGTCCGGAAGCGAGGGTTTGCGCGATCCGCTCGAATCTCTGGTTTTCATAACTGTAGCGGATGTAAGGTCCCGAGACCAGTCGCGCTTTGATCCTGCGCTCTGCCAACCGGGCAGCCAACAGGTCCGGTTCGCGAAGCAGAGGCTGCCGGGATGCGGCGAAGGTGTTCGTGCCGCCTGGCAGCACCTGAACTTCCGGCAAGACCGCTTTTAAGGCTCTGTAGATGCTGACTGCACGCGATGTCTGCTGAGGAGTCCAGAGGTTCTCGGCGGAACGCAGGCGGAACGAGACGATACCGTCCCGATTGAGCCGGGCGGCGCATTGGCGGAAGAACTCAAGGGTGTAGTATCGGTTGGTCTGACCGGACTCCGGCTCCGGCATCCCGATGAGGATCAGGTCATAGTTGCCCGGCCGGCCGAGGAATCTGCGGGGATCCTCGACAATCGTGCGGACGGACGGCGCCTTCAGGGAATCCTGCAGGTCCTGCGGCAGTGTGGGGGCGACAATGTGCAAAAGGCCGGCGTTCAACTCCACGTAATCGATCCGTTCCGGGGCATGCTTGAGGATCTCCCGCACCGTTCCTGCGATGCCCCCGCCCATGATGAGAACCTGCCTTGGCTGGGGGTGAAGCAGCGCTGCCATGTGGACAAACTCCTCCGCATCCGTACCCTCGGTCTCGAACGACAGGGCGCCGTTTTCATACACGGCAATCTGCCCTTCCTGACGCGTCACAGTCACGCGGCCATACGGAGTGTCCCTGCTTGCGAGGAGGCCCGGCCGGGTCCACGCCGTCATCGCCCCGTCGACCGGCGCTGCAAACCAGAGGAGTAAGGCCAGAAGGAGCAGCGCGGCAATGCTTGCTGCGCGAATCCACTGGCCGGTTTTCGCCTGCGCGGTCAGGATTGTGCAGAGCGCAAGCATCGAACAGATCAGAGCGATGAGCAGATTCTGGATGCCGGACATGAGGAACAGGGTTGCACACATTCCTCCGGCGAAGCCGCCGGCGCTCTCCAAGGCGTAGGCGGCGGCCAGGGTGCGGCCTCTCGCGAGATATATTTTGGCAGCCCATTGAAACAGCGTTCCCGAGAGCAGGCCGATCGGGAGAAGCGCCAGGTTCATAATGATCAACTGCTGCGGGAAGGAGAGGTAGGCGCCGGGGATGCCGGAGGCGATGATGCGGGCGCCGCGGACGAAGACCAGGTCGATCGGGAGAAGAACGGAGAAGAGCAGAAAGAGCAGATGAACCCGGTTACGGCCGGGACTGAGGTTGCGTCTGCCTATCAGGGCGCCCAGAGCGGTCCAGATCAGCCAGAAGCCCAGGGACAGTGCATAGATCAGGTCGACACCGAAGAAGGCGACGTTCAGCTCCCGGAGCAGCACCGCCTGGCCCAGGATCGAGACGAGTCCTACGAGCAGCAGGTCCATCATGATGTCGATTGCTGAACAAGCTCCGGCCAGGGCCGGCTATTTGAACTGGTGTTCACTGAACACGTCGGCCTGGAAGATCCTGAACTGGGCTCCGCTCTTCCAGGCGTCCGACGGCAGCCCGGCTTTGACGCAGAGGTTCTCCAGCATTTCCGTCAGGCTCCATTTCTGTTCGGTGGCCACCTGGGGCAGGAAGACTGCGGACCGGCCCGCTTTCTGGATGGCGACGCCATCGCGCCCGAGCACGATCTGTCTTGGCTCGCTGATCGGCTTCATGGGGGTCAGAACGGAGATCTCGATTTCGAGGCCGGCGAGTTCCTTGAGGGAAACCGGCGGAAAGCGGGAATCGTTTACACCCGCCTGGACGGCCATATAGCCTGCAGCGACCCCCACCGGTGTGTCTTCCGCCATATACCCGATGCACCCGCGCAGTCGTCCCTCCTGCTTCAGAGTCACGAAAGCGCCCTGGGGATACTGCAGCCTGGAGGGAAGGCTGCGGCCGAGCGGCATGATCCCGGCGGACAGATATCGCTCCAGGCTCGACCGGGCAAACCTGAGCAGGGCCTTTTTTTCGTCGGGCTGCAGCGGAGTTGCGGTCGCCGTCCGGGCAGGCCGGCTGAGGGCTTTGACGTCAGGTTCTCCCGGGCCTGCGGCGAAGACAACCGATCCATAGCCGACGACGCGCGACCGGTCCCCTGCCACCACGTCCCCGGAGTTTGCATAACTCATGACAACGCCGTATGTGGCCCCCAGGGCTTTCGATGCGGACATGGCGGCCAGGATCGGCCCCGCGCCGCAGGCACAGGTCCCGAGGCCGCGATAGTACTGTGACATCAGGGCGGATATTTTCGCATCGAACCCGCCGGGATCCATTCCGGCGACGGACTCCAGCGTTTGACGGTCCACGTCCACGGCATCCTGGTAGCCGGGGAAATGCGACAGGTCCGAGCTGGCTACGATCAGGGCGCGCCTGCCCTTCAATATCCTGCCCAGCGCCCTTCCGAGGCGCGCGCACATTTCCGGATCGGGCCTGCCGATCATGACAGGCACAATCCTGGCGGCCGGAAACAGGTGTTGGATGAAGGGGACCTGGACTTCGATCGAGTGTTCCTTCGCCTGTGCGGCCGTGTCCGCCGAGCAATCCGGGTCCTCTGCAAGCAGGGCGCCGGCGACTGCTTCGTCGACGATCGCATCCCCCAGCGGAGTTCGATAGGCGCCGCGCGGGTACACCGATATGCCGTTCAGCGCCTCGCTCACGTGATTGGTGCCGAGAATCACCACGACATCATAATTTCCCGCCGCAGCCTGGCGGTAACCGTCTGCCGCGATCTGGCCGGAATAGAGGTAGCCGGCATGAGGAACCACGAGGGCGATCGGAGTTTTGACCCGCGCCGGCACTGCATCCTCCACGAGTTGCCGGACTGCGAGCTTCAACTGCGCCCGGTCCGAAGGGTAGAACTGGCCGGCCCATGCCGGAGGACGCGTTTCGGGTGCTTTCTGTTCTCCGATGCCGCTGTTTATGCAGCAGGCAAGCAGCAAAGGCAGGATATAGAGTTGGGTGCGCATGGTTTTCATAACCAGACCCCGGCGATCGCTCGACCGCAGAATTTGCAGTGCCCGTCCTTGATGTTGTTCTCCAGCACGAAAAAGCTGCTGCGTCGGATGACCACCTTCTTGCACTCCGGACAATACGTGTGGTTTCCCGGATGATCGGGGGTGTTGCCGACGAAGCAATACCGGATACCCTTGTCGAGGGCAAACTCCCGGGCGCGCTCCAAGGTTCGGACCGGCGTGGGCGGCAGGTTCAGGAGCTGGTAGTCGGGATGAAACGATGTAAAATGCACCGGCACGTCCGGACCGAGTTCCCCCATCACCCAGTCGACGAGCGCGCGAAGCATCTTGTCCGAATCGTTCAGCGTAGGCACCACCAGGTTGACGATCTCGAGGTGCACCCGGCTTTTTGCGATATTCCTGATCGTCCGGAGCACAGGACCCATCTCGGCGCCGCAGACGCTGCGGTAGAAGGACTCATCGAATCCCTTCAGGTCGATCTTGATTGCGTCGAGGACATCGCACATCTCGGCCAGCGGCTGCGGGTTCATGAAGCCACAGCTGATCAGCACGCAGCGCCGTTTCTGCTTCCGCGCCAGCCTGGCGATATCCACCATGTACTCCGTGAACACGGTAGGCTCGTTATAAGTGAACGCGATCACCGCAGACGAACGCGAGACGGCAGAACGCACGATCTCCGCGGGTGGGACAAACGGAGTGGAATAGTCTTCCGGACGCGCCTGGGAGATCTGCCAGTTCTGGCAGAACTTGCAGCGCAGGGGGCATCCGGATGTAGCCAGCGAGAAGGCATCGGCGCCCGGCAGGAAATGATAGAAGGGCTTTTTTTCGATCGGATCCACCTGGGTTGCGATCGGCCGGCCGTAAACCAGGCTGCGCAGCTCTCCCTTGACGTTCATGCGAGCCCGGCACATTCCACGTTCGCCTTCGGCGATCGTGCAGGATCGCGCGCAAAGGAGGCATCTCACGGCAGGGGACTTGTCTGCATCATGATGCCGGCGGTCGGAAATGTCGTCCTTCGGAGTGTGGCAGGCGAGGCAGTCCCCCGCCGCGGTCGAAACCCAGTAGCGAGCCCTGGGGGCAGCGCGCACGAGTTCCGCGATCTGGCCGGGTTCGAAGCCGTCATCTTCGCCCGGAAGCAGAACCGGCCAGCGTCTTGGTGACAAGGCCAGGCCGGCGCTTGCGATCGGGGCGATCCTTGCGGCGGCAATCAGCAACTGGCGCCGGGAGATCATGTTTTCGTCCCCCGCGACTAACATAGTCCGACAGCGCCGGACATGTCAATCGAAGGTGTTGCGTGCCTGGGATCCAGACACCTGAAGTTTTCAAGTGCAGGCTGCCGCGACGGAAGCCAGGAGGCAGAGCCGCGTCTTGGACTGCCGTGCCTCAACGCCCGGCAAACTTAATTGTTTCGCCAGCCCGCAGAAAACTGCCACGAATTCAATGAATTATCACGAAAGCCGCGTGGCATGGCTTGCATCAAGGGAGATAATCCTTCGTGAGAATTCGTGAAATTCGTGGCCTTATTTGCAGACCCTTGCGGTTCCGAGCCGGCTAAACAATTCCAGGCAAACAATCCCCCCTCCTCTGCAGGAATTGCAGGATTCGAACCGGGTGGTGAAATTAATCCTCAGCAATCGACTGCAGATGGGTTAAAGTATGCCCCATCCGGTGTAGGGGGAAGCGACGGAGTGCGGTCCCGCACAGCCGATGTGCAAGGGCAACCCACTCTGCGGCCCGGCGGATGCGCATCATCATCCGTGTCATGAGACGAGAAAGGCAGGATTGAGCTTGCTGCAGAGCCTTCAAAAGTATCTTTTGCTGTTGGGGATTCCCGGCCTCCTGGCGATCTCGTTCTTCGACTCGGCCGCACTGCCGATTTTGATGGGGCCTGATGCAGTGGTATTGCTGCTTGCCTGGCAGCAGCCGATGCAGATATTGATCATCATATTGGCGGCAGCGCTCGGCTCGACGCTTGGTTCCCTGGTCCTCTACCGGGTTGGCCGGGCCGGTGGGGAAGTGGCGCTGAGCCGCTTCAGCGCCGAGAAGAGAGCGTGGGTGAAGGAAAGACTCGACCGCAACGCCTTCACTGCGGTCCTCGCCGCCGTAATGGCGCCGCCGCCGTTTCCCACCAAGCTGGTGATTCTCGCAGCCGGCGCATTTCGAGTCCGCCCCATTCGTTTTGCCAACGGCGTCCTGGCCGGGCGCCTGCTTCGCTACAGCCTGCTCGCCTATTTGGGGGCACGGTTCGGAGATCGTGCCGCCGATGTGGTGAGAGAGCACTATCCCGCCTTTGGATTGCTGCTGATTGCCATTGTGATCGTGGTGATCCTTATCTGTTGGCTTCGAAGGCCGGGGGATGCCACCCTGCCGGGAAACTGAGGCAGGAAACAGCCCGCCAACACGCAGCACACATCATCGTGGTCCGGGAATCGCATACGGGACCCCCAAATCAGTAGAGCTAAAAAAGGAGCGAGGCAATCCATCCATGTCTTCCGGCCACTTTCCCATCGAGACATAACCGCCTGGTTGCCTCCGCATTCCTATCTGCCGGGCGACCGCCTTCTTGTGTGGCGCTACCTGCGCCATGACAGGGTGCTGATGTTTCTTGCCGCCTGGACCCTGTTGACTCTGGCGCCGGCAATCTTCTTCCGGAACGTCAGTCTGAACGTTTCCGCAGAGGGGTTATCTCTGCATCCCCTCCCTTGGGTTTTGTTTGCCGGCCGCCGTGTTGATTTTCCGTCACTTCAAGATTCGGGCCGCGACCGTTGCGCTGGCCGTTCTCGTTGCTCCGATGGGAGTGTCCTCCATACCGTGCAATTCCATCTGGCGGAACGACACAACGATGTTTCTCGAGACGATTTCGATCTCTCCCGACGCCGGGGGCATGTACATCGGATTGGGAATGCTCTTCGGGCAGGAGGGAAATCTGCGCAAAGCGCGCCAGGCATTTGAACGCGGCCCGGGCGCCCATATCCTTCGGGATACATTCCGCCGCAAACTGTCGTATGATGCGCAGCAGGAATGCGTGCGGATACGCGGATCATCCTGATTTCAGACTGGAGGCACTATGAATTGGATTCGACGAATGTTTTTTCTGGCAAACGTAATGGCCCTGGCTGCGCTCACAATGTCCGGTGACACGACGTCCGCGCAGACGCCACAACAGGCGCAGCAAGCGGCGCAACAGGCAAAGCAGGAGCCCCCGGCCAGGGGGCAGCGCCCGGAAGTTGTGATGGATCCCCAGCGGGCGAGCCAGCTTTACGTATCCAACGACCCGAAAGACCATACACCAGGAACCAACTACAAGTCGGCGATGGATGCGAAAGCCAAGAGCGACTTGCGGTATCCGGAACTTTGCAAGGGCATCATTGACTACCAGAAGATCACTTACCGAAGCAGCGTCGGCGACCTGGACATCCCCGCGTATCTCTTTCAGCCGCTCGAGAAACGGGGCCCGAAGGGACATGCCGCGATGATCTGGGTCCACGGAGGAGTGCACGGAAACTGGGGCCTGACGATGTTTCCGTTCGTCAAGGAGGCGGTCGAGCGCGGCTACGTGATCATCTGTCCGGAATACCGCGGCAGCACGGGATACGGGGAAAAGCACCATCAGGCCATAGACTATGGCGGTCTTGAGGTCGACGACGTTATCTCCGCTGTCGACTATCTGAAAACGTTGCCCCACGTGGATGCCGATCGGCTGGGAATGATGGGCTGGAGCCACGGCGGCTATATCACCCTGCTCTCCGTTTTCCGCGATAAGCACCCTTTCAAAGCCGCGGCGGCGATTGTCCCCGTTACCAACCTGGTTTTCCGCCTCTCTTACAAGGGTCCGGGCTATCAGAGGAGCTTTTCGACGCAAGCCGGGATCAGGGGGCTGCCTTTTGAAAAGCGCGACCTCTACATCCAGAGGTCGCCGCTTTACCATGTGGACAAGCTGCAGGTGCCTCTGCTCGTTCACGTGGCGACCAACGACGAAGATGTCAATTATGTCGAGGATCAGCAGATCGTGGATGCGCTGCGGTCCCGCAAGCCGGATCTGGCCGAAACCAAAACCTACGTGGATCCCGCACCCTGGGGCGGCAGCGTCGGGCATGCGTTCAGCCGCCGGGTGGATGCGGAGACGCTGCAGCGTGTGGACTCCCCGGAACAGATCGATTCCTGGAACCGGACCTGGGTATTCTTTGAATGGAATCTGCGGCCTTACGAGGATCGGTCCAAGCCAGCCCCGCCGGTACGCACCCGTTAGGGCAAGTGCGGGTGGGTGCGGTTTCCGGAACCGAACGGGGAAGTAGTAAATGGACAAGAGTTGCCGCGACGCCGGCATTCGCCCCTATGCTCTCCTTTTGCTATCCCTTGCGGGAGAAACAACGGGAAGAGGGCAGCCGCAGATATTGGCTGGCGTGATCGGGTCGTGGTACGCTCGCGCGCAAAATGGTAGCGCAAATGGTCGCGGCGCTCTTACCCTTTCCGCGGCTTTTCGACGGGAGAGCAGGCTGCGAGACAGACGCTGACGACTCGCCCGGCGCGGCGCCGGGCGACTCTGGCGTGCTTCTCTTTGTAGAAGGAGTGCGGGGTGATGTCTTCGCTCCCGTAGAAGGCAAGCTCCCGGTCACGGCGAAGCTCCTGGGAGATCTCCATCAACTCATCGAGCGCATCCCGCACAACCCTTGGAAAGCGGGAGCTGTTCTCCTCGAGCACTTCGCTCACGTCGTGCACGCGGGGCACTTCGATATCATGGTGGCGCAATAGTCCCTTGAGCGCCAGTTCGACGATCTCCTGACACTCACGCACGACATCAGCCCACATACCCTCCCCGAGGAGAGTATCCACCGCTTTGAGCCTCCCGCCGGCCCGGAGCAGGTAGTCTCTTGCGAGATCAAGATTTCTCATGAACCTCCCACCGGCGCAGCGTCCACGCCGATACCGCGGGCATACACCCAGTAGGGATGACCGTGGGTCACCATCCTCCTCACCTTGCCGCCGGCCACGAGATCCCGCACGCAGGATAGGAACCGGCTCAGATGCAAGTTTCTGTCATAGAGAACAATGCCGTCCAGCGCCACCTCGAACCACAGGCCACCGATCCTCTCCTCTTTCCCGGGGATCCGCACAATGAGCGGCGACACCTGGCGCCCGTCGAACTTGTCGAGTTGCCAGCGCGAATAGAGGTCCCGATCAAGCGTCACACTCCCGTGCAACACCACAAGCAGGTCGATGTCGGAGTTCACGGTTTGCCGCCCGCGGGCGAACGAGCCGAAAAGGACGAGCCCTTCGAGGTCTCCCCCCCAGGTCTCGAGCACTCTCGCCGAAAGATCCTGCAGGAGAGCCATCCGGCGCGATCGGCCGGTGGCGAGTGTCAGGGAGGTGGCGGCTCCTTCTGCGGCGGAGTCCCGTGTTCGCCTGCCGAGAAGTGCGATGCAGTGTTTGTTGAGCGACAGGTCTGCGGTGCGGGCTTCCTCTTTCAGCCGCTGATGCAGAGGCGATGGAATGCGGAGAATCAATGTGGCGCGAGGTGATTGCATCGTGTTCATGATAGCATGATAGCTAAATGATAGCAATACATGGCATCAGGTTCCCTTCCGGAATCCCTCGAGAGTCCAGGCGTCCTCGTTTTCGTCGTGCCGGAGGATGTAGGTGTTGCCGTCTCCGGCCTGCACCCGGAAATGCACGGCTCCCGGGGAATACCATTGATCTTCCGTTTCCATGACCTGGTACATCTGCGCGCCGAGCGTGAAGCGGAGGGGCCGCTGATCGCCTCGATACCCGGCATAACAGTCCACCCGGATGGATTTCATGCTTAGGGACTCCTCAGCGCCTGCGGCGACGGTACCGGTCGAACAGCTGGGAAAGCGCCTCCCGGTCGCCTCCATGGATCCTGTCGATCGGGTCAAAGCTGGTTGTATGCTGTTCCATCATCGGTTTCGGTCAATGCAAGAGCATTTGCGCGTGGGGGGCCTTCCGGCCGGAATCGGGCAGGCAGCGAATCGACGCACGGCGCTAGCGGGTACGCTCGTGCTCGATGATCTTGATGAGCATGGAATCAAGGTCATGCGTGTTCACATATCCCACCCACTTCTTGAGCTTGCCGATATCGGGGACGCGGCGCTCCATGTCCTCGAATCCATCCTGATACGCGCGTTCGTAGGGGATGTGTTCGATAGGCGATGAGCTGCCGCTGAGGCATTTGACGCGGTTTGCCAGATCGTTGATAGAAATTTCCTCATCGCCGCCGATGTTGAAGATCTCGCCGACGGCGCGAGGTTCGTCGATGAGGGAGATGATCCCCTGCACTACATCCCCGACATAGGTGAATGTGCGCGTCTGATTGCCGGTGCCGTAAATGGTCAGAGGCTCATTACGCAGAGCCTGGCCGACGAAGCGTGGGACGACCATGCCGTAGCGGCCGGTCTGGCGCGGGCCGACGGTGTTGAAGAAGCGCGCTACAATCACGGGAAGCTGCTTGTTGCGATAGTATGCCAGCGCCAGGAACTCATCCATGGCTTTGGTGGCAGCGTAGCTCCACCGGGCCACCGCCGTCGATCCGTAGATGCGTTCATCATCCTCGCACAGCGGCACTTTCGAATTCCGGCCGTACACTTCTGAGGTGGATGCGAGGAACGTCTTTTTGCGGAACTTGTTCGCCAGTTCCAGCACGATTTCAGTGCCTGCAATATTGGTGTGGATCGACTTGAGCGGTTCGTCGATGACCAGCTTGACACCGACGGCAGCCGCCAGGTGGACAACGACGTCGCAGATTCCGGTTAATTCCAGCATCACCTCGCGGTTGAGGATGGTGTCGTTGACGAAATGGAAGCACGGATTCTTCAGCAGGTGCTTGATGTTCTCGAGCCTGCCGGTCGAGAGGTCGTCGATGACATAGACTTCCTGGCTCCGTTCGAGAAATGCCTCCGACAAATAGGAGCCGATAAATCCCGCGCCGCCGGTAATGAGTATCTTCACCGCACCTCCCGACACATTCGGGAGCGAATCTAATATTTTCCGGAGCGTGCGTCAATCACCGAATGCACCTGGCTGCAGGCAGGGGAGTTGCGGATGGAGGTGCAGGCGGAAGGAAGCGTGCCTCCGGCAGGTTCTAATGAAACCAGTTTTTGTTTGATTCGCGGTGGACGGTATGGTATCCAGTATCCCCGAATTGGCGATTTTTTTGTAGAGGGGATGGTTGACCGTGAATCCAAGGCATCCTGCAATCGCGTATCGGCAGCAAGGGCATTCTGCATTCAGTAGTATCAGCGGGTGCGGCCGGCGCATGCTGCGCTCCCAGGCTGGAAGCCAGATACTGATCATCGTCGCCATCATCGTGAGCATTATCCTGCTTACCCGCGTCTGACGATCAGGGAAATAAGGCATGGAAGCGAAGGCCGTTACCCTCTTGGGGAAGCGGCCTTTTCGATTGTCGCGGCTGCGCTCTGCACACGCCTCCGCAAATACAATCGCGTATCTCCCGGACGCGGGAGCAAACACCGCCTCCGGACGCCGCCGGGATTCCCGACCTGCCGGGCGTGCAAGCCTGCCGGGATTTGCCGCGTTCCTCCACGTCCTGAACAACACGCAAACATATCTGTAAGTGATGGTGCTTTGCAGGATCCTTCAGCCTGATTTGGGGCTGCAACTCGGGCAGTAGTTGGCATATAATGGCATCTCCCGGCCAGCCGATCGCGCCCAGGGGCGCGAGGAGCCCGGGTCGGATTTCCCTCATGAGTGAGCCACCGAGCTTCAGCCAGAAAACAAAACGCCCGTCGCGCACCCTCCGCTATGTTCTGGGAACGATTTCATTTCTGGCGCTGGCGCTGACGGCGACGCAGATCTTCTGGCGCCAGCCTTCCATCGGGAGCCCGAAATTCGCAGCCCGGACCCTGCAGCTCTGGACGGCGACAGTCCTGGTCATTCTGGCCTTGCTGATCCTGGCAACCATCCTCGGGCGCAACCTGATCAAGCTCTATTTCGAACGCAAGAGCGGCCAGGTCGGGAGTCTCTTTAAGACCAAGATGGTCAGGATTTTCGTGGTGCTGTCGCTGCTGCCGGCGGTGCTCCTGTTTTCTCTGGCTTACTGGCTGGTTTCGGCGTCGATCGAGCAGTGGTTCAGCGCCCCGGCTCTCCAGCTCCAGGAGAACAGCCAGAGCATCGCCAGGCAGTACTATGATGAAACGGCACAGAAGGCGCGGCGCGATGCCGCGAACATCGCTTCGCGCGCCGGGGTGCTGGGGGGGAGTCGCCTGGCGCTGCCGCCGGGATTGGACCGGGAGCTGGGGGAAATGCGAAGGCTCCTTGGCATCGACGACGTCCGCATCTACGACCAGGGCGGTGCGCTGATCGGCGAAGTGGGGGCACGCGTTTCGATCGAGGATCACGCGCCGGAACTGGCCAGCCTGGTTTCCGGGGCGCTGCAGGGGAGATCCGATTTTGAAGTGCAGAAAGTATCCCGGAACGACGCCCTGCGGGAAATGTTCTGGGCGACCGCAGGGATCCGCAATCCGGACGGGGAGATCATCGGCGCCGTCCTGACGGAAACGATGATCCCGGATAGCGTGCACTTCAAGGCGGCGACGGTGATGCAGGCCTATGATGCATACGTGCAGCTCCAGCGTGAGAAGTCGGCCGTGCGCTTCAACATTCTGCTGATTCTGGCCCTCTCGACGCTTCTGATCGTGTTCGCTTTTTCCTGGTTTGCCATGTACCTTGCCAAGCGTATCACGGTCCCCATCCAGGCTCTGGCCGAGGGGGCGGCGGCGGTCACGGCGGGGAACCTGGACTATCGTGTCAAGTGCAACGCCTTCGACGAACTCGGCAGCCTGGTGGCCTCTTTCAATCGCATGACGGGCGAACTGCAGGAGAACAAGGCCAAAATCGAAGCGGCGCAGACCAGCCTGCGCACCACCAACGCGGAGCTGGACGACCGCCGGCGCTATACGGAAACGATCCTGCACACGGTCGCCACGGGTGTGGTCGTCCTGGACGGCGACTATGCGGTTCGCACCATGAACCGGGCCGCGACGCGTCTGCTCGAAACCGGGCAGGAGAATGACAACTTGCGGCTGGAGGACATTGTTCGGGGGCCGGCCCTGCATACGCTGCGTGGCCTGTTGCGCAAGTCCTCCGCACTGGGCCCGGTGACCCGCGACCTCGAGCTGAAGGTCGGCGGGGGCACGCTGCACCTGGCGGTCGCGGTCTCGCCGCTCGTGGACAGTTCCGAACAGCAGACTGGCTGGGTGATCGTGCTGGACGATCTGACAGAGCTGTTGCGCGC
>JAFNAG010000003.1 GCA_017860135.1 Acidobacteriota bacterium
TGATCCTGGGCGCTTCCAGCGGCTTTGGCGCGGCAGCCGCCCTGGCGCTGGCACGCGCCGGCTTTCACATCGCCGGCGTCCACCTCGACCGCCGCAGCACGCTCGGCAACGCCGAACAGGTCAAGACCGGCATTGCCGCGCTGGGGCGCCGCGCGCTGTTTTTCAATGTGAATGCGGCGGATGCCGCCCGCCGTGCCGAAGTCATCCTGGCTTGCCGCGAGGCGGCGGGCGCGGGTGCGGAGAGCGCGGGAATCGGCGTGTTCCTTCATTCGCTGGCGTTCGGAACCCTGAAGCCGTACATCGCGTCGGCTCCCGAAGCGGCGATCCGCCCCGCCGACATGAACATGACGCTCGACGTCATGGCGCACAGCCTGGTCTATTGGGTGCAGGAACTCTTCGCCGCGGGGCTTCTCAAGGAAGGGGCGAAAATCTTCGCGATGACCAGCGCCGGCGCCCAGCGTGTCTGGGAGGGCTACGGAGCGGTTTCTGCCGCCAAAGCGGCCCTGGAAGCGCATATCCGCCAGCTCGCCGTGGAACTTTCGTCCTGTGGCATCAGTGCAAACGCACTGAGGGCGGGAGTGACCGACACGCCTGCATCCCGCAGGATTCCGGGAAGCGAGCGCATGTTTGCGCATGCCCGCGCGTCAAATCCGGGACAGCGCCTCACCGATCCCGGCGACGTGGCGGAAGTCTTGGCTGCATTGGCAGCCTGCCGCTCGAATTGGCTCACGGGAAATGTCATCGGAGTGGATGGGGGGGAAAACCTGGCAGGGTGACCGGCGGATGATCGCAATGCGCAGGGAATGCTCATTGACGCGATATAAAGCACCTGATAAGCTTTAGGGTTTTTGAGCGGAGAAGTTCTTATGCCAATGCAGTGTTATGTTTGCGCCAAGACTCCTATTTTCGGGCACACAATCTCCCACGCGCACAATGTTCGCTCCCGGAAGTTCTACCCGAATCTGCAGAGCATCCGGATCGTCGAAAACGGATCCGTCAAGAGGGTCCGGGTATGCACCCGTTGTCTGCGTTCCGGCAAGGTGCAAAAGGCCTGACGCAGCTCCAAGAGGCGGCAGTTTTCCCGGCCACGGAGAAGAATGTCCCGGAGTGGACGGTTCCGGGACGGATCAGGCCAGAGCTACAGCCTCTATTTCCACCAGTACATCCTTGGGCAGCCGGCCCACCTGAACGGTCGCGCGTGCGGGCTTTGCGCTTCCCAGAAACTCCCCGTACACCTTATTGAACGCGGCAAAATCTTCCAGGTCGGCGAGGAAGACGGTTGTCTTCACGATCTTCTCCAGCGCGCTGCCCGCCTGACTTAAAATGGCTTCCAGGTTTTGCATCACGCGGCGCGTCTGCTCGCCGATCGTGTCTCCGTGTACCTCTCCGGTCGCCGCATCCAGAGGGATCTGGCCGGATACGAACACGAATCCGTTCGCGCGGATCGCCTGCGAGTAGGGCCCGATGGGCCGGGGTGCGTCTTGTGTCCCGATGATTTCGTACATGAACTCTCCCGTGATGTTGTTTCGATGCGAGGGTCGCGTTTCTGCATCTGCGCACGCGTCCCCGATGCAGTTTCAAGGAATGCGGGATACTCGCGCGACCTCCTCGATGCCGCGAATGCCCTTGATGACCTTGATGATCTTCTCCAGATGGTGCACATCGTGGATCTCGACCGTGAGGTCCACCCTGCCTTTGCCTCCTTCGGTGGTCGTCGAGCGCGACTCCCGGATATTGGTCTTGAGATTGGAAATCGCCGAAGTGATTTCCGCCAGGATGCCCTGGCGGTCTTCGATGCTCATGGACAGGCGGACGGTATAGACTTCCTCTCCCGTCACATCGACCCACTCTACATCGGTCATGCGGTCGGAGCCAAGGAAGCTGGCGAGATTGGGGCAGTTCGTTGTGTGCACTGAGATGCCCTTGCCGCGCGTGATGTAGCCGACGATTTCGTCGCCGCGGATCGGATTGCAGCATTTGCCCCGGTAAACGAGCAGCCCATCCTGCCCCTTGACGGTGATGGGGGTCTCACCCCGGCCCAGGACTCTCTTCACCACAGCGGCGATCGACGATTTCTTCGCACCGGTTTCCAACGGCGGGGCCAGGTCGGGGAACAGCGACGAGAAGATCTGCCGGGGAGCGATCTTACCGAATCCCACGGCCGGGTACAGATCTTCGATTCGTTGAATTCCATGACCCTGCAGGACGCCGTCCAGTTCTGGCATGGCGAGCACCTTTTTCCAGCTGGTTTTGAACCTTCGCGCCTGCTTTTCGATCAGCTTGCGGCCGAGCTCGGCGGCGTCTTCGCGCTCCTTCTGATTGACCCAGTGTTTGATACGGCTTTGGGCGCGCGAGGTTTTGACGAATGACAGCCAGTCCCGGTTCGGACCGGCGTCCTTGGATGTCAGGATCTCCACGATCTCGCCGTTCTTGAGCTTGCTGCGCAGCGGGACGATGCGGTTGTTGACCTTGGCTCCGGTGCAACGATGGCCTACTTCGGTATGGATCGCATAGGCGAAATCCACCGGTGTGGCCCCGCGGGGCAGGGTGATCACTTCTCCCATCGGGGTGAAGCAGTAGACCTCGTCCGGGTACAGGTCCACCTTCAGGCTGCTGATGAACTCGCGCGGGTCGCTGATTTCGCTCTGGGAATCAATCAGCTGGCGCAACCAGCGGATCTGATCCTCTCCCTCCACCGCACCCAGCTTCCCTTCCTTGTACTTCCAGTGAGCTGCGATCCCGAACTCGGCGATGCGGTGCATTTCCTGCGTGCGGATCTGGATTTCGAACGGATGGCCGTTCTTGCCGATGACGGAAGTGTGCAGCGACTGGTATAGGTTCGGCCGCGGTATTGCGATGTAGTCCTTAATGCGGCCGGGCACGGGTTTCCAGAGGTTGTGCAGGATTCCGAGGATGGTGTAGCAGTTCTTGACCGTATCCGTGATCACGCGGATGGCGATGAAGTCGAAAACCTCGTCGATGCTGATCTTCTGCCGGCGCATCTTGTTGTAGACGCCATAGATCCGCTTGATGCGGCTCTCTAGGCGCGCCGGGATGCCGTATCCGGCCAGTTCGGTGGAGATGGTCTTCTTGGTTTCCTCAATAAAATCCTGGCTCACGCTGCGCCGGGCCTCGATGAGCGAGACGGTATTCTGGTAGGCGGCCGGGTCCAGGAAGCTGAATGCAAGGTCTTCGAGTTCACCGCGGATGCGTGCCATGCCCAGGCGATGGGCCAGCGGGGCATAAATCTCGAGGGTTTCCCGCGAGATCCGCTCCCGCCGGTCGGCGGGCAGATACTGGAGCGTGCGCATGTTGTGGAGCCTGTCGGCAAGCTTCACGAACAGGACCCGGATGTCCCCCACCATGGCGAGCAGCATCTTGCGGAAATTCTCGGCCTGCTTTTCGTGGCGGGAACTGAACTGGACCTGCGAGATCTTTGTGACGCCGTCGACGATCTGATAGACTTCCTCCCCGAACTGTTTCCGGAGTTCGTCGGCGGACATGAGCGTATCTTCCAGGACGTCGTGCAGCAGGCCCGCCGTCACCGTTACGGCGTCAAGCTTGAGTTCGGCCAGAATGTCGGCGACCTCCATAGGGTGCGTCAGGTAGGGCTCTCCGTTCATCCGCAACTGTCCCTTGTGGAACTTAGCGGAGGCCACATAGCCGCGCTGAATCACTTCGAGCGCTTCCGGGTGATAGCGCAGCACCTTTTCTGCAAGGTCCTCGAAACGGATCATAAGCGTAGCGAAAGCTCAACGCTGCATTATAGAGGAAATTCC
Organism: Acidobacteriota bacterium; assembly: GCA_017860135.1. Taxonomy (GTDB): domain Bacteria; phylum Acidobacteriota; class UBA6911; order UBA6911; family UBA6911; genus JAFNAG01. Next base: position 3,780 of record JAFNAG010000003.1, read on the forward strand.
CGGGGGATAAAACGGGGCACGTCCGGCCGGAGAGGCATTCCGGCGGCGTACCCCGTGATAGGAAGGGTGACCCGCAGGCCCGGAGGAAGACGGGGGAGAGCGCCGGCTACTTGCCCGTAGCCAGCTTTTTGGGCTTCTTCGCATCCTCCTGCTGCTGCTGCAGGCGCATCATCAGAGCCTTCTGAGCCACCAGGTCGGCCTGGCGGATCAGCTCGGCCCTGACCTTGGCGTCGTTCTCGAATTTTGCCTTCTCTCTCCAGAGCAGGTTCTGGTACTCCATGGCGTCGAAATAGTCGGGCTTGATTTTCAAGGCCTTTTCGATGGCGTCCAGACCCTCGTCGATATCCTTCAGAGTCTTGGTCTTGTCGTCCGCGGTCAGAAACTCGACATTTTCGCCCTGCAGTCCGGTCTTCTGACTCGACTGATCGAAATCAATCACGGCGATGCGGTAGAACGCTTCCGCGTTGTTCGGATCCACGGAGAAGATCTTCTGGCACCACTCCTTCGATTTATCGTATTCCTGGAGCTGGTAATAGAGACTGGCGATGCTGAGCATGGAGTTGATGCTGTTGGGGTCGCTCTCAGCGATGCTTTGGAATGTAGCGATGGCTTTGTCTGCCATCTCCCTGCTTTTCGGGTCCGGCGAGCCGGGCACGAATTGGGACGTATACGTCGTTGCGAGGTACATCCGCGCGACCTGGAAATCGGGATCGAGCCGGATGGATTCCTCGAACAGCGTGGCTGCCTCCTCATACCTCTGCTCGACGAATGCCTTGACGCCTTGGTTGAGCGCATCACGGGCGCGCAGCTTGGTAATGAAACCGCAGCCCGACAGCGGTATGGCCGCCAGCAAGCTAAGCACGACGAGCCATCTTGTATTGAGCCTCATTCTGGCCTCCAAACGTATCAATGATTGCGCGCAAACGGCTTCGCTAACGGATTTCCGTCAGCAGCCCCACGTCCTGCACGCCAGCACCTTTGGCGATGTCGATGATTTTCACCACGTCGCCGTACGGGAGCTTGGCGCTCGCGCTGATGAACATGTTTTTGTTCGCCCGGGCACTGTAGATTTCCAGGAGTTTGGCTCCCAAATCTCCGATCCCCACTGGTTCCTGATTGATCGCAAGTTGCGCGGTTTCCGACATCGAGACCACGATCACATCCGCGGACGGAGGAGCGGTCAGATCCTCGGGTGCGGGCTGGGGAACCTTGACCTCGAGATCCATCTGCCGGACCGGGGTGATAACCATGAAGATAATAAGGAGCACCAGCAGAATATCGATATAAGGAGTGATATTGATATCTGATTTTGGCCCCGTACTAGTCCCAACCGCCATTGACATGGAGGTACTCTTCCTTTCTGTCCACCGTTACACAAACGGCAAATAGCGAAATTCCCGATTAGGGTCCGGTCTGCGCCCGCCGGGCCACGATCGCAATCCTGCCAGGCGATCCGCCCCGTTTTCCACCGTCCGCACCGTCGGGAGTAAACGCCGCGGCAGGCGGCATACGAGCCTGTCTGCCGCACTCCCACAGGAGAAACGCACAGATCCCGGGAGTCCGGACGGAGGCAGCCTACTTCTCTTTCTCCGTCATCAGGCCGATCCGCTCCACACCGGTCTTACGGCACTCGTTGACGACCTCCACAACGCGACCGTAAAGCACAGCCTGGTCCGCCTTCAGAAACATGGTCTTGTTGATCTCGCCGCCGCCAAACCTCTTCGTGAGAGCCTCGTACAAAGCCGATTCCGTAGTCTGGTTTTTTCCCAGGAAGATGCGCCCGTTGCGGTCCAGGGCTACCACGACGGCGTCCTGGGAGTCCGCTTCCGGCGCTTCGAGCGGATTCTTGGCTTTCGGCAGATTCACCGTGATACCGGTTTGCAGCAGCGGCGTGGTGATCATGAAAATGATCAGCAGCACCAGCATGATATCTGCCATCGGAGTGACGTTGATATCGCTGGTGACCTTACCGGCTGAGATGTGTTTAGCCACCGATCTGCCCCCGTTTCTTCAGGAAGTAATCGATCAATTCCGAGGAGGAATTGTCCATTTCAATCGTGAAGGTTTCGATCTTGTTCGTGAATGCATTGTATGCCATCACCGCGGGAACGGCGACGAACAGACCGAAAGCGGTGGTCACGAGCGCTTCGGCGATACCTCCGGCGACTGCGGCGATGCCGGCCGTCTCCTCGGTCTTCATGCCCTGGAAGGCGTTGATGATTCCGATCGTGGTTCCGAAGAGCCCGACGAACGGCGCCGTGGACCCGATGGTCGCCAATCCTCCCAGACCCCGCTTCAGGTCCGAAACGCCGATCGCAGTGGCACGATCCAGTGCCCGCTTGGCGGCTTCGATGCTCTCGCCCGGAATGTCCTTGCTCTTGCTGTGAGCCTGCAGCTCATGGAGTCCGGAGATCAGGACCTTCGCGAGGTGGCTTTTGTTGTTCTGTTCGCCGAGGGCGATTGCTTCTTCGATCTTGCCTTCTTTCAGGCATTCTGCCACAGCCGGCGTGAACACCCGTGACTGCTTGCGAGCCTGGCGATAGGTGATCCACCGTTCGATCATGACGCTGATAGAATAGGCCGACATGATGCCGAGGATGACAACCACTCCTCTGGCGATGCCACCCATCGAATTCCACAGTTCCATTATATTGATTGTTCCCATCGATTTCTCGAACCTCCAACTGGTTTATTTGCCTAGATTGAATATGACCGTCACAGTAGCGATAACCGGGACGGGTTCCCCGTTGAGAAGCGTCGGAGAGTATTTCCATTGTTTCACAGCGTCGATAGCCGCCTGATCTAACAGCGGATGCCCTCTGATGACGCGGACGTTGGCCACGTTGCCTTCTTCGTCGACGTTGACTTCGAGCATGACGATACCGGACACGCGCGCACGCTTGGCAAGTTCCGGGTAGACCGGCTCGACTTTGCGGATCAGCCTGGATTCCTGCACATTCCCGCCCACGCGCAGCGGTTCGACTTTTTTGGGACGGGGAGGCGGGGGAGGAGGCGGAGGCGGCGCAACGCCACCCAGGACTCCGCCGACCACGCCACCGGGAACACCGCCGACCACGCCTCCGACCACGCCTCCCGGGATCCCGCCGACGACTCCGCTGACTCCCACAACCGGGGGCTCGTCAACGGGCGGTGGAATCTCCTTGGGAATTTCCGTCGGCGCCACGAACTTGGTTGGATCCACCGTGACCCGCTGAATCGGAGCGACTTTCGTCGGGCTCGGTGGTGGCGGCGGCGGCGGCGGCGGGGGGGGGGGGGGAGGTGGTGCGATCAAAAACGTCAGGAGCTCGCTCTCGGGAAGCACGTTGAAGAACACCAGCGGCAGGATCACGATGAAAACGATCGCCACAACGTGCACCACAATCGAAATGAGGAGCGTCACCAGCCGTTTTACAAGATCTGATCTGCTCGTCTGTTCTAAAGTTTCAAACATTGTTTCTCCCGTATACTGCCCTCGGGTCTGAGATTAGGAGTCTACGCGCGGTGCCGAATTGAGAGCGCGATCTTAATATCGGCCCGCAAAACCTGTCAAGCAGATTCCGTGCCTCTCAGACCTTTTGGGCGCTCCTTGCAAATAGCTCCAATCCATTGGCGCACGATTCCTGTCAGGCAGCCCTCTTCCTTGCCTTCGCTTCGGCGGTCCGATACCACCATTCTACGAGGGGACTGGCGACTGCGAAGCTCGAATAGGTGCCGATGAGGATTCCCACCGTCAGGGCGAACGCGAATCCGCCCAGCACCTCGCCGCCAAGAATGAGAAGTGTCAGCACAGACAGGAAAGTCATTCCTCCCGTCATGATCGTCCGGGCGAGCGTCTGGTTAATGCTCAAGTTCAAGATCTTCTTCATGGGATCTTTGCGCATCGTCCTGAGGTTCTCCCGCACACGGTCGAAAATTACGATCTTGTCATTCACCGAGTAGCCGACCAGCGTCAGCAAACCGGCGAGCGTTATCAGGGAAATCTCCATCTGGGCCAGTGCAAACAATCCGATCGTGATCGCGATATCATGCAACAACGCGATGATCGCGCCGACGCCATAGATAGGTTTGAACCGGAATCCGATGTAGACTAACATTCCCAGGAACGACAAACCGACGGCCAGAGCTGCCCGGTAACGCAAATCCGAACCCACCACGGCCCCGATGCTGTCCACTCCCGTCACCGCAAAGGGCCCGGCGTAATAATGTGTCTTCAGGCTCTCGATTACTGCAGGCGTAACGCCCGCTACGCTGCTGAGACTTTCGAGGTTGTTGATCAACCCCCTGCCGGTCTTGTTGCGGAAGTCGAGTATGGCATGAGCGAGGGCCTGGTAGTGGGTCTGCACCTCCAACGCCGTCTTCCCCTGGGTTGTGAGCTTGTCAGGGTCGGCCCCCGTGAGGTGTTTGGTGAGCGCATCGACTCCGACGTTGAGGTCATTGATATCGGCAAGGGAGGACTCCACGTTCTCCGGATCGAATGTCTTGCGCAGCAGGGCCTGCAACTCCCTGTGGCCGGTATCGACGTTCTCACCGGCGCCGAAGACCCTCTGCATGCGCACCATCACCGAGTTGTCCCGGACTTCCCCGAATCGCTGGATCACGGTCGTGCCCAACGTTTCCGGTTTCAGTGTGTTCCGGAGCAAGTCCAGGTCCGGGGGCTGCCTGAACTTCAGAGTCACGACGGTGCCGCCCACGAAGTCAATGCCCAGCGCGAAGCCTCCATAGATGAAGAACCCCGCGATCCCCAGCGCCAGCAGAATCCCTGACAGTGCGAAGAAGTACCACCTCTTGCCCCACCAGTCGATTGAGACTTCCTTAAGGATTTCCACTCCAAACTCCCAAGCGAAGTTATTCCGGAGCTACTCTGGTTCTGCATGCGACCAACCGGGCGGAACTGTCGCCGTTTTGTTGGACACCGTTTGGCTCCTCAAGTTCCTTCAAATCGACAACGACTCCAGCTTGCGCTTGCTCAGCGCCCAGTCGAAGAGCCGATGTGACATGTACACGGCCGTGAACATGTTGGCCAGCAGGCCCACGGTAAGTGTGATTGCGAAGCCGCGGACCGGTCCCGTACCGAACTGAAAGAGAAGAGCGGCAGCGATCAGTGTCGTCACGTTCGCGTCAAAAATCGTCCAGAATACCTTGGCGAAACCGGCATCCACCGCGGCGCGGACGGTTTTTCCGGCTCGCAGTTCCTCGCGTATTCTCTCAAAGATTAATATGTTCGCGTCGGTCGCCATGCCAATCGTCAGAATGAGGCCCGCGATTCCCGGAAGGGTAAGCGTCGCGCCGACTCCGCCCATGAAACCCACGAGAATGACCAGGTTGGCGAGCAGGCACCATATGGCGTTGAGCCCGGCACGCTTGTAGTAAATGACCATTCCGACCACGACCAGGCCGAAACCGATGACGGCGGCCGTCAGCCCCTGGCGGATGGAATCATTGCCGAGCGAAGCCCCGACGGTGCGGTCCTGCGCCACGACCAGCGAAGCCGGCAGGGCGCCCGAACGGAGCAACAGGGCCAGATCTTCCGCCTGTTGCACGGTGAAACTTCCGGTGATCTCCCCGTCGGCGGCGATAGTGGTCTGAATCGTAGGCGCCGAATAGACGGTGTTGTCCAGTACGATGGCGAGCCTGTCGCCCACGTGCTGCGACGTGGCGCGCTCGAAAATGGTCGCACCCGCGGCGTTCAGGAAGAACCCGACGGCGGTGCGGCCGTTGGCGTCCGTGCTGCGCCGGGCGTTCTTCAAGTCCTTGCCGGTAATGGTGGGGACGCTGTTTACCACCAGATAGGTGATCTCCTTTTGATCCGACCTGTCGCCGCGGTACGGCAGGATCCTGTATCCCTCGGGGATCTTGCCTCCGTTGGCCTGGATGGCGGCTTCGATCGTCGGGAAATCACCGCCGTTTTCCTTCTTGACCATGCAGAGGGTCAGTTGTGCCGTGTCCTGGATCAGATCCTTGACGCGCTCCGGATCGTCGATTCCCGGAAGCTCCACGATGATCTGATCCGACACCTGCCCGCCGCTGCCCCCGTATATCTGAAGAGTCGGTTCCGTGACCCCCAGGGCGTCGACGCGCCGGCGGATGGTCTCCAGTGCCTGCTTCACGGTCGATTCCTGCATCTCCCGGACCACGGACGCCAGCATGGTCATCGAGTACGTGGTCTTTCCCTCATTCGTCGTGCTGCGGATCGTGTATTTGCGGTCATAGAGCGGATTGAGATAATTGCGGACATCCACGTCCTGGGCGGAGTCGACCCCCGCAATCACGACAGTGAGGCCATTCCCCTTTTGCGCACCTTCGAAAGAGATCTTCTTCTCCCGCAGTTCGCTCGAAATCCTCTCGGCGTCCTGGGCGATCTCCTGATTCAACGCGTCGTCGGTCTTGACCTGGAGAACCAGGTGAATTCCGCCCTTGAGGTCCAGCCCGAGATTTATGCGCGAAAACAGTCCCGCGCCGCTCTCTCTCGGACTGATGAACAGGTACAGGCATACCACCATGATGGCGGCGATGAACAGGAACTGCCAGCGGAGTTTCTTTTGCATGACGGCACCCAACCTTGGATTTTACGGAGCCTCTTCCGGGTCACTGCTGCAAAGGCGAGGACTCGCACTAGGTAATGGGGGTAGATTCTTCCGGAGACTGCAGTCCGGCGATTGCATTCTTGGCAACCTCGATTTTCACCTGGTCGGCGATCTTCAAGATCAGAGTTTTTTCCTTGACCCCGGCCACGACGCCGTAAATGCCGGAACTTGTGATCACGCGGTCGCCGTTTCTGAGCGCACCGATCATGGCTTCCAGCTTCTTTTGTCTTTTGCGCATGGGCATGAAAATCAGGAGATAGAAGATTACGCCGATGATGAGGATCGGTGCGAACTGAAACAAAACGTCCGCAGATCCGGCAGCCTGCTGCAAAATCGTCGGGACTTGCATCTTGCTATTGGATACCTCCCGCCACCGTTCTCTTTCCCGGCTTCGTGTGAGATGGATTCTTGGATCCGGCCGGCGACCACAGCCGAGCGAGGAGAAGATCCGCTGGGCCTCGAGCCTTCATTCACGCCGCTCGCTCAGCGACTCCAGCCAATTGCCAAATGAATCAAGTCGTATAGATTCTCTTATCCTATGCATTGTGTCAAGATAAAAGGTTACATTATGCAGCGTGTTGAGGGTAGCCGAAAGATACTCTCCGGCTACGTAGAGATGCCTCAGGTACGCCCGCGAGAATCGCCTGCAGGTGAGGCACCCGCAGAGCGGATCCAGGGGCCTCTCGTCCTCCGCATACGCGGCATTCTTGATGAGGATCCGCCCTTCGCTGGTGAACAGGCAGCCGTTGCGCGCATTCCTCGTAGGAAGGACGCAGTCAAACATGTCCAGGCCCAGGGCAACGCAGCGCACCAGATCATCCGGCGTCCCCACACCCATCAGGTAGCGGGGGCGCTCCGGCGGCAGGGCGGGCAGGATCGACTCGAGCACTTCGAACATCACATCCTTCGGCTCGCCGACGCTGAGGCCTCCGACCGCAATGCCATCGAGGTTCAACCTCATCAATCCCTCCAGGGATGCGTGGCGCAGGTCGGGATACACGCTCCCCTGTATGATGCCGAAAATGCCCCCGGGGACGGAAGCCGATTTGCCCCAACGCTCACGGCAGCGTTCCGCCCACCGGAACGACAGCTCCAGGGATTTTTCAGCCTCTGCTCTGCTGCACGGGTAGGGAGTACACTCATCGAGCACCATGGCGATGTCCGGCGCCAGAGCCAACTGGATTTCCATGACACGCTCGGGGCTCAGAAAATGGCTACTGCCGTCCAGGTAGGAGCGGAAGCGAACGCCTTCTTCGGACACGTGGCGCAGTTCGCGGTGGCTGAATATCTGGAAACCTCCGGAGTCAGTAAGGATCGCGCGGTTCCAGGACATGAACCGATGCAATCCGCCCAGCCGGGCGATCCGCTCGTGGCCTGGACGCAGGTATAAATGATAGGTGTTGGAGAGCAGGATGCGGCAGTCCAAAGCTTCCAGCCATTCGTGAGGAAGCGACTTCACGGTGGCCGCCGTGCCGACCGGCATGAAGGCGGGGGTTTCGATATCGCCATGTTCGGTATGGATCACCCCCAACCTTGCGGCGCATGCGGAATCCGCCTTGAGAACCTCGAATCCGAACCTCATAACAACACTGTTGAATTCCGATTTTTATAGTGACAAAAACTGTAACAGTAGCAACAAGCTGCGAAAGACGCCAGAGCCTTTCGTGCGCAGTGTCCACTTTGCGGTTGCTATTTGCGTCTGATCATCTGACGGACGGTTGCCTCAACACCTTCGGTTTCTCCGCAAGTCTCCGTCCGCGGCCCCGCGATACTTCCGGACCCTGCGGGCTGCGCGGGGCGACGGTGCCTCGAATTCACGGAATGGAGATAAAATGTAACACAGGGCAGTCCTGCCCATCCCGAAAAACCGCGCCGCGCAACTAAGGGTTCGCGCAAAAATAAATTCACATTTTGGCGCGAGCGCCGGGCGGGCAGATGCAAGGCGCCGCGACGCAGGCGATGTGGTGACATCGTCGAGGAGCGGTAACGCAGCAGATGCCTGCCCGCCGCCGCGCCCCGAAGGGCTGGCGGCTCGCGAATTTCTTATTTCCTATCCTGTCGTTTGTCATGGTTTGGGCCTGTCCAATCCGGCAGCAAAATGTGAAGTTATTTTTGCGCGAGCCCTAAGGAGCACGGCCCGCTCTCCCGGCCCGCAGGAAGCGCTGGCAACGTACGGGCTGTTTGACTATAGTAGGGGCATGAGGATCGGGATTGTGGGCGCGCGCCTGGCTGGCGCATACTCCGCCCTGCTCCTGCTGACGCAAGGGCACGAAGTATTCCTGTTCGATCCGGCTCCGGACGGCGAAAAGCCGTGCGGCGGAGGAATCACCGGGAAGGCAGTGCGGACCTTCCCCTGGATTCTGGAAACGGTCCTGCCCCGAAACGACATCAGCATGCTGGAGCTGACGACGCAGGATGGCCGGTCGGCTGCTATGGGGCTTCGGCAGCCGATCCACGTCTTTTCCCGGGCGCTGCTGGACGGCGCGCTCCGCCATTGTTCCATTCGTGCCGGTGCGCGTTTTATTCCGCAGCGCGTACATCGCGTTCTTCCCCGCTCCTGCGGGTGGTCCATTGTTACCTCCCTGCGAGAGCAGTACAATGTGGATTTCCTGATCGGGGCGGATGGTGCGAACAGCGCGATCCGCACCGTTGTCTCCAACCGCCTCGAGGGAAGAGACCTCTCACTGGCGCTCGGCTTTTACCTGCCGGGGGTGCATCACCCGAACCGGATCCTGGTCTGTTTTCAGGAAAAAGGCTTCCATGGCTATCTCTGGTCCTTCCCGCGGACCAATCATGCCTCAGTCGGGATCGTCCATCCCCTGGCCGGCATCAGGACCGCGGAAATGCGCCACCGCCTCGCGGCTTTCATCGCAGAGCGATATCCAGGGCACGTCTCCTGCCCAAGCCGGTTTTTCGCCGCCCGTGTGCCCTGTCTGCGCCGACGAACGCTGGTGAACCAGCATGTTTGCGGACGGAATTGGGCGCTTGTCGGGGACGCCGCAGGTTTCGTGGACGCCCTGACTTCTGAAGGCATCAGCTTTGCCCTGCGCTCGGCCCAGTTGATGGCTCAATCGCTCGAGGAGGGGAATTCGACGACGTACGAGGAGCATTGGCGTGCGGATTTCGGCCTGGATCTGGAGCGCGCTGCTGTCTGGCGCGACACATTCTATGACGGAGCGCTCCTCAACAGATCCATTCCGAGCCGCATGGTCCAGATGATTCGAGGAAGTGCCACCGTGCGGAGGATTGCCGACCGGCTGATCTGCGGCCGCCACTCTTATCCGGAAATGCGCGCCCGGCTCCTGTCCCGAAGCCCGATCATTCTGGCAGAGGCAATGTGGAGCCGTCTGTTCCGCGGGGCTGCCGGATGGGTGACCGGCAGCATGCCGCGGCTTCATTCCGCAAGGAAGAATCCCCTCCTTCCGGGATGAAAATCCCGGCCTAACTGATGCTGCCGGCAGCGTCGCCGGCCGTGAGGCGGAATATACCGCTGTTGTCGGCAAGGAATATATTCGGTCCCTCCAGTGCCAGGCCGACCAGCATGGGTCCTGCAACGGGATGGGAAATCGTCTTTGACCGCTTGGAATAGCGGAAAACTCCCTTCTTTCCGCCGTAGGCCGCCGCAATCCACAGGTCGCCTTCGCGCCCCACGGCGAGCCCTTGGGGACGGGCAAGCCCTTCGAGAATCGTAGTGATCTTTCCGGAACGGGATATCCGGTAGACGGGATCGCGCATGGCAAGCGTCGGGCCGGTCACGTACAGGTCGCCTTCGCTGTCTGTTGCCAGATGGTACGCGGATACGCTGGGCGGAAGCCTGGCAATCACCTGGCGCGAGCTGTCCGGATCGATACGGAAGACATTGCCGGTCCGATCGCCGACAAAGAGCCGCCCGTCGGCATCGAACACAATCCCGCAGGGCACACCCAGGTCCTCAGCAATCACCTCGAGGTGTTCGTAGTCCGTATACCGGAGAATGGTCCCGTCGGCGCGGCTGGAAATATACAACTGGCCTTCTGCCCCATACGCAAGGCCAGTGGGATTCATGACCTTGCAGGGAAACGGCGTCACTCTCCCGTCCCGAGTGATCCGGACCAGGGGATGGTCTGATTGCTGCCCGCGGGACCCGCTGATGGTGGTGATGATGTCACCATCCGGAGAAATCACGGGATTCGTCACCGGATGCAGATTGGAGGCCAGCCTAGTGCCCAGCAGGTAGGGGTAACACGCGGAGGTTGCTCCGTCCACGTGCAGGATAACACCCTGAGCCGCGGGACTGTCCGGCACTATGGCCACCACCCGCCCTGCCGAGGCGGAGACGATTGCCGCCTCGATTTCTCCGAACAACACCTTGGAGCCGCAGGGTAAACCCGGCCTGAATCCGCGACACTGAATGGAAACCTCTCCCCCGGGTACCGCCGTGGGGGGTGTAATTGCCGTAATTGCCAAATTCTGACTGTCCATGCATGAAAAATTACGTGATGAGGGCACCCTTGTTCAAGTGCGGTCCAGCCGCTCCCTCGCGGTCGCTGCCGGGTCAAAACTGGAGTGCGAGGCTTCCCTTCGGCCCTGCGCTGTGGGACAGACCCGCTCCACTCCTGGCAGCGGAATCAGTATCGGAGCCGCAATCGCTATCGGGATCGATATCGACAGCACGTTCCAGCTGACAGCAATCTGGCGGATGCGGGACCTGCCGGGCGCTCGGCGCCGATTGCGATGCGGATTCCGGTACCGACTCCGACGATTGTTCCGTTGTACTGGCGGTCGTCGCCGGCAGATCGAGTTGACACCCCGGGGATCGGAAAATAACATTAGAGGTTTGGCTTGACGCATTTATTCTCAGGGGAGGGCGGGCCTTTGCAGGACGACAGCAGCGACGCCATCGTCATAAATGGCGCCAGAGTCCACAACCTCAAGGATATCTCCGTTGAAATCCCGTGCAACGCGCTTTCGGTGATCACTGGCGTATCCGGCAGCGGGAAGAGCAGCCTGGCCTTCGACACCCTCTATGCGGAAGGCCAGCGGCGATATGTCTCTTCCCTGTCCGCATATGCCCGACAGTTCCTGGAACGGGTGGACCGCCCTGAAGTGGATGATATCATCGGAGTATACCCGGCACTTGCGATCCGCCAGAAGAGTTACACTCGGAATCCTCGGTCGACAGTGGGCACGGTTACCGAGATCAACGACTATTTGCGGCTGTTATACTCGCGCGTCGGCATCACACACTGCCACGGCTGCGGCCGCATCGTCCGGAAAGACACCCCCGGCAATATCGCGGATTTCGTCCTCTCGCTCCCTCGCGGGCAGCGCTTCTACATCTGCATGCCGCTGGCGCTGGACGCGGAGAGCCCGGAGAGGGGCGCGAAATCTCCGCCGAAGGCACCGTCGCGGCGGAGTTCCGCGGCGGCGCCTGCTGCGCCGGGCTGTGCCGCCGAGGCAAACCTGGCCGTGGTCCTGCCCGGGCTGAGGCAGCAGGGTTTTGTCAGGCTTCTCATCGGGGATCATCTGGTGGATCTGGCGGACGCGGTCGCCACTCTTACCAGGACCGACGACAAGCGGGTTCTGGTGGTCATCGACCGGCTGACGGTGGCGGAGGATCTGCGGGAGCGGCTGGTTGATTCCCTGGAAGTCTGCGCGCGCGAATCGGAAGGCAGGATCTCTCTGCTCCTCCTCTCGGAGTCCCCGCAGCAGACGGAGCAGCTGATCGCGGCAGCGTATCCTCAGGTTCGACGGGCCCGGCACGCAGCCGGCCTCCTGCTCAGCTTCAGCGAACGCTTCGAATGCCAGCAGTGCGGAATCCCCTATGAGGAACCCGAGGCGCGGCTCTTTTCGTTCAACAATCCATTCGGGGCATGCCCGGAATGCCAGGGATTCGGCAATACCGTCACTCTTGACCTCGATCGGGTCGTGCCCGACAAATCCCGGAGCCTGATCCAGGGAGTGGTGGTTCCGTGGACAAAGCCGCGCTATCGCGCCTTTCAAAACCGGCTCCTGAATTTTGCGGAGAAAGAAGGGATTGCCGTCGATCTCCCGTGGGCCTCTCTTCCCCCCGGGCACCGGGATCTTGTGGTTCGCGGAAAGGGCGCCTTTCCCGGCATCCTCGGGTTTTTCGAGCTCCTGGAGCGCAAGAAATACAAGATGCACGTCCGCATTTTCATGAGCCGCTATCGGGGCTATTCCCGGTGCCCGCGCTGCGGCGGGGAGAGGCTGCGGCAGGAGGCGCTCGATGTGCTTGTCGGCGGCATGCGCATTACCCAGGTCACGCGCATGACGATTCGCGAGCTTTTCGGGTTCTTCCAGCGGCTGGAGCTGAGCGCAGAACAGGCGGCGGTGTGTGCGAAAATCCTGGAGGAGATCCGGCGCCGGCTGGATCTGCTGCTCCGTGTGGGGCTCGAGTATCTGACACTGGACAGGCTTTCCTCCTCCCTGTCGGGAGGGGAATCGCAACGCATCCAGCTGGCGGCATCACTCGGATCGATGCTGACGGGAGTCATGTATGTCCTGGACGAACCGAGCATCGGGTTGCATCCCCGCGACAGCGCGCGCCTGATTGAAATCCTGGGGAGTCTGAAGCGACTCGGCAACACGGTAGTTGTCGTGGAGCACGACCGGGAAATCATGAGTGCCGCCGACCACATCATCGACCTCGGCCCCCGGGCAGGAGAGAGCGGCGGCGAAGTGATGTACCAGGGGGACTGCGCAGGCCTTCTGCAATCCGAGAAATCTCTGACGGGGCGTTACCTGAAGGGGGATTTGAAGATTCCGGTCCCGATATTCCGGCGCCGGAGCAACGGCAGATACCTGGAAATCCTCAATGCGAGGAAGCACAATCTCCAGAACCTGTCCGTGCGCATTCCACTCGGGCTATTCGTATGCATTACCGGTGTCAGCGGCAGCGGCAAGTCCACGCTGGTTCACGACGTTCTGTACGAGGCGGTCAGGTGGGCCGGGGGAAAAGGGTCGGAATCGCCGGATGCCTGTGACGGGCTGCGCGGAACGGATCTGATCACGGATGCCGTACTGGTGGATCAGTCCCCGATCGGGAAGACCCCCCGCTCCAACCCGGTAACATATATCAAGGCGTTCGACGCCATCCGGCAGATCTTCGCCGCCACCCGCGACGCTTACGCGCGCAGCCTGCAACCGCGCCATTTCTCCTTCAATCTCCACGGCGGGCGGTGTGAGACCTGCCAGGGCAACGGCACGATCACGATCGAGATGCAGTTCCTCGCCGACGTCGAGCTGACGTGCGAAGACTGCAAGGGCACGCGTTACAAGAGTTCGATTCTCGAGGTCCAGTACAAGGGCAGGAACATCGCGGAAGTGCTGGACCTGACCGTTCACCAGGCCGTCGAGTTCTTCGCCGCTCATCCGAAACTGGTGCGCAAATTGCGCGTTCTGGAGGAAATCGGACTCGGCTACCTGCGCCTCGGGCAATCGGCCAGCTCCCTGTCCGGGGGAGAGGCGCAGCGGATCAAGCTCGCCGCCTTCCTGTCCGCTCCATGCGCCGGGAACTCGCTGTATATATTCGACGAACCGACAACCGGCCTTCATTTTGACGACATCCGCAAGCTGCTCGGCGCATTTGACCGGCTCATTCACGCCGGCAATTCCCTGGTGGTCATCGAGCATAACCTGGATGTGATCAAGTGCGCCGACTGGATCATCGACCTCGGACCTGAAGGCGGGGAGGCGGGAGGACGGGTTGTGTTCGAGGGTTCGCCGGAGGATCTGATCTCCGGCTCCGATTCCCACACGGGGAGATTCCTGAGGCATCATATCAGGTCGAACCACCCCTCGCCCGCGCCCGTCCCGCAGGCCCAATAACGAGAAAGCCGAAGCCGGCTCGCCGCGGCATCCGCGGATGCAATCGGAAGTGGGGTTCAACAGAGAGGATTTGTCAAATGTCGTTTGTCAATTGTCGTTTCTGCTTGGATCGATTTGGTGCCTCGTCACAGGGAATCGCGGGCCTGCGCATATTCGCAGCGCCTCGATCAGGACGGCACAGGCCAAAAGCTCGCAGCACCAAATGACAAACGACCATTGACAATGGATAGATCCTTTTGTCGTCAATCGCTGCGATATGCATCCTTTTGCCCGAATTCCACCGAAGAATGAGTCCCGCTCCCGATTGTACCGGGCATCCGCAGCGCGCTTGAATCCTGCATGCGATTTCGGTATTATGGGTCAGCTCCTGCAATGTTGGTGATGGCAAACTTTGTTTGAGCCAACATTCTATTTGATGGGAGTTTGAGTCGTTCCGCGGTGCGCGATCTTTTCCCCCGGGAACTTGATTGCCTGAAGCGGGGCGCCGGACACCCCCTTGGAGACAAGGTTCAAATAGATGATGCCACACGGCGGCGCGGGAGCATTTTCTTTCCTGTCCCGTGCCGGCAGGGTCACCATCTCCGCCATCGGGCGACGGCTGCTAGAGGCATTGCCCGTGCGCGGCGGCACGATTCTACAGGTGTCGGGCCCGGGCAGAGCGCGCACTCGTGCACAGAGCCGCGACCGCAACGGCGAGGGTGGGGGAACGGGTCTGCGGCGCATGTCCTCCCGCCTGCTGAAGCGCGCGCCTATGGAACTGGCGCCCGATTCCGCAATATGGACCATATCGGGGGCATTGGCCGCATCGGGACTTGATCCCGTTGCGGGAAAACCACAGCCTCCGGGCCGTGGAGCATTTGCCCGTTGCGGGAAGAAGCGGGCGGGACGTTTTGAGATGCGGCGGGGTGCTGCATGCGGGTTCTGTTCATCGGGGATATTTTCGGCAAGCCGGGGCGCAGGGCGCTCCGCGAAAGACTGCAGGCGCTTGTGCAGCAGCAGCGCATAGATTTCTGTGTCGCCAACGTTGAGAACGCTGCCGGCGGGTTCGGCCTCACTCCGCAGATTGCCGATGAACTGCTCGCCACGGACATCGACGTGCTGACGTCCGGCAACCACATCTGGGACAAGCGCGCGATTCTGCCCTACCTGGCGCAGCAGCCAAGGCTTCTGCGCCCGCACAACTACCCGGCTGCCGCGCCGGGGACCGGGCTGTTCATCGGCGACAGCCGATGCGGTGTCCGCGTTGCGGTCATCAACCTTCAGGGCCGCGTGTACCTGCCTGCCACGGACTGCCCTTTCAGCGTTGGGCTCGCCACAGTGGAGAAGGCGCGGAAGCAGGCGAATGTCGTGCTCGTGGATTTTCATGCGGAAGCCACGTCGGAAAAACAGGCGTTCGCATGGTACATCGACGGGCGGGTCGGCGCCGTGGTCGGGACACACACTCATGTGCAGACGGCGGACGAACGCATCCTGCCGCGTGGAACCGCGTACATCAGCGACCTGGGCATGACCGGCCCGCACGATTCGGTGATCGGTTCCATCCCGGACATCGCTCTTGAGCGCTTCCTCAAGCAGTTGCCCGCCCGTCTCGAGCCCGCCTCCGGCAACCTGCGCGTCTGCGGCGCCGTGATCGAGATCGACGAATCCACCGGCCTGGCCGAGTCCATCGCGCGCATCAACATCCCTGCCTGACGCACAGGTTCTCCTTGCAATCTGCTATCCATCTGCGGAGGGGAAGAAGGAGGAAATGCGGCGCGCCCGGATCAGCAGAGGAAACGATCCAGGACGGAAACGCACGCGAGCGACCGGCGGCCGACGATCTCGTTCATCTGTTCGAGGGCATCGCGCGAGCGGTACATCTCGTCCGCAAAGCTCAGCGCGGCCAGCACCGCGACCCGCAGTGTATCCACCGAGCCCGATGTGGCTGCGAGCTCGCGCATGCGCGTGTCGAGGAATCCGCACAGCGACCGCAGCCGGTCAGGGTCACCGGTGGTACGCAACGCATACTCACGGTCATAGATCTTCACGCTGACCACGCGCGATTCCGGATCGTTCATAGCACACCCCGCTGCAGCGGTACGCCCCTGCCTGCCGGGACTATTTTACCTCGAGCGCAGCCAGGAGGTTTAGCGCTTTTTCCACACGCTCGCGCAGCGCTTCCCTTTCCTTCTGGAGCTGGGCGAGGTTGTGCTCGTCCGCGCTCCGTTCGCGGTGCAGCGCGTCCACCTCCGCCTTCAGTTTCTGGTTCTCGGCTGCCAGGGTTTCGTTTTCCTTGCGGATGCTCTTGAACGCTTCCACCGTGCGATAGATCCGGTCCTCGAGATGGCTGAAGCGCTCCAAGCCCGTGAGTTCCAATTCGCTCGTGTTTTCCGTCATAGCCACCTATCTGAATGCAGCGCCATACTCTTCCTGGAGAAAAGCGCGGATATTATCGCTGAAGCTTTGGACCCGGTCAACGGTAAGGGTTCCCTCCCGGTCCAGGAAGGTAAGGCGGACGGTTATCCCTGCCTTGCCTGCAGGGATCTGCTCCCCCTCATACACATCCATCAGATCGATCGATGCGAGCTCGGGGATGCCGCGGGCGAGGATGCCCTCGCGCAGCGTCCCGTAGCTGATCTCCATGGGCACAAGGACGGAGAGATCGCGCTCCACTGCCGGGAAGCGTGGCAAGGGCCGGTAGCGCGCCGGTGCGAAGAGGTGGCCGCAGAGCGACTGGAGGTCGATTTCCGCGAGGAACACCGGCTGCTTCAGTTTCAGTTCCTCCTCAAGGGACGGATGCAGCGCTCCCAGGACGCCGAGACACTTTCCGTCGACCAGCAGCGCGGACCTGCGCGAATCGTTCAACCAGGGGATCTGCGAAGCAGGTGTCACCTCGGCGCCCGCACAGCGCAGACCGGAGAGAAGGGTTGTGACCACTCCCTTCAGATGGAAGAACTCATATTCCCCGGCCGTGTGGAGCCAGTTTTTCCCGGCGAATCCGCCCGTCCCCAGAATACCCAGGGCATTGCGCTCCACGATCGCGCCCTCCGTGTCGCGGCAGAACACCTTGCCGATTTCAAAAATCCGCAATTGGCGCACATCGTGGTTGAAGTTGTGCCGTGCGTTCCGCAGCAGCCCCGGAGCAAGGGAGCCGCGCAGGTATTGCGTGTCTTCCGTGAGCGGGTTCCGGATCTCCAGCGGCGCCCCCTCCTCGCGCAGGGGAAATCGCCGGATATCGGCATCACCGGCGAAGCTCAGGTTGACCGTTTCGTGATATCCCAGGCCGATGAGTATGTTGCGCACGGCACTCTCGTAGGCAAACGACGCCGAGAGCTTGCCGGCGACCCTCCCGGGCGGCAGGGTCGGGGGGATGTGCTGGTAGCCGTGGAAGCGGGCGATTTCCTCGATCAGATCGGCTTCCAGCTCCATGTCTGCGCGATGGCTGGGGCACTGCACGAGCCACCGCCCCTTCCCTTTGCGCACGGGTTTGAAATAGAGCCGCTTTAGAGTGGATTCGATGAACTCGGGCGCGAGGCGCACGCCGAGAAGCGATTCCGTCCTTTGGCCCGACAGCTCGATTTCGACCGGTGCGATCGGGGAAGGGTAGACATCCCGGCAGTTGCCGGCAATGCGCCCCCGGGCCATCCGCCGGATCAGGTAGCAGGCCCGTGCGATGGCGGTTGTTGGGCCGTTCCAATCGGCGCCGCGCTCAAAGCGATAGCTGGCCTCGGTCGACAGACCGAGTTTCCTGGAGGTGCGCCGGATCGACGCAGGCGTAAAATACGCGCACTCGAGCAGAACCTTGTCCGTCGCGCCGTTGATCTCCGAGTCGCGTCCGCCCATGATCCCCGCGATGGCGACCGGGCCGCCGCCGTCATTGATAAGAAGCATCTCCCCGTCCAGCACCCGCTCCACGCCGTCCAACGTCACCATTCTCTGGCCCTGGCGCGCGCGCGCCACTACAATCCTCCCCTGCCGCAACCGGTCGAAGTCGAAGGCATGCAGCGGGTGGCCCACCTCGAGCAGGACGTAGTTGGTGATGTCCACGACGTTGTTGACCGGTCGCATTCCCGATGCCTGGAGCCGTTTCTGCAGCCAATCGGGGGAGGGGCCCACGCGGATTCCGTCCAGCAGCAGCCCGACATAACGCGGGCACAGGTCCGGGTCGTGGATTTCGATGCTGTACGGGATCCGCTCCCCGTCGCGGCGCAGCGCCTTTGCCAGCGGAATGGCTCGGAGGTGGCCCCGGTAGAGCGCCGCGATTTCCCTGGCGACTCCGAGATACGAAAGGCAGTCGGGCCGGTTGGCAGTAACCTCGATCTCGAGCACGGGCGCGCCATTCGCCTGCTCGACGGATTCCACGACCAGGCCCGCCATGGTGAGGTCCTGGCGCAGTTGCGCAATGTCGCCGGGCAGGTCCACGTAATCCCGCAACCACTCGATGCTGATCTTCATAAGTCGCCCCCCGCGGCCCGGTTTCCAGACGGAACGCGGGCTCAAAACTGTTTCAGAAAGCGGACATCATTCTCGAAAAAGAGCCGGATGTCATCCACGCCGTGCTTGAGAATGGCCACCCGGTCGATCCCCATTCCCCAGGCGAAGCCCGAGTAGCGCGTGTCATCGACGCCGGACATACGAAGAACTTTGGGGTGAACCATTCCGGCGCCCAGGATTTCTATCCAGCCGCTCTCCTTACAGATGCGGCAGCCGGCCCCGAAGCAGAAGATACAGCTGATATCAACCTCTGCGCCCGGTTCGACGAACGGAAAAAAACCGGGGCGCAGACGCATGCGGATGTCGGGATGGAAAACGCGCTTCAAGAAAACTTCGAGCATTCCCTTGAGATCGCCCATCGTGATGCCTTCGTCGACGACGAGCACGTCGACCTGGTGAAACATGGGTGAGTGCGTCGCGTCGAAAGGATCCCTCCGGTACACCTTTCCGGTACTCACCGCGCGGATCGGCGGTTTCATCGACTGCATCGCGTGGACCTGGACCGAGGAACAGTGTGTGCGCAGCAGCAGGTTCTCGTCGAAGTAGAAGGTATCCTGTGCATCGCGTGCCGGGTGGTTCTTCGGCATGTTCAGGGCTTCGAAGTTGTAATAATCCTGTTCCACTTCGGGAAGATCGAAGACCGTGAAGCCGAGGCTCACGAAGATCAGTTCGATTTCCTGCCTGAGGCGGGTGATCGGATGCAGCGTCCCCAGGGCATAGGGAAAGCCTGGACGCGTGACATCAATGTGTCTCCTGCTCTTCTCCAGCGCCTCACGCTCCATCACGGCACGCGTGGTTCCGAGCCGGTCCTCCACGAACTCGCGCAACAGGTTCATGGATTGGCCGAACGCGGGGCGCTCCTCTTTCGGCAGCTCGCGCAGGCGCTTCATTTGGCCCGTGATGATGCCGCTCTCCCTTGCGAGCCACCGGTCACGGATGCGTTTCCACGCATCCAGGTTTTCTATTTGCGCCAAATCTTGCTCAAAATCACGACGCAACTCTTCCGTGGATCCGCTCACCGAAGCACCTCAGGTTCCGGAGGTCATGAGCCGGGGATCACAGGTCAGAATGGAGGCCAAAGGCACAATCCCGGGTGGACACATCATTCTGACTCCCGGCTCCTGACTCCAAAAAAGAAAAGCCCGGCGTCGCGCGACACCGGGCGCTGCAGGACATTGACTTGGAATCCGTAACGTCTAGGCAATCGCCAGAGCCGCTTTGGCCGTCTCGACAAGGCGGGCGAAAGCGCCGGGGTCCTTGATGGCGATGTCGGCCAGGACCTTGCGGTCGAGCTCGACGGAAGCTTTCTTGAGCCCGAGCATAAACCTGCTATAAGACATGTCGTTGCGCCTCGCTGCCGCCCCGACACGCACGATCCAGAGACTCCGGAAATTCCTCTTTTTGGTGCGGCGGTGGCGGTAAGCGAAACGCAGCCCGCGCTCCACGGATTCGTGCGCGGAACGGTGCAGCTTGCTTTTCGTCAGCCGGTACCCTTTCGCGAGCTTCAGCGTCTTCTTGCGCCGCTGGACTCTCTTGTTCCCTCTCGTGACTCTTGGCATTTCGATGCTCCAAAGTGCGGCGTCCTCTTTTCCCGTAGTGCGGGAGGGCGCCGGTGATATTTACAGATTCAGCATTTTTTTGACGCGCCGCTTATCCGCCCGGCTTACCAATGCGGCAGTGGTCAGCTTGCGGACTCGCTTGCGCGGCTTCTTTGTCATGATGTGCCGCGCGTGGCTGTGCCGGCGCACGATCTTACCGCTTCCCGTCACCTTGAAGCGCTTGGCCGCGCTCCGGTTGGTTTTGCGTTTGTTCACACAATTCTCCTTGTATCGAAATTCACTGCGCAATTCGCCTGCGGCCCGGCACTTGCATGGCCGGATTCAATTCTTCTTGGGCGCGAATATCGCGACCAGGGTGTACCCTTCCATCCTGGGTGCCTTTTCCACCTCGGCGCTCTCCGCCAGTTCGCCGAGAAGCCGGTCCATAAGGCGGCGGCCTATCTCCTGGTGGGTCATTTCCCTGCCCCGGAACACCACCGTTGCTTTCGCCTTGTTCCCCTCGGTCAGAAAACGGATGATGTGGTTCTTCTTGAACTGGTAGTCGTGCTCCTCGGTCTTGGGCCGGAACTTGACTTCCTTGATGACTGCCGTCTTCTGGTGTTTTTTCGCGTCATGCGCCCGTTTGCTCTTCTGGTACTGGAACTTCCCGTAGTTCATGATGCGGCATACCGGAGGATTGACTCCCGGCGCCACCTCCACGAGGTCCAGATCCCTCTCGCGCGCGACCGTCAGGGCATGTTCCGGAGCCATGATGCCCAATTGTTCGCCGTTCTCATCGATGACGCGAATCTCTTTGGCCCGTATCATCTCGTTTATGCGAACTCTGATTTGTTTGATTGCCGACCTCCTTTGTTGTCAGATATGAAACAGAACCTGCATCCGGGAATCAGGGTCGTGCCGCCCGGGAATCAATGTATCCCCGGATCATGTCCAGAAAATCACCCATGTCCCTGGAACCCGTATCCCCTTCGAACCGGTTTCGCACCGAAACACGTCCGCTCTCGGCTTCCTTGTCACCCACCACCAGCATGTACGGCACTTTTTGCGCCTGGGCTTCGCGGATCTTGTAGCCCATCTTTTCGTTTCTGTCATCGAGCCCGGCACGGAGGCCGGCCGTTCGCAGCCGTTCCATGATTTGCCGGGCATAGGAGTGATGGCGTTCCGAAATGGGGATCACCACCACCTGCACCGGCGCCAGCCAGATCGGGAAAGCACCCGCGTAATGCTCGATCAGGACCCCGAAGAAGCGCTCGATGGATCCCAGAATCGCACGATGCAGCATCACCGGCTGGTGCGCCTGACCGTCGGGACCGATGTACTGCAGGTCGAAGCGCTTGGGCAGTGTAAAGTCGAACTGCACCGTGGAAAGCTGCCATGGCCGGCCGATGGCGTCAATCAGCTTCACGTCGATTTTGGGGCCATAGAAGACCGCTTCCCCTTCCATGCGCTCCCATTCGATCCCCCTGTCCTTCATGGCCTGAACGAGGGCCCCCTCCGACATTGCCCAGTCTTCCGCGGTTCCCGCGTACTTCTCCTGCCTGGACTCATCGCGCACGGAGAGTTCCACCTTGTATTGTTCGAACCCGAAACTCTTCATCACAAAGAGCACCAGGTCCAGCAGGGCGAGAATCTCGCCGTACACCTGATCCCGCGTGCAGAATATGTGCGCGTCGTCCTGCGTGAAGCCGCGCACGCGCAGCATGCCGTGCAGCACTCCGCTTTTCTCATATCGGTAGACAGTCCCGTATTCGGCGAAACGCAGCGGCAGATCGCGGTAGCTCCGCATCCTGGAGCGGTAGATCTCGATGTGGCCCGGGCAATTCATCGGCTTGATGACGAATTCCTCTTCGTCGATCTGGAAGGCGTACATGTTCTCCCGGTAATAGTCGTAATGCCCCGAAGTTCTCCACAGGCTATTCCGTGCCACATGGGGGGTCGTCACAAACTCATATCCCCTGTGGAGCAGCTCGGGAGTAAGGAACTTCTCGATTTCCATCCGCACCCGTGTGCCTTTGGGGTGCCAGAAAATCAATCCGGGGCCCGCCTCTTCGGAAATGCTGAACAGGTCGAGGTCGCGCCCCAACTTGCGGTGATCGCGCTTTTTCGCCTCTTCGATCTGATCGAGGTGCGCCTGCAACTCAGCCGCCGTGAGGAAAGCGGTCCCGTAGATCCGCTGCAACCGCTGGTTGTGCTCGTCCCCCTTCCAATATGAACCGGCGACGCTTTGAAGGCGGAAGGTTGCCGGATCAATGTCGCCCGTCGAGACCACGTGGGGGCCCGTGCAGAAGTCGACCAGATCTCCCAGACGATAGCACGAGAGCATCTCCCCCGCCTTTTCCCGGATCAACTCCACTTTCAGATGCTCTCCACGGCCCTGGAAGTAATCGATCGCCTGCTCTTTGGGAAGAATGCTGGGCCGGTAGGGCAGTTTCGCGCGCACCAGTTCTCCCATCTTCCCCTCGATCCTTTCGAGATCTTCCTCCAGAAAACTCTCAGGGCGTTCGAAATCATAATAGAATCCATCGCTGATGGCGGGCCCGATACCGAGATGGGTCCCGGGAAACAGGGCGCTGACCGCCGCCGCCATCAGATGGGAGGTGCTGTGCCGATAAATCTCCAATTGCTCCTTGGGATCGATCACTTCACCGGTCTTGCCGTCTGCATAGATTACATTCAATGGCATGATTTTGATGCGCCCTTTCGGCCTGTTTGCCTCGGATCGCAAGGCAGGGAGAAAGGAACACACCTTCCCTGATCATCAGCTTGTAAATGGATTGGCGGATATGAGTTGCAACCGTGGTGCTGCCTTCATCGCGGTTATCCTGCCCGAGTTATGGATCCTGTGCGGATCATGGTAGGCGCGAGCGGATTTGAACCGCTGACCCCTTCCGCGTCAAGGAAGTGCTCTCCCCCTGAGCTACGCGCCTAGAAAAACAGGGTTTAAAGCTATCAGAAAGGTCGAAAAGCTGTCAATATTATTCCAAGGAGAACCAGTCAAGGCATCTGCTTTTCAGCTGGCGGCCCCTTGGTCAAAACCTCGACTGCCCTGTCGAACTGCTCCTGATCGATTTTCGTCCGGAGCTGCCGGAATTTCGAGGAATCGTCCTGATCATCGAAATACGAATCCACGAGGAGATCCTGCAGGCGAAGCGGCTCAGGCGACTCGATGTCCGGCTTGATTCCGGTCTCCCGCACCGATTCGTCGTTCTCGATCAGCTTGCCGTCCGGCGTATAGAACTTCGCCGTGGACAGTATGAGGACAGCACCGCTTTTCAGCTCGATCCGCTTCTGCACCGATCCCATGCCGTAGGATCTTTCCCCCACCACTCTCGCTCTTCCGGAAGCCTTGAGCGCGCCGGCAACGATCTCGGCAGGGCCCGCAGTCGATCCGTTGATCAGAACGGCCATGGGAAGATCCGTCAGAAACTTTTCCGGATCCGCCTTGATTTCCTCCAGAACCTCTCCCAGGCGGCCTTTCACAATGTATATGGGCCCGTTCCGAATGAAAAGATTCGCAAGTTCGGCGCCCTGCTCCGGCTTTCCGCCGGCACAATCCCTGAGGTCCAGAAGCAGTTTTTGCGCGCCGGCGGAAATCAGCGTCTTCAATTTGACACGCGTCTGGTCGAGGTTCGTGGCGGCCAACGACCGTACTTCGAGGAAGCCGATCCGGCCATCCAGCATGCGGGTTACCGCAGGTTGCGGGTCCGCATTGGCGCGCACCATTGCAATCTCGACAGGTTTGGTTTGCGAGCCTCGAAACACAGTCGCCTTGACCTTGCTGCCGGGAGTTCCCCGGAGCATGCTCTCGGCCTCCAGCAGGCTCGTGTCCTCCACATTGGCACCGTCGATCGAAACCAGGTAGTCCCCGGGGCGCATGCCGGCAGAGTCAGCAGGGCCGTTCTGAGTGGTCGCAACGACGTAGAGGATATTCGACCGCTTGGACAGCACCAGACCGACCTCCGCCGTATTGCCCTTTTGGCTGTCCAGCGCGCCTATCTGTTCCTTTGTCAGGTATGAGCTGTAGGGATCGAGTGCGTCAATCAGTCCCTGCATGGCGCCTTCCTGCACCTTGCTCATTTCCGGAGGCTCGACATAGTCGTCGTTGACCGTCTTCAGGGATTCCATGAACACGGAGAGCGCCGGGTAGGCGTCATCCTTGGCAACCACTTTTCCATAAAACGCGGCCGAAACCCCGTACAGGACGATCAGCGTCGACAGCAGGACAACCAGCACTTTTCCCTTGTGAAGCATCGTACCTCCGCTTCTTGCAGTATCCAAACTTTGGAATTATATAGTACGAAATCCCCTGCAGCAACCAATTCCATGATCGGCGTGCCTCGGCAAGCGTGTGCTTGTTGGATCACGTGGAAGCCACACCCGCTGCGTTGCGGTCACGGCACTGACCAGCGGCATGGCCTGTAGCGCGATTGCCGCAGCATCACGCACTTCTGCATTATGGAGCTCTGCAGTCCTGACCAGCGGGCAGGTTGTTCCGCGCGTGACCGTTGGCTCTCGTGGACTTGGCATCCGCCTTGACGCGTATTGCCCGGTATGTTCCAATGATTCCGTGGACCGCGGTCGAATTCTGGCGTTGGATTATGGTACGAAAAACGTGGGGCTTGCCTCGAGTGACGAGCTGGGGATTACGGTGCGCCCACTTCCCTCCCTCCCGAACGTCAATCGCCGTGACCTGATGCGCCGGCTGAAAACGGCCGTCCGGGACAACGCGATCGATTCGCTGGTTGTCGGAATTCCCATGAATATGGACGGCAGCGCCGGCGCCGCCGTGCAAGGCGTGCAGCGCTTCATCGAAGCGCTGCGGCGCGAGTTCGGCCTGCCACTGTGGACCGTTGATGAGCGCCTCTCGACTGTCGAGGCATTGGAGATCTGGAGAGGGATGAGCACCAGGCGGCAGCGCAGGTACAGAACCGTTGATTCCCTGGCCGCCGCACTCATTCTGGAGAGGCTCCTGAGGGAATCCTGAAGTGCGCAGACTCCTCCCGCTGCTGATCTTATTGATCGGCGCCCTGGCTGCCGGCGTCGCGTTCTGGACGTATTCGGAGCTCACCACGCCCTACTACTCTCCCGGCGGCTCGGAGATTTTCATAGAAATCCCCCGTGGAGCCGGGACGCGAGACATCGCGGGCCTGCTCCAGGCGGGCGGCGCAATCCGGCACGCGTTGCCCTTTGTCCTCTATGTCAAGTGGACCGGGCTGGACAGGCGGCTGCAGGCGGGTGAATATCGTTTCGCCGAACCGGCCAATCCGTCGCAGGTTGCCGGCCGGCTGCTATCCGGGGACGTCTATTACCGCACGATCACGATCCCGGAAGGACTCACCGCCCTGGAAACGGTGGATTTGCTGTCCCGTAACGGAATCGGCGACCGGCAGGAGCTTGAGCGCCTGCTGCGACGGGTGGAGTGGATTGCGGACCTGGATCCGGAGGCCGGCAGCCTCGAGGGTTACCTGTTCCCGGAAACGTATCGATTCCCCCGCAGGATCGGTCCGGAAGAGGTCCTGAAAGCCATGGTACGTGAATTCCGCCAGCGCTTTTCACCGCTGTGGGCGGCAGGTCCCCAACCCGAAAACCGGCGCGCTCGCGATATCGTGATCCTCGCCTCCCTGGTGGAAAAAGAAGCCCGGAACTCCGGCGAGCGGCGCCTCGTGTCGTCGGTGATGTGGAATCGGCTCCGGTTGCGGATGCCGCTTGCCTGTGATCCAACCATTATTTATGCGCTCAAGCAGAACGGCACGTACGACGGGAACCTGCGCAGGCAGGATCTGGAGATCGACTCCCCCTACAATTCATACCGGCGCCTGGGGCTCCCCCCGAGCCCGATTGCAAACCCGGGAGAGGATTCCCTCCAGGCCGCGCTTTCGCCAACTGCAACCGCTTATCTCTACTATGTTTCGAAAAACGACGGAACGCACGTATTCTCCAGAGACCTGAACTCCCACCTTGCAGCAGTCGCACGCTACCAGAGGGGCGCCTCACGCCCCAAATCGCGCTAGCGACAGCGCGTTCATCCTCGGTTATCCAATAGTTGCGGAATAAGGCCGCGGACTCCGACCGTGCGATTCTGACAGGCCCCGTTGTTCCCGCGAGCCGTGAGTCACTTCAGACTGCGCGGTCAGGAGCGACGAATCCTCGAGATTGGAAATGCAGCCTTGCAAAGCGTCGCGCAACTTTCCACGAGGACATGTTTTCGCTATCTACCCCATCTCGATCGCGATGCCGACAGCAACCCCGGGGGGACGGGGCAGCGCCCCCAGTGCCGGGCACGCCAACGCCATGCTTTGCAGAGGTGGTAGTTTGCATTGACTTGCCCAGGAGACGGTGCTAGGATTCAGGCGTGCGAACGAATCCCGTATCTTATCAACATGTTAAGCGGCTTGCGGCGTTTGTGGTTCTCCTGTTTTTAAGTTGCTCGGGGCTGGCTCTGTTCTCATTGGGCCAGAACAGCCGGCCCTCTCTGCCCGATCCCATCAAATTCGTCAAAAAGCGGGATCTGGTTATGCGTGCTTCGCGCGCTGTCCTGGAGGAGATGGGTTACAGGATCGAACTCGAGGACATGCAAAACGGGCGGCTGGTGTCACGGCCCTACGAATTCATCACCGGCGCTCTGACCTCCGCCGAGATTGACAAAGTCGCCAACAAGACGGACACGATCACGGGAAGCTGGCTGAAGGCCCGCTACACGGTGGAAGCGTTGTTCGAAATGATCTCTCCCACGGAAACCATGGTGACGGTGCGCACCCAGATGGAAGCGCTGAACCGGGATTCCGACGGCAGCGAGAAGTGGTTGCCGCTGCAGTCCCTCGGCAGCGTGGAAAAGCGAATCCTGGGCAAGATCAGCATGAAACTGCTGGGCACGGAACCGGCTTTCAAAGATAACAAGGGCTTTTGGGATCAGAAGCCAACGCCTCCTGTCCCGATCAAAAAGCGGCCTGCCGACTAGCCTAATGTCCAACCTCCTGCTCACCTATGATCCGCTCTACACTCGCATCGCCTTAGCCGCTTTGGCGCTCCTGCTCGTCGCTGCTTATCTGATGTTTTATCTGAGGCGCGCGCGCAAGGCGCGGGTGCAGCAGCAGGCGGCGCGCCCTCCCGCATCCGGGTCCCCCGATGCCCATCTGTTCGAGCGCAGCGTGGTTCCGAGCCCGACTGTAGCTGCGGATCTGCTGCGCGGCCTGCTCATCGTCCTGGCGCTGGTGGTCGCCGCGGGATTTTCCCTGATCCTCCTCCCTCAGAGCACCCTGGACAGCGTCGTTCAGGGTCTTCTCCTCAGGAATGCTCCTCCGCCGGCGCAGGAAAGGATCGCTCTGCTCTATCTGGGGGATGAAACCCAGGGGAAGGAGTTTCGCATCCGCGGAGTGATCCGCAACATCTCGGCGGAGCCGATCGAGAAGCTCGATGCCGCCATACGCCTGTACGCATCGGACGGGACGCTGCTGGAAACTGCGATAGTCCGAATGGACGCGGAAACGGTCACGCCGGATGCCACCTCCACGTTTACGCTTTCCTACCCGGAGTATGACGGGCGATTTGCGCGCTATTCCCTTGACTTCAAGCTTCGTCAGGGGGACATCCTTCCGTACAAGGACATGCGGGCGGCGCACGAGCGCGGTTGAATTCGCCTTTCTGTCACTCACTATGCTGAAAGATTACAGTCTCCTGCATCTGCTCCCCTACCTGGGCAAATACCGCTGGAAAGTCGGAATCGGGTTTGTGATGGTCGCATGCACGGTCGCCGCGGGCATGGTTTCGCCCTGGATTCTGAAATATGTGGTGGATGACATCCAGGCGGCCTTCGCACCGGAAAAACTCCCGCGATATGCGGCTCTCATCCTGGGCATCTCCGCGGTGGAAGGTTTCTTCAGATTCTGGATGCGGAGAATCCTCATCGGGGTCAGCCGTGATATCGAGTTCGACCTGCGCAACGATTTTTTCTCTCACCTGCAGAAGATGTCACTGTCGTTTTTTCAGGCCCACAGCACAGGAGACATCATGTCACGCGCGACCAACGACCTGAATGCCGTCCGGTCGGTCCTGGGTCCCGGCATCATGTATTCGGTCACGACGCTGGTGACGGTGATCGCAGCCGGTCTCATCCTTTTCCGGCTCAACTGGAAACTGACTCTGTTCGCCTGCGTTCCCCTGATGCTGGCTTCGATCGGCGTCAAGACCGTGGGACGTCAGATCCACGACCGCTTCGAAGTCATTCAGGAACAGTTCTCGCGCATCAGCGCCCGTGCCCAGGAAAACCTCGCCGGCATCCGTGTCGTCAAGGCTTTCGCGCGCGAAGAATCGGAGACATCGGAATTCCAGAGACTCAATGAGGAATATGTGCGCCGCAGCGCGTCGCTGATCCGCCTGTGGGGGATCTTCTATCCCATGATGTCCGCCCTCATCGGGTTGTCTGCTGTGGCCCTGCTCTGGTATGGCGGGAGGATGGTGGTCGCCGGGCAGCTCAGTCTGGGTGAGTTCGTTGCCTTCCTCTCCTATCTGTCGATTTTGACTTGGCCGACGATCGCCGCGGGCTGGGTGATCAACATCTTTCAGCGGGGCGCGGCATCCATGGAGCGGATCCTGCGCATCCTGCGGACCGCACCGGGGATCCGTTCCGACACCCCGCCGGGAGATCCCTGGTCGGCCTTGGGAGCCATTGAGATTCGCAATCTGTCGTACCGGTATCCCGGCTCTGTCCGGCCCGTGCTCAAGGAAATCAGCCTGCACGTGCCTGCGGGATCCACCCTGGCAATCGTCGGCCAGACCGGAAGTGGAAAATCCACCCTGGCCAACCTGATCCCGAGACTCTTCGATCCGCCCCCGGGAACGATTTTTGTCGACGGGCGTGACGTGCATTCCTGGCCCCTGGCAGATCTCCGGCGGCTCATCGGCTACGTTCCGCAGGAGACCTTTCTGTTCTCAGACACCATTCGCGCCAACATCGCCTTCGGCATGGCAGGGGAAATCCCCGATGCTCAGCTCGAGTGGGCGGCAGGGGTTTCCGCCATTGCAGAGGATATCCAGACGTTTCCCGAGGGATTCAAAACCTTCGTGGGAGAGCGCGGCATCACCCTGTCCGGCGGGCAGAAACAGCGGGTTGCGCTCAGCCGCGCCCTCGCCAAGTCCCCGAAAATCCTGATTCTCGATGATGCGTTTTCCAGCGTCGACACGTACACGGAAGAGAAGATTCTCCAGGGATTCAGACAGGCCATGCGGGATCGAACCACCATTCTCATCTCCCACCGCGTGTCGACAGTGAAGGAGGCGGACCATATCGTCGTCATGCGGGACGGCGCCATCGTGGAGCGGGGGACGCATGAATCGCTGATGGCGACAGGTGGAGCCTATTCGGACCTGTATCACAAGCAACTGCTCGAAGAGGAGCTGGCGACAGCCTGAGGCAATGGCAACGGATCTGCGTGAGGAACAGGTTCTGGGCAAGGCGTACGACGCACGACTGATGCGGCGGCTGCTCGGCTATCTCCGCCCGTACCGGAGGGACGTTGTGATCGCCTTCGTGTACATCATGGCGGGCTCGGCACTGTCCGTGCTCCCTCCCTGGCTTACCAAAGTTGCGATCGACCGCTACATTCGAACCTCGGAACTGTCCGGACTGAACGCGATCGCCATTCTTTATGTATTGGCGCTTCTCGGCACCTTCCTTTTCAGCTACGGCCAGACCTGGGTGCTGAATCTGATGGGTCAGCGGATTATGTTCGACCTCCGCATGCAGATCTTCCGGCATTTGCAAAAACTGGACGTCGCTTTTTTCGACAAAAATCCCGTGGGCCGACTGATGACCCGGGTCACCACGGATGTGGATGCCTTGAACGAGCTGTTTACGGCAGGGGTGATCTCGGTCTTCGGCGACATCTTCACGCTCGCGGGAATCGTCGTCATCCTCTTCCTGCTTAACTTCAAGCTGGCTCTGGCGATATTTTCGGTGATTCCCCTGCTGTTCCTGGTGACTTTTGTTTTCAAGATCAAGGTGCGGGAGTCCTTCCGCCGGGTGCGCACGGCCATCGCCCGGATCAATTCGTTTCTGCAGGAGAACATCAGCGGAACCCCTGTCGTGCAGAGCTTCGTTCAGGAGGGCCGCCAACACCGGAGATTCACGGAAATCAACCGGGAACACCTGGACGCCAACCTGCAATCGATCTTCTACTACGCCCTGTTTTATCCCCTTCTGGAGTTGGTCGGCGCCCTCGCGGTTGCGATCGTGGTGTGGTACGGGGGACTCAAGGTATTCGAGGGGAGCCTTACGATCGGCGCCCTGGTCGCGTTCGTGCAATACTCGGACCGGTTTTTCCGGCCGATCTCCGATCTCAGTGAAAAGTACACCATCCTGCAGGGTGCGATGGCGTCTTCGGAACGTATTTTCAAGCTTCTCGACACTCCGCCGGGCATCGAATCGCCGCCCGAACCCAAAGCCGCCACCGTGACACAGGGGACGGTTGAGTTCCGGAACGTCAGTTTCGCATACCATCCGGGAGAGCCCGTGCTCCATGATGTGTCTTTTGAAGTGCGCCGCGGGGAAAAGGTGGCGCTGGTCGGGGCGACCGGTGCAGGAAAATCGACGATCATTTCGCTCCTCAGCCGGTTCTATGATGTGAGCAGTGGACAGATCCTCGTCGACGGGACCGACGTAAGGGAATATTCCCTGCAGGGACTGCGCCGGTCGATCGGCGCGGTGCTGCAGGATGTGTTTCTTTTCTCGGGAAGCGTGGCGGAAAATATCCGGCTGGGGAACAGCGGCATTTCCCACGGTGACCTCGAGAAAGCCGCCGAGACGGTGCATGCGGCCGGCTTTGTCCGCCGCCTGCCCCAGCGATATGAAACCGAGATCGGCGAGCGCGGTTCTTCGCTGTCCGTTGGCCAGAAACAGCTTCTCGCATTTGCGCGCGCCCTCGCCTACGACCCCAGGATCCTCGTGTTGGACGAGGCCACGTCCAGCATCGACACGGAAACCGAGCTGTTGATCCGCGAAGCGCTCGAGAGACTGCTGGAAGGACGCACCTGCATCATCATTGCGCACCGGCTGTCGACAATACAGAACGCCGACCGCATTCTGGTGCTGCATCGCGGCCGCGTGCGCGAAAGCGGCAGGCACCAGGAACTGCTCAAGCAGAAGGGCATCTACTGGAAGCTCTATCAGCTCCAATACAAGGACCAGCTTGCTTCGGTAGGTTCGATGGTTCAGGAAAGGGAGTCGGGAGAAAAGCCGTAAAGTTCGTGGATATCATCGCAGCAGCGCCGGGTTCTAATCGGCACCTGGAGGTTGACACGATTCATCCTGGCCCGTAGTCCCACTCCGACTCCCGACTCCCTCAATCATCTGGCGCCTTTGCCCATCAGCACGATGGGAAATGTGCGCAGCAGGATCTTCACGTCGAGCAGAAGTGACCAGTTGTCGATGTATTGCAGGTCGAGCCTCATCCACTCGTGGAAGTCGATTTCATTCCGTCCGGAGACCTGCCACAGGCATGTGATGCCCGGCTTTACGGAAAGTCGGCGCCTCTGCCAGCGGGAATACTCACGGACCTCGTCGGGCAGCGGCGCGCGGGGTCCGACGAGGCTCATATCCCCTTTCAGGACGTTCCATAATTGCGGCAACTCGTCAACTGAGCTCTTGCGAAGGAAGCGACCCAGGGGTGTCACGCGCGGGTCGTTGCGCATCTTGAATACCGGGCCGTCCATTTCGTTCAGATGCTTGATTTCCCAGAGAACGTCTTCCGCTCCATCTTTCATGCTACGAAACTTGAAGAGCACGAACTTGCGGCCATAGAGGCCGCAGCGGATTTGCCGGTAGATCATCGGGCCTGACGATGTCAGCCGGATCAGAACGCCGACGACGAGCAGGAACGGGGAGAGGACCAGGAGCAGGAGGGCCGAGAGGATGACGTCCATGATTCTCTTCACAAACAGCGAAAAGGCGTGATCCGGGGTAGTGCTGAATGTGAGCAGCGGTACGTTCTCGAGGAACTCCATGGAAACATTGGAAACCTTGGACGGAAACATGTCGATGGCGACGCTGGTCCGGATTCCCTGCTCCCTGCAAATTGCCAGGACTTCGCTGAGGCTCTCCAGGTCGCGCGGCCGATTGCCCACGAAAATGATCTCGTCGACGACCATTTCCTCCACGATCCTGGGAATATCGGAGATCGCTCCAAGGATCTTGCCCTCTCCGCTGGTCTGCTCCTCGCGGTCGCGCGCAATGTATCCGAGAATCCGCAGCCCCCAGTCGGAATATCGCGAGACCAAACGGCCCATTTCCAGAGCCTTGTCGCCGCTGCCGACAATCAGGATGTTCCTCTGACCGTTGACCGGGCGGCGGCTGCTCCGCCAGCGCGTGGTTACTGCCAGGCGGGCCAGAGAAAGCAGCAGGGCTTGATAGAGGATAAACAGCGCGATCAGCGGGCGGCTCAAATCCGCTTTCAACGAAAAGGACAGGAATCCGAGGAAGAGGCCGAGCAGAATGGCGCTCGCCCCGATCACGCGGATCTTTTCCCAGTCCGAACGGCGGATGGAGAGCCGGTAGAGCCCGAGCGAATATGACACAATCGACCAGACCACGGACGAGATCGCCACTACCCACCAATAGGAAAAGAGCGGGTGGAGCTCCGGATTCAGCAGCCGGGAGAGTCTCGCCGGCACCAGAAGCTCCAGGTGGATCCGGGTGTGGTAAGCGAAAACGAAGGCGAGGCTGGTGAGGCCGAGATCAGATACGAATTGGATTGCGGCGAATAGCCTGGCGTGCTGCCGGTACATTCTTCATCTTCCGTGAGTAAAAATTGGAATTATAGCACAGGCTACTTTGACAGCCGCTGCAGAGGGACCGCCGACAGGACTTTGCCGTCAGTCGTGCCGAACAGCTCAAACCCGATGACCGGCCGGTCCGAAGTCACCTCGATATACCCGCCGACCTGCCCTGCCGTCTCCGGAATCAACCACTCCAGCAGCGAGGCGATGCGGAGGTTGGGGGCCAGGTCCAGCGATGCACTCCCCGCCTTCCGTCCCGATGCGTCGTAGACATCCGCTTTCAAGCGGGCGCCGTCGGGCGCCAGAAATGCCACACCGGTGTAATATCCATTGCCCTGGGCGACGTGGGGAAAAACGAAGCTCGTACTCCCCGACACCGAGAGCGGCAGCGCTGCGCCGAAATGAAGCAACCCGGCAGTGGGGTCTCCGTCGCCGAACAGGACATTCCCGAGCAGCTTCGAGCCTGCCGGCGCACTCACCCGAATGTATCCTTGCGCCTGCTCCAGCCCGAAGAAATCATGCAGGTCGGCACTGAAATGCCGGCCCGGCGCCAACTCCACGCTGTATGCGCCCGGATGGAGCTGGCTGCCGTTTTCGTCGAGCAGGGCAACCGTGACGGTGGCGACCGATGCGCCGGCATTCAAAACGTTCAACCGTGTATTGTAGTGGACTCCGAGAGCCCCCACCGCCAGTTGCGGGGAGAACAACATCGCGCTGCCTGCTTCCGGCGGCAGGGCATTCAGTCCGAAGACGGCATCCTTCTGCCTGACCAGGCCGAAGCCCGCGAGAGTGTCCGCGGCGGTGCTTGCCAGCAGGTGCCCCGCACGCAGGACCCCGGAAAAGGCGAACAGGCTGGAAACGGTATCGCCGATCTTCCCGCCGGCGGGGATGTACCTGGTTATTTTCAGAGTTTCACCCGTGTCCAGCACCAGTGCAAGGTCTACGGAAACCGGCACGTCCGCGATGTTCATCAAATGGATTTCGGTAGAAGTATTCCCGTTTTGAAGAACATCGACGAAATACAACTGCCTGTAACCCCGCAGGAAAGCTTCGGCACCATCCAGGTAGGCGCCCGCAAGATCGCCACCCAGAAAACAGCCCTGCAGCATGCCATTATCCGATTCCGCACTCAGGGATCCTGCCTGTCGGGAGTCCATGGGAAGGTTGAGGATCTGCCGTTCGAGGCGGGCGGACTGCGTCCTGCCCGCCAGGGTGAATGCAGCGGGGATAACCGCATCCTCACTCCACAGGAGCGCCCCGCCGGGATCGCGCGCAAATACCCGGACCGTGGCCGGCACCTCCGCCGCAGGATTCGCCAGGGCGATCCCCGTATATTCTGCAGGCGAGGCAATCAGGTAGGGGAAATGGAGCCGTACGGCCGGCAGGCTCCGCTCTGCAACCAGGATGCCACCCGTGCTTGCCACCTGCTGGTCGCCTACCTGGATCGTGACGGTGCGGGGGCCGGGAGCGGCATCCGGTGCGACATGAAGCAGCACCGATACTCCGACCTCGGCGCCGCTGACGTTTCTGAGAGTGCGGACGCCGCGAGCGGCATCCAGCGACAGGCCCGTTCCCAGAATGCGGATGCTGCCGATTCCCGAGACTTTCCAGAGATCCGCGCCGCCCAGCCACAGGCTCAGCGTTTCACCGGGGTGCACTACTGCCGAGCCGTCTGCCAGGTAGCCGAGCCCGCTGTCAGGATCACCGCGGCCCATGCGATCCAGATTCAGCGTGGGGATCCCGGACGGCACGACGAGGTCCATCTTGAGATTCCGCGGGGCGCCATCAGTTCCCAGACTCCTGTCCCCGGCGAAAACGGTGCGAAACGTCGTATGCAATCCTCGGTAATACGCGCCGCCTCCCTGCACCATCAGATCTTCCGGCGTCGCAGGGCCGTCGAGCGGTTCCGCATAGACGGCGTACTTTCCGGAGGCCATCGCTTGAATCGCGAAGCTGCCGTCCGGCCCCGAGAGCGAAGCATAAACCAGATTGCGGTCCAGATGTACTGCGGTGACCGAAGCCCCGAAGATCCCTTTGCCCATCGAAGTGATGCGCCCGGAGATGCTGCCAAGGGAATTGACGCGGGCCTTGTCAGGGTATGTGGAACTGGCAAACGCCACGGCATCCGCCGAAAGGTGCCGTTGATGGAATTCCTCCGGAGCCGCCGTGTGGAACATTGTGTCATCCAGCCCCGCGGCGTGGTCACAGCCGAGCGCGTGCCCCAACTCGTGCGTCAGGATCGACTGTAAATCATACGTGCCGGGAGTCAGGTCGGTCGAAAACCGGTATGCGGGATTCAGCAGGATGTCGCTCTCGAAAATCTCCCCCGTATCCGGGTCGAACACAAGCCGCGTTAATGCCACCGCACCCTGATCCCCCCCGAGAATTTCGCGGTTGACGGCCGTCCCGGCCATGGTGACCAGGTTCATGCCATCACTCGCAGCAGTGTCCGCGGCAGTTGTTTTCGGTTCGGAGAATCGGATGGCGGCGGTCTGGATGCCTTGCCAGGAGTGGAGCGCGGCTCGGATGGCGGCGAGGACATCGCTTCCGGGAGCGAGATTTGGCATCCCTTTCGCCGTGTCGTCATGCACTGCAAATGCGATCGGGAAACGGACCGCTGGCCAGGACCCGCGGGCTCCCGCAGTCCCCCAGCGCATGGGCACATACGCGCGGCTCGAATTTGCGGGAATGAGCAGCGCGGAGGCCGCCGCAAGGACCAGCATCGGAATTCTCCCGCGGGGCCGCGTGTTCACCGTGCTCTCCCCTTCTCCCGGAGGACCATGAGAAAACGGCCCAACACCTCAGGCCGCGCAGCATCTTGTCTGGCAGCCTGCGCATTGGGGGAGCCCTCCTCGTAAGCGGATTCAGGTCCCGGTGCGGCGGGCCGCGCCATGCGAATGCCGGTCACCCGGTCGGCGCTTACGAGGAAGACGCCCTGGAGCATTCCCGTGACGCGCAGCCGGTTTCCGGGCGCGCGGTACAAGAACAGGACCGCTTCCTGTCCTACCTGAAACTGAGGGACACCCGGGTAAATCTCTCCTCTGCCGGTGAGGATGCCGCCGGGCTCGGCGATGGACAGCAAGGAGCCGGGATTCCCTTTGGGTGCATCCAGGACTTGAAGATCGGTCCGCGTCCAGATCGCCTGCGTTCCAGAATCCCAATACGGGCGATTTCCAATCACGCGGGCATAGATAATGGCATCCGAATTGTCTGCAAGCCCATCCACCGACATGCGGCCCGAGCCGGCAGCCCGCGCGGGGACCACCCACAGGGTCGCCGAGATAGCGACGGCAGCGGCAGACAACAACTTGCGGCTCATCATTGGACAGCCTCTATCCCTCAAAGGACGCAAATGCAAAGGAAATATAACACCATACTGCCGGGATTGCCCTGCCCGCGCAAACCAGGCTACGATTCAGACCGTGGCGCGCCCCGGGATTCCCTGCACTGCCCTCCGGGGCTGGCGACTTTTGAATCGCAGAGTATCGGGGAGCCGGACTACCTCAGCCGCCGGAAGCCCTGCTGCCGGAAAAACCCCACGAGATCCGGCATTTCCGGCGGTACCTTCATGAAAAACGCTTCGCCTTTCGCCCTTCCGATCAGGGTGCCATAGTAGCTGACAACCGCGTCCACACCGTACAGGAAGTCCGGCTGGCTGAGGTATGTGTCCGGCTTTTTCTTTGGGTCATATAGCTGTGACTGATGGGCGCGAATCGCCATTTCACGCTGTCCGACGTGGGCCGACACGTCGACGATGAACGTGGGCAGGACATGAGGGGGAAGCATGTAATACAACAGCGCCTTGGGACGGAAGCGCTCCTGGCCGGTCCTGATCTTCGCCAGCCCCGCATGGTGGGCTGCGTCGGCAACCAGGCGCCCGGCATTCGCATGATCCGGGTGAGGGTCATCCCAGTGCGGGGCCATTACGATCATCGGGCGATGTTCGCGGAGCGCTCGGATCACCGCAAGACGAGTTTTCGGAGTAATGAGCACATCGCCGTCCGGGAGACCCAGATTTCCCCGGACCGTCAGGCCCAGGATCCTGGCCGCTTTCCCCGCCTCGCGGGCGCGGACGGAAGGAGTGCCGCGCGTTCCCAGCTCGCCGCGGGTCAAGTCGACGACGCCGACGGCATATCCCAGCGCTGCCATCCTGGCCAGTGTTCCCCCCACGTGCAACTCCACATCATCCGGGTGGGCTCCCACAGCAAGAATATCCAGTTCCATAGGCTAGTCCAATGAGAGAACCTGATGCTCGAACTTCCAGGGGTCGATGGATTCGTATACCAACTCCGGCACTTTCCCGGGATGGCGGATCATGAGAGCAAAGCCTGGAAAGTACTGCTCCTGGAGCTGGCGGCCCGGCGCGAGAAAGCTGCAGAGTCGCGATACCTGGCGGTCGACCGCCTCTGAACGGCGCTGCAGCACTCTCAGGTAACGATCCTTCAGCTTCGCGACCTGATAGGCCATGCGCGCTCCGGCTCTTTCGGTCCTCGACCTGAGGCGCGCGCCGGAGGGGACGAGCTCCATCAGCCGGGAAGTGCTCCTTCGGACCTCGTCCGCCAGCATATCCAGGCTACCCAAAGTATGCCGCACCAATTCCTGTGGCACCAGCCTGTCCTTGAGTTCGTGGGGTCCGGCGAACAGTTCCCGCCAGTGCAGTCCATACCTGGCCAGGACTCTGCGGCTGCGGAGGTCGACCAACGAAACGCTCGCGCGCGGCCATGCGCACGGCGCGATTCTCCCAAGGCTCTCGAACAGGGCTTGATCACAGGCCGCTTCGTGCACATTGCCTTCTCCCAGCACCTCCACCGCTACCGGCAACATAAGGGAAACAGGCAGGTCCCCCCGATAGGTCGGGGCGCCCTGTCCCGGACCCGTGTCACTCCGCGCGGGAAGATATCCTGCTGCAGCCAGCCGCGCCGCCTGTGAAGAACAGACCGGCCCCATCGCATTCTCCGGGACTCCGGCCGGCACCAACAGGGAACCGTTCTCCGGGGGATTGAAGAAGATCAGGCCGAGGGATGCGAGCGTACGGGACAGGAAGCTCCCGAAGGCAACGGTCAGATCCGAGCCTTGGGAAAAGGCGCTCGCGAGATCTGCCAGAACGTGCGAATCACCCGCAGAAATTCCCAATGTGTGAGCCAGTTGTTCGTGGAGGGCTCCGACGTACCCGGGGATTGTCGATTCCGGGCCGGAGAAACCGCCCAAAGAAAACTCCTTGTTGCCTTCCCTGGAAAAAACGCGCGCCGTGAGGCCCTCCTGTGCGCGATCCATCACAATCCCGACCACCGGCACCGCTGGGATTCCACGCTTGCCGAGCCACCCGGCCATCCGGGCTGCGGTCATCGCCTGCAACCAGTCCGCGAGCGATCCTCCAAGCAATCGAGGGCGCAGCACTGCCAGAACGATGACGGCATTGGTGGATTGCAGCCTTTGGATGTTGGCGAAAGCAGTCTCGTCGCTCGAGAACCTGCGTGCCTGCTCCCGGAGCAGATCGCAGATCGCCGTGCGGGGCCAGGGTTCAGCCTGCAAGCGGGCGGCCTGCGCCAGGAGGTTGTCCCGATCCGGCATGTTCGGGAAAAACTGCCGCGCGGACGGATTGCCTTCGACAAGGTCAATGAACAGCCGTGGAAACCCAGGCAGGTCGCGAAATCTCACGGTTTCGGATATGGAGCGTGTCAACTTGGACTCCGCAGACTTCAGACTTCAGACCTCGGATGAACCAGGTCGGGATCGGAATCGGTATCGCCCGCGAAATCCGATCAGAACTAAAAGCCTCTGCGCTGATGTCGGCTGCGACATGATCGATATCGATCCCGATGGCGATTGCGAACCCGATACCGACGGCAGCGAGGTTTGCCCCGCTTTGCGCTGGCTGTTGCCCACACGTGACACTGTGGGAGTGCACTGCCTGCCGGGTCCCTGTGAAACCCTGATGAGGCGCAGAGGGACGGCAGTCAGCAGCCACCCACGATCTG
>JAFNAG010000504.1 GCA_017860135.1 Acidobacteriota bacterium
CGCCGCGAGTGCGCCGGCCGCGTACCTGGAGCGCCCCAGCACCGACCTGGGCACACGTACCGGCCGCGAACTGGCGATTGTCGCGCTCACGCGGCTGGCGCAGATCGATCCGGAGGTTGCGGCGAAGCGATGGGACGGCAAACTGCAGGAACGCTTTCCCCGGGAAGAGAGGCAGTACGTGTGGGGGGTGCTGGCAACCCAGGGCGCCCGCCGTCACCTCCCAGAGGCGGTGGATTGGTTCAGGGAGACCGGGGAGACGCACCTGTCGGACGAGCAGCTTGCGTGGCGCGTCCGCATCGCGCTCAGGCAGGAGAACTGGCGTGAGGTGAAGACGGCGATCGAGCGGATGGCGGCGTCGGTGTTCAACGAGCCCGCCTGGATCTACTGGCTTGGGAGAGCGCAATGCGAGCTCGGAGCGCCGGAGGAGGGCCGGCGGCTGTTTCGGTGCATCGCCGACGAACATCACTTCTACGGCCAGCTTGCCGCCGAGGAACTGGGAATTCCGCTTACGGTCCCGCCCAAAGCGGCGCCGCCGACAAAGAAGGAACTTGCCCACGTTGCCTCGCTGGGCGGCATTAAGCGGGCACTAGCGCTCTACCGGCTTGGCCTGCGGAACGAGGCCACTGCCGAGTGGATCTGGTCGATCCGTTCGATGGAC
Source organism: Acidobacteriota bacterium (assembly GCA_017860135.1). Classification (GTDB taxonomy): domain Bacteria; phylum Acidobacteriota; class UBA6911; order UBA6911; family UBA6911; genus JAFNAG01. The sequence continues at coordinate 659 of JAFNAG010000504.1, forward strand.
GATCGGATGCTGCTCGCAGCCGCCGAGCTGGCGAGCCGCAACGGGATCTGGGACCGTGCCATCAACACTGCCGACAAGACCGTTTCCCTGCACGACTTCAGCATGCGCTACCCCACGCCCTACGGCAAGGTGCTCTCGGAGCAGGCGCGCATCCAGCAGATCGACGAACAGTGGGTTTTGGGCCTGGTGCGCCAGGAGAGCCGTTTTATTGCGGATGCCCGGTCTTCGGCGGGTGCTTCGGGATTGATGCAGCTGCTGCCTGCAACGGCGCGCTGGGTGGCGAGGAAGATCGGGATGAAGGGATATCATTCGTCCCGCGTGAATCAGCCGCGGGTAAATGTGGCGCTCGGCACGTTTTATCTGCGCCACGTGCTCGGCGGGCTCGACGGAAGCCCGGTGCTCGCTGCCGCCGCCTACAACGCCGGTCCGGGCCGCGCGCGGCGCTGGCGCGCCGCGAGACCCCTTGAAGGGGCGATCTATATCGAGTCGATCCCCTTTGCGGAGACGCGTCAGTACGTCAAGAAGGTGATGGCCAACACCGTCTATTACGATGCCCTGTCGGGCGGCGAACTGCGCTCGCTGAAGGCCCGTTTGGGCACCGTCAGGGGTGTCCCGGCGAAAAACGGCGGGGCGGGCGAGAATCCTGGTCACGGCCGGGACGGCGAGATTGCCGGGCACTGACTCGGTGGATAAACGTGCCCGTAAACGGGTACCTCCTGAGAGGATTGTGAGGCGCCAATAAATCCGTTGACAGTGATTGCCGTGCAGATTACACTGCCGCCGCCGGTTCGATGCATGACGGCGAGGAGAGGAATCGACCTAAGAAAGACAAAGATTTGAGGAGAGAATCATGACCAACCCGCGAGCTGACTTTTGCCCCAGTATCGACCGTAAACCCCTCAAACTGCCGGGAGGCGCTCGGATCGCCGTCTGGGTGATCGTGAATATCGAAGAGTGGCCCTTCGACGAGCCGATGGCGCGAACCGTCATTCCCCCGCCGCAGGGCGCCACCATCGTCCCGGATATCGCCAACTACGGCTGGTATGACTATGGGATGCGGGTCGGCATCTGGCGGATCATCGATGTCCTGGACCGGCACGGCGTCAGGGCGTCGGTCAGCCTGAACGGCTCGGTCTGCAGCGCCTACCCAAGGATTGTCGACGCCTGCCTCAAGAGCCGCTGGGAGCTGTTCGGCCACAGCTTCGAGCAGCGGGCCCTCCCCAAGGAGAAGGATGAACGCGCCGTGATTCGCCAGACGATCGAGGCAATCAGGGAAAAAACGGGGCAGAAACCGCGCGGCTGGATGGGACCGGGCCTGCACGAGACGCTGAACACCCCCGATATCCTGGCGGAAGAGGGGATCGAGTATTGCCTGGATTGGGTAAACGACGACCTTCCCTACCCGCTGAAGGTGAAGAAGGGCACCCTCTTTTCCATCCCCTATACCATGGAGCTCAACGACATCCCGATTTATGCCGTCGAGCACCACCGTTCGGCGGAGCTTTACGACCGGAGCCGCGACCAGTTCGACACCCTCTACGCCGAGGGCCGGCAAAACGCCCGCATCATGGCGATCGCGGTGCACCCCTATCTTACGGGCGTCCCCCACCGTATCGGCTACTTCAGCAAGATCTTTGAATACATCAAGAAGCACGAGGGTGTCGTCTTCATGACCGGCAGTGAGATCCTCGACTGGTACAAGCAAGCCGCCGGCTACAACAAATAATATATAAAGGAGAATCCCATGCCGCCAACCTATTACTTCGATCACGTCCATGTCGTGAGCGAGGACCCGAAGAGCGTCGCAGACTATTTCCACAGGGCGTTCGATGCGAAGGTGATCGAAACCGTCCAGGACGGCAAGCCCCGGATCGACGTGGACCTGAACGGCCTGTCCATATTTCTTTTCCGGGCAACGTCCGATGATAACCTGCCGGCCTGTTCCCCCGGGCGTTACAAGGGCCTCGACCACTTCGGGCTCAGGGTGGACGATCTCGACGCGGCGTGCGCCGATTTGAAGCGGCGGGGGGTCCAGTTCACCCTGGAACCGAACACCATCCGGCCCGGCCTCAAGATCGCCTTTGTCCGCGGCCCCGAGAATATCCGGATTGAAATACTGGAGCGAAGCTGACCGGCCAACGCCGGCCAATGCGACGATCCGGATCCGGGGGTGATCGAATCGGTCCGTCCGCGTACCAACAGGGAAAGGGATTCACCGGCAGTATCGCAGCGCGGATAATCGCCGAATTCGGCGATCAAAGCCGGGATTGCGATTGGCGCTCGTCTCCCCGGCGGATCCGGATCTAATCGGGCGGATGTCGCTGAGGAAGGTCCTGCCGATCTCTTGCACATCGAGCACGGACAGTGTCCGGAGAAGTGATGCCTTTATGCCGTCTTTTTCCCTCGACATACGCTCGCTTTCGGTAGTTCTGACCGGGGTTTGCACAATTCTCAGCATCGTCATGGTCCTGATCTGGCGCACCCGCAGGACCTATGACGGTTTTGGATTCTGGACGGCAGGGAGCGCGGCATACGCGGCGGGGTTTCTGTTGATCGCCCTACGCGGCCTCGTCCCCGTCCTGTTCACGGTTGTGCTGGCCAATGTTCTCATCCTCTCCGCCGCAGCGCTGTACCTTGAAGGGACGCGACGTTTTCGCGGCGTCGCCGGCCGCGGGACCCTGAGCCTCTCCCTCATCCTTTTTCTTGTGGCGGCGATCTCCTACTTTACCTACGCGGATAACAACGCCGGGGTACGTATCATCATCGTCTCGCTGCTCATGGCGCTGTTCTACGGATTGGGGGCCTGGGAGCTGCTCGGCAACGCCCCGCCGGATTTACGGTTCTCCTACTGGTTCACCGGCAGCCTCTTCGCGATATACAGTCTCATCATGGTGGCC
>JAFNAG010000505.1 GCA_017860135.1 Acidobacteriota bacterium
ACGATCGAGAGGCACTTTGGGAACTGCTGGGGCGGGATCGAGATCCAATACAGCGTGGAAACCCTCCCCCTGGGAACCGGAGGCGCCGTGTGGAAGGCGATGAAATCGCTCTCTGGTGAGGAGGCGCTGGTATTAAATGGAGATACCATCTTCGATGTCGATCTGGCGGCACTTCTGAGCTTCCACCGGGCGATGGCTGCGGACGTTACACTGGCCCTGAAACCCATGTGCGATTTTGACCGGTACGGCACTGTCGAATGCCTGGACGGCAGAATCCTCGCCTTCCATGAGAAAGCCAGAATGGACAGGGGATTGATCAACGGCGGAGTATACGTGCTGAACCGGGAGCTGCCCGGACGATACCCCTTCCCGGAATCGTTCTCCCTGGAACGCGATTTTCTGGAGAAGATGGCCGGCCAAATCAAGATTGGAGGATTCATCCAGGACCGCTATTTCATCGACATCGGAATTCCCGAAGACTATGCCCGCGCCCGGAGCGAACTGGCACGGATGCGCTTTCCTCATACGTCTTGATCTCGCCGCGTCAACCGCCTGTTAGCTCGGCTGCAGGCTTCAAGGAACCGCGCCGCCCGGCAGTCTTGTCCCGCTGAGCCTTCCACTCGTCCCAGTAATCGGGCACGAGCACGCCAATGATGTCGTTGGGCAGCTTCAGGAGCAAATCGCTCGCGCCGCCGAATTATTGCGCTCGCCGGCAAACTTTTTCGAGTGACCCTGCGTCTTATTGTAATGGAAGCCGGGGAGCAAATGACCGGGAAAGGGGATTGGATATGGCAGCCGGAACTTTGAATCTCAGGGACCCTCGCACCAACCTCTACGAGGCGATCGTATCGGAAATCCGCTCTTGGTCGGAACTGCCGCGGCGCATCTTCACCCAGGTCCACTACGCAGGCAAGAGCGTCGAGGATGTGGCCCAGCACGCGGGATTCGATACCGGAGAGGTCCTGCGTATCCTCGCAGCGCACGAGTCCAAGCTTCGCAAATCGCTCAGATGTTTCCGCACGTAAGCGCTAGAATTCCAGCACGAACCCGGCGGTGGGAAGAATCGGGAAGAGGGAATCCCTTCCCAAGGAAACCTTTCGCGTCGAAGAGTTTACACTGAACGTCTGGTCGTAACGCAGGTTTTCGTGATTGAAGACATTCAGCACCTCGAGATACAGAGACAGTTTGCTGCGCTTGAAATAAAACGCCTTGTTGACTCTGACGTCGACGCGGCTGTATAGGGGGAGTCGTTCGCGATTGCGGATTGTTGTCAGATAAAAATCACTGCCTCGCTGCTCGAAGTAGCCCGGATAAGGAAACCCGCTCCCGAAACGGGCCTTGAGACTCAGACTCCAGCTTTCGGTGACCCGGTAGCCTCCGTATGCGTTTACCGTGTGTCGCTGATCATAATCGCTGTTGTACCACTCGCCGGTAACCAGGTCGTGCCGCCTGGAACGTGCATACGTATAGGAGATCCAGCCTGAAAGGCGGTTTGCGCTCCTTCTTTGCAGAAAGACCTCGAATCCCCGCGTTTCTCCGCGCAGCGCGCTATCGTAGCGAAAATTCATGTCGGGAGGAGTCACCTTGCCGTTCATCAGGCGGTAGAGGCTGTTGCGGCTGCGCTGGAGATTGGATTCCTGCTTGGCGAAGACCTCGATGCGGGCACGCGAATTCGAGCCGAGCAAGCGCTCGTATCCGAGTACATAATGCCGGGCGATTTCCCCCGGCAGGTCGCGGTTTCCATTGCGTCCGAGGACGGGCAGTACTTCAGGGAACTGGCTGAATACGCCCCACCCGGCATCGAGCTTGTTGCCGGCGCCCCAGCGCCATTCTATCGAAACGCGCGGATGAACGAGTGTCTCGCCCGTGAGTCCGGTCGTGTCTACTCGCCCGCCGAAGATAGCCGTCAGACGATCACCCCGGATCGCCCATCGGTCCTGCAGGTAGGCGGCATGCTGCCAGTAGCTGCCGCTGGCATGGTTGAAGTCCACGAACTGCTGCAGGCCGTAGTTGTACCGGCGGTCCAGTACGTCTGCCGTGATATCCCGCGACAAGAAACCCAGCTCCAGGCGATGTCCCCGGCCGGCGAGAAACGACAGATCGCTGCGCACCGTGACTTCCGAGTGATGGCCCTCATCCAACACAGCGTCATTCTTGTTCCGATTTTCAAAGGTCTCCCGGATCAGGCACAGCCGCGATTCCAGGTAAAGCCTGGGGCCGGGAGTCCAGACCCAGGACATGTTGGCGACGCCGACGTTGTTGATCCCATCGATAATCGAGGTGATGCCGCGGTCTGCCGGGTCGCGCGACAGGACGGATCTTCCCCAGACAAATGAGCCTCCCAGTTTCTGCCTTCCGGTCAGTTCATAAACGACCTTGCCCTGGGCGTCGGTGAAGCCCAGGTCGAGATCGCTCTCGGTACCGAGCCTGCGGATGAGGTAGCCGGCATAGCTCTTGCGCGCCGATGCGATCCAAGCGCCCTTCTTCCCGGGATCCAGCGGCCCTTCGGCAACAATGGCCGCATTGGTTCCGCTCACCGCGATTCGGGTCCGGAACCGATCGCGGCTTCCCTCGCGCGTGGTGACATCCAGAAAGGAAGCGGTGCGATCACCGTACTTCGCCGAAAACGCCATGGTGTAGAGCGCCATGCTGTCGACCAGGTCCCCGTTCAGGATCGTGACGGACCCGGCAGGATCCTGTGTCCCCTGGAGCGTGTGCGCCAGGTTGTGCGTGAGGACGCCGTCGACCAGGATGCCGTTGTTTTCGAACCCGCCGGCACGCACCGAATAGTACGCATTGAAATCATCCCCGGCGGCTACTCCCGGCAGCGTCTGCACCGACCGCAATGGGTCATCGATAAGGACTCCCGCCAGGTTCTTGATTTCCGTGCTGTTCAGCGTGATCTGGGAGGCTGCGGCTTTCTCGACTTCCTCGTAGACCGGCGCCGTGACGCGCACCGTCTCATGGATCGTACTGGCTTCCTGCCCGAGGTAAAACTCGATTTCCTGGGATTGCCCCTCCTCGAGGCGGATCTCCCTTTTCAGCAAGCGGTAACCGATCGTGGAAACCTGTACCTCATATTTGCCCGGAGGGACGCCGTCCAGCCGATAGGCGCCCTGACCGTCGGATACTGTCTGCAGATCCGAGGGTCGCAGTACAACCCTGACCTTGCCGAGCGGTTCGCCGGTCGCCTGGTCCACCACTCGGCCCCATATGATGGCGGCTTGCATTGCCGCCGCAGGGACGGCGAACAACGAGATCCATGCTCCACATACCATTAGAATCATGACTGTACCGGCGCACAGGAACCGTGCAGCTGCGATGTCCCTTGCTTGCCGCCACAGTGCCCGCATCGCCTTCGTGAGGTTGGAGCGCTTCAGGCACTGTCCCGGTTTGACCCGGTTTCCGAGAGTGGATTCCATTCTTTTCATGCGCATCGAGCGCCGATGCATAAGCTCATTGCCTGCCATCCATGAGCGCCAGTTGGTTCCGAGTATGCACAAGTGAGCGAGCGGCTGCAACTGCAGGTTTTTCGCTGCCACCCCGACTATCCAGGGAAGAGCTTCAATTGCCGCCGGGAATCGGCAGAATCAAGCACCCTACCCGTGGTACCGACCTGAAATGAAGGTCGTACGTCAGTACCGTCGCACCGGCACGCGCCGCCGCGGCTGCTATCCAGATATCATTGGTGGGGATCGGTGTGCCGGCTCTTCGCAGATCGGTAACGATCTCCGCGTAGATGCGCGCCACTTCGCCGTCCATCCCGAGCGTCTCGACAACGGGATTTGCGAGGAACTCACGAAATTCCGCCTCGTTCTGCAGAGCCCGTTCGCCCTGCAAAAATCCAGTCCAGAGTTCGCCCAACACAATGGAGGATACGCCGATCCAATCAGCGCGATCCAACATGTCGACTATCCTCGGATCCCCCAATTTGAAATGGCTGTAGGCCGAAGTGTCTATGCAATACCGGCTCATCGCCACAACTCCTCATCGATTTGCTCGGTTGGCGCAATCGCCGCTTCGAACTGACGATATTCCTCAGGAGTCCATGTCCCAGCTAAACGCCGCAATCCGTTATTGCGGATTCCCTGCGATACACCCAGACTCTGGCGAAGAATCTGTATCACAGTCTGATTCAAAGATTTGCCACGCCGCCGGCGTTCCATTTCCAGGGAGTCCGCGACTTCCGGAGGTATGTTGCGTATGGTAATATGCTTCATGAATTCACCCCTATGCATTCAATGCATTCATTATATGAATTCATGGGCATCAACGCAACAGACTTGTCGCACGCGCTGCGTCTGATTGGCATTCCCGAAGGCGAGACTAACTGGATCCCGGCACCCGGGAAGAGCTCGCGAACCGCAATTGCACGGCACGAGAGCATCCTCGACATCGAAAGCGCGGAACAAGTCGCTGATTTTTTGGTTGCATTGCTTCGACGGCCCTCGTGATAATGGCGGCTGGCTTTAGGTTCGGCCGAGCCGGTCGCCCCCGGGCTGCGGGAGCGGATCGGCGG